>NZ_QZMV01000014.1:0-218704 GCF_003957705.1 Bradyrhizobium sp. LVM 105 | reverse complement strand
GCACGGCAGCCTAACCCCGGCAGAGGCTCCACTTATCGACGCGGATATTCTGTTCAGACAACCGGGGCCAGCTCAGACAGCTGGGTTGGTCGACTCGCAGCGAACTGCCCGACGGCGCTTCAACCAGAACTACAGCGTGATTTGCCTGAGCATCCGTATGAGCTTATCCGTACAGCCTTGGTTCAAGACCTCTTCGAGACGGACGCGTTTTCATCAGCTCTTGCGCCGCTTAAGAGTGGTCTGAGTGAATTGTGTAACCAGCGGCTCCCCCAACTTCCCGCCTTTGCAGAGCCGGAAATTCCATCGTTTCCCCCGGCATTGGCCAACGCAACATCCCCGCTACTCGTGAGCCTTAAACGGCTCGCACGCGCACGCGCATTTGCACAATGGCGAGAAACTTATAAGTCGGAGGTCGCGGCGACAACAAAGGCAATATTGCAACAAGATAACGACCCACACTCCCCGATCAACGAGCTCACTCCGATTGGGCGCAAACTTGACGCGCTATCATCGATAGTAAAGGGCGTTGCGCCAATCAACTCAGCCCTTGAATTACGCGAACGCATGTCAACTCATCTCGCAGCGCGCCGTGCGAAGGAACAGCGTATAGATCTCTATAAGCGAGCGGCGATCGCCCTCGAAAGCATCGTAGAACTTGGTGAACTCGCTCAAAAGCAAGTCGAAGCCCTCCGCAAACTCTTACATACTCGCGCAATCTATTGGCGTGATCGCTGCTACCACAATTCATTCCCGATGGCTGGCCACCAGCTGCGCACCACCTCCATGGACGTAAAGGGCGTGCTCGACATTCGCGTTGGGTTCGAAAAGGCGACTGCGCCCGCAGAGCATATTTCAAATGCGTCTGCACTACGAGCGAGCCTGATGGGCTTCTACTTGGCTTTTTGGGAGCACGTTCTCAATACCCGCGGTGGCTTATCTCTTCTAGTTTTCGACGACCCTCAGGAACTTCTCGACCACGACAACAAGCAAAAGCTGGCTCGTTTATTGCCGGAATTGGTGCAGCAAGGGGCGCAACTATTCGTTGCGACCTACGACCGACACTTTGCGCGCGCTGCCGTGGCAGCAGCACGCGAGCACGCTGATGTTGAACATCGAAGCGTCCATCCTGTGAATCCATCTCGGAGTCGCCTGGAGACCGCCCAGGCCGTCGAAGAGCTTGACCGGAAGCGGATCTCTTACGAACAAGACAAAGATAATGCGTATCTCGCGCAAGATTACGCTAACCAGGTTCGGGTATTTCTTGAGGCACGTCTAGCCGACCTATTTGACGACCCTGCTTATCCTGCTTACGGATTTCCATCGAGAGCCCCAACATTCTCGGACTATCTGGGGCGCCTCCGTGGACTCGTCGGCACTCCTCCGAACGCTCTATTCAAGGCCCCTGCCATCAAAGAGTTCGCTGCTTGCAGCGCCTTAATCCAAGGAGCAGATTGCCTCAGAATATTGAATACATCTCATCACGATCGCGCATCTTTGAGCGCGGGCGACGTGTATTCTGTCGTCAATGATCTTATCGCTGTTCGTAAACTGGCTGAGAAGATGCACAGCGAATTTCGTCATTGGCGCTGGCACGAGCCGATACAGGCTCAATCGGTTCCGATTAATGTTGTCCCCTTCAATCCCTCTAGGGTGCGGCCTTTCCGAGTTCCTACGTACCCAGACTTAGCAGCGTTCACCGCGAGTTCACCTTCCGTATCTAGCCAGGCGGAGGCAGAGGAACTTGACCATTCGTGGTTTGATGACAAATCGCTATTTCTCGTCCGCACGAACAATCTCGGATTTTCTGTACCGGAGGGCTGCATAGCAATTGCTGAGAGCGCACCGTATGCAGGTAGAGACCACAACTTGGTTATCGCACGTCAACGCGGACATTTGCTCGCGCGGCGTCTTTTTCGCACGACTAGAACAGATCAGCTTGCGCTGGCTGCTGAAGCGCCCGATCCCCGAGGGTCCAAACCAACTCTCTTTTTTGATGTCGGGAGCATCACATTACATCGAATCGTCGGGCTGTTGACCGAACAGCCTATGCCCCCAATAGGGGGTGGCGAAGCAACGCTGCTTTCGGAAGCAGCCAGCCTAGCGCAGATTGAAGCGGCTTATCGCGTCCGAGAGGAAAGCGGTATTCCATTGGTGCTTCCGGGCCAAGTCGTTCTAGGCGGGCGTACCATTTTGAAAGACGAGCTGAGTAGTTTGGAGGGCACGCTGATCGCATTGGGGCTCGATGACGGAAATAATGTTTTTAAGCGGATAGGCAAACCCGTGCCGGGCACGGGCGGCCGGCTGCGACAGTTTGAGAGTGTTGGGGGTCTTGGCTCGTCACTGATCGTGTCTTTGGTTGAATCGGATGAGGAAAGCGACGCACCCCGATTTATTTGTGCTCGTGAAATTATTGGCGTTCTTTATGCGGTCTAAATTCCGCTATACTCGCCCCGGTAGCATCCCTCCGAGGCGCATCCCATGGACCACGCGCGCGATCCCGACCCCCACCCCACCGCCAAAAACCTCGTCATCTGCTGTGACGGCACCGGCAACGAGATCTCGGAGAACATCTCCAACGTCCTGAAGCTGTATCGCTGCCTGCGCAAGACCGACAGGACGCAGCCGCGGCAGATGGTGTTTTACGATCCCGGGGTCGGCACGGTGACGGAGCCGACGACGTGGCACCGCTTGAAAGCCAATATCAATCTGGTGCTGGGGCTCGCCACCGGCTACGGGCTCGATGACAACGTGCTGTCGGCCTATTGCTTCCTGGTCGAGCATTACGCGCCGGGCGACCGCATCTATCTGTTCGGTTTTTCGCGCGGCGCCTATACTGTTCGCGTGCTGGCGGGGCTGATCCACAAGATCGGCCTGATCAGGCCGGAGCAGGCGAACCTCGCAGGCTCGGGCCTCGTCGCCTACAAGCAATATTCCGGCACCGGGCGCGGCAACGACGTCGAGGATCTCAGCGACGTCGCGTTCGACGAGAGCGGGCCGCTGCCGAAGGACGAATTCGACCTCGCCGCGCAGTTCGCGCGCATCACCTCGACGCGCTGGCCGACCATCCATTTCATCGGCGTGTGGGACACCGTGGCGAGCGTGATCGTGCCGCGGCGCGACAACTTCTTCTTCCTGTTCAGCCTGGAGGAGCTCGCCTTCACGCGGCGCAATCCGAGCGTCAGGATCTTCCGGCAGGCGATCGCGATCGACGAGCGGCGGCGCATGTTCCGCCTGAACAGATATGAGGAGCCGCAGGAGTTCTGGAGCAACCGCTACGTGCCCGATGAGAAGAAGGTGCCGCAGGACATCCTGCAGGTGTGGTTCGCCGGCGTGCACAGCGACGTCGGCGGCGGCTATGAAGAGGCCGAGAGCGGCGAGTCCAAATATCCGCTGCTGTGGATGATCGCGGAGGCGGAGAAGGCGGGGCTGAACTTCAACCCGGCGACCATCAAGCAGCTCGCCTGGGGCATCCAGCGCAAGAACTCGCCGTTCAAATACGTCGAGCCGGCCTACACCGGCAAGACCGGCATGCTGCACGATTCCATGACGGCGGGCTGGCGGCTGCTGGAGTTCTTTCCGAAGCGCGCGACGTACCGAGAGTGGCCGGAGCGGAAGGTGTTCTTGGGCTTCTACATCCCCGATTGCGAGCCGCGCCTCATTCCCGACGGCGCGCATGTGCATGAGAGCGTGTTGAAGCGGATGGCGGTGGAGCCGGATTATCGGCCGGTGAATCTGCCGAAGGATTATGTGACGGTGCCGATGCCGGTGCCGCCTGGGATGGAGCTGGCGGCGGGGGAGAGCGTGACGGGGTGATGGGGAGCGCGCTCTCTCTCCCTCCTGGGGGCAGGGCTATCGCATATCCCGCCTTGCGGGATCCTGAGCGCACGCCTCGTCCTTCGAGACGACCGCTTTCAGCGGTCTCCTCAGGATGAGGCTAAGCAGCATTGGTGCTCGTCGAAACAGATGCCGCGCACCCGGTCCTCATCCTGAGGGCCCGCCAACGGCGGGCGTCTCGAAGGATGGCCACGGGCGAGATCGCTCCCCTATGCGATTGCCCCGGCCGAGAGGGTGGCCGGCTACCTTTGCTTTCTTCCTTCGCCGACACTTTTCATTAAAATTCTCCCGCGCGCCTTAGCTGGATCGGCATCATCTGCGTTCCATCATGGTCCCTCGAACACGCCGCGAAACCTTGCGGAGGCTGGAGGAGACGGTGCCGCAATTCCCACGCAAATATGCCCGCGTGAAGCCGGCCGGGCTGGTGTCGCGCCAGGCCAAGATCATCACCGATGCGCGCGCGCCGGTGATCCCCTGCACGCTGATCGACTATTCGCCCGGCGGCGCCTGCGTCGATCTCGGCGGCCAGGTCAACATCCCCGACCGCTTCGAGCTGTTGCACGTCAACACCAAGAAGCGCTGCCGCATCGCCTGGAAGCGCGGCACGCGCGTGGGCGTGGTGTTTTAGGCCAGGCGGCTGCTTGCGCTGAGCGCGGACGCATTCGCAACAACGTCGCCCCACACTCCGCTCGGCTCCCTCCCCCCTTGTGGGGGAGGGTTGGGGAGAGGGGTGGCCCAGCAAAAGGTGTCGGTCATAGGCGAAGAAGCGGCAATAAAGTCTCGCCTCGTTCGATAGAGCTCGCCGTGTGGCTACCCCTCTCCCTAGCCCTCCCCCACAAGGGGGGAGGGAACGCAGCGAGTGCGGGGCGCGATCGTCTCTAACGATGAAACTACTTCCGCATCCTGGCCTTTGCTCCCGCGACGATCTGCATGGCGACGCCGGCGATCCAGCCGGCGAAGACGAGCCAGGTCCAGCCCACATGCGGATCGAGGCGGAGCACGATGACGGCGACGGAGACGAAGGCGGTGAGCGTGGCGCAGAGCGTGCCGGCAGAGCTCATGAGTTCGGCGGCGTCGATCTGGCTGTGCGCATCGTCGAACGGCATCTGCGGCGTGTCGATGCCGAGATAGAAGCCGATCCCGCCGAGCAGCATCATCAGCAGCAGGAAGCCCTGCGTGGTCAGCGCCGGAATGGCCGAGCCGACATAGGCGCCGACGAACAGCCCGCACGCGGCGCCCGCCATCGCAAGGCCGACACGCTCGAAGATGTGAGCCGTTTTGCGGACGGGATAACGCATGGCGGGCCTCCGCGAGGAATTGACTGCGCAGAGGTTAGGCCAGATTGGGGGAGTGTGGAAGCTCGGAGGAGAGTTACGGATATAGCGCGCGAACTCCCTCTCCCCGTTCTTACGGGGAGAGGGTTGGGGTGAGGGGCCTCTCTCCACACGTGAGATTGTAGCCGCACCTGTACCCCCTCACCCGAATTCGATCTGCGATCGAATTCGACCTCTCCCCGCAAGCGGGGAGAGGTGAAGAAGCTACCTCGCCCCGAACGTGGTCTTGCCGAACAGCGCCTTCTGCGCCTGTGGCTGCGAGCGCCAATATTGCGGCGGGGCTTCGACCTCGCCGCCGAGCTCGGCGGCGGCGTGCCAGGGCCAGCGCGGGTCGTAGAGCATGCCGCGGGCGAGCGCGACCATGTCGGCCTTCCCCGATGCGACGATCTCCTCGGCCTGCTTCGCCTCTGTGATCAGGCCGACGGCGATGGTGGCAAGGCCGGTCTCGCGCCTGATGGCCTCGGCGAACTGCACCTGATAGCCGGGGCCGAGCGGAATCTTCTGCAGCGGCGAGACGCCGCCGGAGGAGGCATCGATCCAGTCGACGCCGCGCGCCTTCAATGCTTTGGCGAATGCGATGGTCTGCGAAAGATCCCAGCCGCCCTCGACCCAGTCGGTCGAGGACACCCGCATGCCGACCGGCTTGTCGTGCGGGAAGGCGGCGCGCACCGCGTCGAACACTTCGAGCGGAAAGCGCATGCGGTTCTCCAGGCTGCCGCCATATTCGTCGGTGCGCTTGTTGGAGATCGGCGACAGGAATTGATGCATGAGATAACCGTGCGCGCCATGGAGCTCGATGGCGTCGATGCCGAGGCGCGCGGCGCGCCTGGCGCTGTCGACGAAGGCCTCGCGGATGCGTTTCAGGCCCGCGGCGTCGAGCGCGAGCGGGGCGGCCTCGCCCTCCTTGTGCGGCACCGCCGACGGCGCCACCGTCTGCCAGCCGCCCTGTTCGATCGGAATCAGCTGGCCGCCGTCCCAGGGCCGCGCACTGCTCGCTTTCCGGCCCGCATGGGCGAGCTGCATCGCAATGGCTGTGGAGGAATGCTTGCGCACCGAGGCGAGGATCGGTTGCAGCGCGGCCTCGCAGGCATCGCTGTAGAGCCCGAGGCAGCCCGGCGTGATGCGGCCGATCGCCTCGACATGGGTCGCCTCGATGCAGAACATCGAAGCGCCCGACAGGCTGAGATTGTTGACGTGGGTGAAGTGCCAGTCAGTGGCGACGCCGTCCTCGGCCGAATATTGGCACATCGGCGACACCACGATGCGGTTCTTCAAGGTCAGGCCGCGCAGCTCGATCGGGGAAAACAGGACGCTCATGCGGGGGAGTTCCGAAGGTGGGAGGGCAATGGGAGGAGTTTAGTGAGCGAGGTGCGGATTGCCAGCCGCGCGTAGGGAATGGCGGGTAGTGGCGGCACGCATTGCGCCTAGTCCCTGGATGCGAGCCTACCTCCACGTCATCATTGCGAGCGCAGCGAAGCAATCCAGTCTGCCGCCGCGGAAGGATCCTGGATTGCTTCGCTGCGCTCGCAATGACGGGGAGGGATTGGTGCCCTACTCAGCCAGCGTGAATTGCAGCAGCAGCGTCCGCTGCAGCATCGAGAAATTGTCGTCGGAGATCAGCGTCAGCACGGTCTCGCCCTCGGGCGTGACGTGGGCGTCGATGCCTTCCATGTTGTCGATCTCGTGGCCGAGATCGGCGACGAACAGCGCGGGGCCGTCGACCAGCGCGCCGGGCGCGATCGATTTCAGCGGGATCGAGCGGATGCGGATGTTGACGCCGGTGAACCAGGAGAACTTGCGCTCGAGAATCAGAAGCTCGCCGGAGGGCAGCAGCACGGCATCGCTGATATCGTATTTCTCGGTGCGGCGCACGCTGAACTGGCCGGGCGTGGGGCCGCCGATCAGGAAGGCTGTGAGATTGCCGTCGGCGTCGAGCCCGCGCTCGGAGAAGGCGATCAGGGTGCCCGCCAGCGGCAGGCTATGGTCTTTGCCTTTGGGCACGACGACCAGCGCCTCCAGCCCCTTGTTGGACGGCAGCCTGCGCACGCCCGCCGGCACCGGGATCACCTCGCCGCGCGCGCGCGTGCCGCCCCTGGCAAAATCGTAGCGCAGGATCTGGTTGACGCGCTCGAGCCCGACATAGACGAGGCTGCCGTCGCGCGCGATCGATTCCGAATCCCACCACAGCCGCTTTTCCGTGATCGGCCGGCCCTCGGCACCGAGCAGCGGCGCGGCCTCGACCTCATCGAGGCCAACCATTTTGCCCTCCGCGTAGCGGATGCGGCCGGTGAACCAGCCGCCCTGGTCGGACACCGCGAGGAAGCGCTCGCCCCTGGCATCGAGCCGGATGCCGGACAAGCCGCCGAAGCCGCGATAGGGCGAGGTCAGCACCAGGCCGCTGCGGTACTCCAGCGAACCGAAGCGCGTGCGGGTGCGGTCGCGCGGCTCGAAATTGGGAATGGGGCGCGCATTGACCTCGACGCTGACGGGGTCGGTGACGGCGTTCTCGACCTGAAGCGCGCGCGGCGGCGGCTCGGCGGGGGCTTGCGCCAGCGCGATGCGGGAGGCTGCGAGAGTGGAGAATCCCGCCGCTGCGTACTGAAGAAAGCTGCGGCGGGATGAATGCGTGCTCACGAATGCAATTTGCGCCGCGGGCGGCCGGGTGCCTGCGTGGGCGCCGTGGCGGTCTCGCTGAACAGCTCGGCGAGCTTCTCGGTGATGGCGCCGCCGAGCTCCTCGGCGTCCACGATCGTCACCGCGCGGCGATAATAGCGCGTCACGTCATGGCCGATGCCGATCGCGATCAGCTCGACCGGCGAGCGGGTCTCGATCTCCTCGATGATGTGGCGCAGGTGCCGCTCGAGGTAATTGCCGGGATTGACCGACAGCGTGGAATCGTCGACCGGCGCGCCGTCCGAGATCATCATCAGGATCTTGCGCTGCTCGGGCCGGCCGAGCAGGCGCTTGTGCGCCCAGTCCAGCGCCTCGCCGTCGATGTTCTCCTTGAGCAGACCCTCGCGCATCATCAGGCCGAGATTCTTTCGCGCACGACGCCACGGCGCATCCGCCGACTTGTAGATGATGTGGCGGAGATCGTTGAGGCGGCCGGGATTGGCCGGCTTGCCGGCGGCAAGCCAGGCCTCACGCGATTGCCCGCCCTTCCAGGCGCGCGTGGTGAAGCCGAGAATCTCGACCTTGACGCCGCAACGCTCCAGCGTGCGGGCGAGAATGTCGGCGCAGGTGGCGGCGACCGTAATCGGCCGTCCGCGCATCGAGCCGGAATTGTCGAGCAGCAGCGTCACCACGGTGTCGCGGAACGTCGCCTCCTTCTCGTGCATGAAGGACAGCGGATGATAGGGATCGGTGACGACGCGCGACAGCCGTGCGGGATCGAGGATGCCCTCTTCGAGGTCGAACTCCCAGGCGCGGTTCTGCTGCGCCATCAGCTTGCGCTGCAGCCGGTTGGCGAGGCGGGCGACGATGCCCTGCAGATGCGCGAGCTGCTTGTCGAGATAGGCGCGCAACCGCTCCAGCTCGTCATGGTCGCAGAGGTCCTCGGCGGCGATGACCTCGTCGAACTTGGGCGCGAAGGCGTGATATTCCGGCCCGCGCGGCTCATTTTTGCCGTGCTGGTTCGGACGCGTCGCCTCGCCGGGCGTCTCGTCGTCGCCGAGCTCGCCGTCGTCGAAGCTGTCGGAGGTCGAGGCCTGCGCGCTTTCCATCGCGCTCTCGCTCATCTCCTCGCTGGTCGCCTGCGCCTGGTCGGCGCTCATCTCCTGCGCGGCATCGGAATCGGGCGAGCCCTCGGCGCCGGACTGATCGTTGTCGCCGTCCTGGTTCTCGTCGTTGTCGTCATCGTCCTCGCTGTCGGCGTTGCGCTCGTCGCCGAGCTCGAGCGCGGACAGCAGGTCATGCACGGCATCGCCGAATCGGGTCTGGTCCTCGACGACGCTATCGAGCCGGTCGAGCCGCTTGCCGATCTTGTCCTCGAGAATCGGACGCCAGAGGTCGACCATCTTCTTCGCGGCGGTCGGCGGCGCCATGCCGGTGAGGCGCTCGCGCACCAGCATCGCCAGCGCATCGGCGAGCGGGGCGTCGGCTCGGTCGGTGATCTCGTCGAACTTGCCGCGATGGAAATGGTCGTCGAGCATCGCGGTGAGGTTCTTGGCCACGCCCGCCATGCGGCGCGCGCCGATCGCTTCGACCCGCGCCTGCTCCACCGCCTCGAACACGCCGCGTGCCTGCGGATTGCCCGGCATCAGCTTGCGATGCAGCTTGGCATCATGACAGGCGAGCTTGAGCGCGATGGAATCGGCATGGCCGCGCACGACCGCCGCATCGCGCTTGGTCATCTTGCGCGCGGGCTCGGGCAGCCGCGCCTTGCCGGGCGCGAGGCCCGGGCGCTCGGCGGCGAAGGAGACGTCGAGCTCCGGCGTCTTGGCGATCGCCTTCAGGCAGGAGGCGACCGAGCGCTTGAACGGCTCGGTCGGCGCTTCCTTGCTGCTGCGGAATTTGGAGTTGGAGGTGGTGCTCATCTCGATCTCACCGTCATCCCAAGCTCAACCTGAGCCGTCGTCCCGCGAAAGCGGGGACCCATAACCACAGGACGTCATTTGGCGAAGGGTGGCAATTGATCGCTCGCGCCACAACGCGGGCCTGTGGCTATGGATCCCGGATCTGCACTCACTCCAGACGGCGCTTCGCGCCGCCAGGAGTGAGCTTGTCCGGGATGACATCATTGTTGAATCAGCTCAGCGCCACGTTGACCGCCGATTCCGGCAGCTCCGCGTTGAAGCAGCGCTGGTAGAACTCGGCGACCAGGGGACGCTCGAGCTCGTCGCACTTGTTGAGGAAGGTGACCCGGAACGAAAAACCGATATCGCCGAAGATGTCGGCGTTCTCCGCCCAGGTGATCACCGTGCGCGGGCTCATCACCGTCGACAGATCGCCGTTGGCGAAGGCGTTGCGGGTCAGGTCAGCGAGGCGCACCATCTTGTTGACGATGTCGCGGCCTTCGCCGGTGCGATAGTGCTTGGCCTTGGCCAGCACGATCTCCACTTCCTCGTCATGGCTGAGATAGTTCAGCGTGGTGACGATCGACCAGCGGTCCATCTGGCCCTGGTTGATCTGCTGGGTGCCGTGATAGAGGCCCGACGTGTCGCCGAGACCGACGGTGTTCGCCGTGGCGAACAGGCGGAACGCCGGATGCGGCTTGATCACCTTGTTCTGGTCGAGCAGCGTCAGGCGGCCGGAGACTTCGAGCACGCGCTGGATCACGAACATCACGTCCGGGCGGCCGGCGTCGTATTCGTCGAACACCAGCGCGACGTTGTGCTGCAGCGCCCAGGGCAGGATGCCGTCGCGGAATTCGGTGACCTGCTTGCCGTCGCGGACCACGATGGAATCCTTGCCGACGAGGTCGATACGGCTGATGTGGCTGTCGAGGTTGACGCGCACGCAGGGCCAGTTCAGGCGGGCCGCGACCTGCTCGATATGGGTGGATTTGCCGGTGCCGTGATAGCCGGTCACCATCACGCGGCGGTTGCGGGCGAAGCCGGCGAGAATGGCGAGCGTGGTGGCGCGGTCGAAGCGATAGTCGGAATCGACTTCGGGCACATGAGGATCGACTTCGGAATAGGCCGGCACTTCGAGATCGCTGTCGATCCCGAACACCTGGCGCACCGACACCTTCATGTCGGGCAGACCGGAAACTTCCTCAACTTTGGACATGGCGGCGGTCGTCATCAATCCTCCGAGGTCCCGGGCGGTCCCGAAACCGGTTATTCGCACGTTGGCTGCGGCTGGGTGCTGAAACTCAACCTATCAGAGTCAAGTGGCCGGCAGAAGCCCGCCCGCCAATCAAAGTTCCGTTGTCTTTTCATTTAGATAGGCAAGGAACGCAGTTTTTGGAGGGCTGCCTTGCGAATCACGCCCAAATTCGGGCGGGTTCGCAGGGAGCCGCCCACGCGAATGGCAGTTTGGCCGCATGCCTTTACTTATGTAGGGTCGCAAGCCCCGTGCTCCAGCCCGCCAGAGGCGACGTGACGTCCTTTCTCGATCCGCTCATATCCTTCGTCTCGGCCCATCCGTGGCTGGGCTATCTGACCCTGTTCCTGGCGGCGCTGCTCGAGGCCGTCCCGGTGGTGGGATCGGTGATCCCCGGCTCGACCATCATCCTGGCGCTGAGCGCCCTGGTCCCGGGCGGCGAACTCAAGCTGCAATGGGTGTTGCTGGCGGCCGCGCTCGGCGCCGTGCTCGGCGACGGCTCGGCCTACTGGATCGGGCACCGGCGCCAGCGCGAGATTCTGAACACCTGGCCGCTGACCAACTACCCGCGCGTGGTCGCCGAGAGCGAGAGCTTCTTCAACCGCTTCGGCACCTGGGCCGTGTTCTTCGCCCGCTTCGTGCCGCCGGTCCGGGCCTTCGTCCCCGTGACCGCCGGCGCGCTCGGCATGGCACCGGCCAAATTCTACGCGGTGAACATCCCGGCCATTCTGGCCTGGGCGCCCGCCCATGTACTGCCGGGCGTGCTGGCGGTCTCGGCCCTGCACGAATATGCCGGGCTGCATCTTCATGGGCATGTCGGCAAGCACATCTGGATGCTGACCGTCGTGGGCGTTGCGATCGTGGCGGGTCTGGCCCTGTGGATCCGTCACCGCCGCAATGGCGTCGCGGCGGCGAAGTCGCAGGCATGACGCTCAGTTGATGGTCGTCCTGGCGAAAGCCAGGGCCATTCGGGCGTGTACTCAACTCAATCAGCCCGTGCCGATGCCCGATCAGTCTTCAAAACCAGACATGGCAAGTTGGCCATGGCTAGTCGGCCAAGGCCCAACGCGGGGTCCAAAGCGCTTGTCGAGAAAGTGGAACAACGAAATGAGAGTGAGAAGTGGCAGTCCCCAAAACATGCTGAATAGGACGAAGAGTCCCGCGAAATTGCGCGCGTATCCGCCCGCGCCGGTCGTGAGCACTAATAGTGAAACAACGACCATCACTACAATTCGCGAAAACGATCTCAAGGCAACTCTCTAGACACGCGATCATCGTCACCGCCAACGTGCGCGGCAGGTGTTAACACTCCCTAAAATTGCATGTCCGCTTTGGGTCAAAGGCTGCCCTCGGCAGTCGCTTCACCGTGATCGGCTTACCTGTCGAAAGCAGACGAAGCGGCTCTCTGCGCGGAGGTCGGCAGCGGGCCATTTCCGGACTCCTTGATTGACGCCGTAACCGTTGTTGACAGGTTTTCAATGTCTACGTGAGAGAATCGCTATGGTGAGCGTCGCACCATTGCGAGGGCAAATACTAGCGCGATCACTACCACAAAGCCCACGTTCATTGGCCAGTTTGGCGACGATAGATTGTCACTGCGATCCGAGTCTTCGGAAGATTCTCTGGATCGCTCACCCTGATCATTCCCGATGAAAACGATGGACTGAAAAAGCTCCCCGCCCACCTTGGACGGGGAGGTTGCAAGCACGACGGGGGACGGCCCCGCCGCCTACAGGCTAAAAAAGCCAGATGACGGTGATGTAACGCAGCTAATTGATTTTGTCCAAAGGAAGCCGCAATGCGGCCGCGCGCTCCTCGCGATCCTTCTTGCGGAATTCGCTCTCTTGCCGCTCAAACCGCGCCATCTCATGGATCGCGGCTTCCAATAATCGGCTGCGTCGATCTTCATGCAATTGCGCGTTTTCCGTCATGTCGCACTCGCCATGCTGGCGGCCATGCCACCATAGACAAGGCCGGCCACCCCAAGAAGGTTCTGCGCCCCAACATGACGTATTTATGACGATTGCGCTGAGGCGGCCCTAGTTTCGGACGTTCGCTCAGTCCGGTCACCATAGCACGGCCTGCGGCATGTGTGCCGTTTCACATCTTTTACGTGAAAAGATGCTACCATCCAACGGAACGCCATTTTTGCGAACGTGAGTGTTTTTAGCAGTTGCACTTCTTGGGATTCGCAATGAGTAATCGTGGTCAGATCTACGACCGTATGGTCATTTTGGATCAACGAGTCTGGTTGCTCAACTGTCAACTTGCCGAACTTCGGGATCTTCGTGCTCGCGTATCGAAGACCGTTGAAAGAAGCAGCCGCAAGCGATCGAAAGTCCGAGGTATCTGGGCCAAGCGGCGCAGGCGACCGCTCTAATAAAGTTTCTTGTCGCTGTCCGGTTACTCATTCTTCCCGCGGCTGACCAAAAGCTGCGTTGGTTACCGATTGGCTCGCGCCGCCTAACGCGACTTCTGTTCCGGGTCAAAATGCGAAGAGCTCAACCTGAGCAAATCTTGTTCGCCAAGCCTCAACAAGCGGACCTCATGGAGCGATGCTGCCACTTCGCCGAAGGGCCATAAGCGGTCTTGAGGAGCGTGACCCGGGCCAGTCAATCCTTGTCGCCCCAATCGCCGGCCGCTACGATGAGGCCGCCGATCGCGACCGTGTCGCTATCGCGGGTGCACGCTGGGATTTGTGAGGCCGGAGCAACATCATGACCAGGGGCTTGGCAGCTCTGGGGTCGGCGGTCTTTTTTCTGATTGCCCCCACGACGGTCGCCGGTGTCGTGCCGTGGTCGATTTCGCGATGGCATCTGCAAGCGCCGTTCTTCGATCTCCAGCTTATCCGATGGTTCGGCGTTGTTCTGATCCTGCTTGGCATTCCGGTGTTGGTCGAAACCTTCACACGATTTGCGTTGCAAGGCGGTGGCACGCCAGCGCCGGTCGCACCACCGCAACATTTGGTGATCACCGGCCCCAATCGTTATGTCCGCAATCCGATCTATCTTGCCCTGGTGGCGATTGTACTGGGCCAAGGACTGATCCTCGGAAACACAGGGCTTCTGGTCTACGGCGCGCTACTGTGGATCGCTTTCCACGTTTTCGTTCTGGCTTATGAGGAGCCGACGCTGCGTAGGACATTTGGAGCGGAGTACGACACCTATTGCGCCAACGTGTCGCGCTGGTTGCCACGCTTGCCCGGCTCTACGTCGGCGTCGTCCTGATCGACCGCGAGTGCGAGTGCCGCGGCCATCGTCGCCGGATCGGGGCGTGTAGGGCCTATCTCGCATTGCGGGATTTCGATCCCGCTAATGTCTCTTGTGGGGTCAAATGCTGCCGGTCACGCTCAGGCCGGAGACTTCCGCTTTGCGTTAGTAGGCTGACGTCTTGGGATATCCCGGTCCTTGAGAGTTTTGCCGGAACTCCCACTGCCGCGAGGATGGTATGGGTCCTGGCCTTCAGGACGACGGCGGAGAAGATCACTTGACGACGCTAGGTCGCGCCCCCCGCCCTTCGCCCCGGCGCCGGCCCGACATACCTGGCCCTTGGCCGTATCAACTTGCCGAACTGCAATTGCTCGCTGGCGTGGGCGATCCAGCCGACGCTGCGGGCCATTGCGAACAAGGCGAGCTCGCTGCCCCCGGGCAGGCGCAGCGCGTGCACGAGCACGGCAAGGGCATAGTCGATGTTGACGAATTCGCCGGTGGCTTCCGCGATGCGTTCCGGCACCTCGCGGGTGAATTTGCGCGGCGCGCCGGCGCGCGACAGCGCATTCAATAGCGATTGCGCGCGGGGATCGCCACGCTTGTAGACGCCGTGGCCGAAGCCGGCAAAACGTTCGCCGAGCGCGACGCGCTCGCGCACCATCGGCTCGACGTCGCGATCGATCAGCGTCTTGACGAGCTGCGAGGCCAGCACGCCGGCGCCGCCATGCTGCGGACCCTTCAGCGCGGCCAGGCCGGCGATCACGGCATCGTACAGGTTGAGGCCGGTCGAGGCCGCGCAGCGCGCGGTGAAGGTGGAGGCGTTCAGCTCGTGATCGGCGAGCAGGACGAGAGCGCGGCGGATCAGGTCGGGCGCGTGCTTGTTGTCTGGCGCCCAGGCTGTTGCGACCTGCTGATGCAACGGCTCGGCCGAAGGCTCGGCATTGAGCATGGTCGCCACCAGCAGCCGGACGATGCGCGCGCCGACCATGGCGCGGCCATCGGGCGCCCGGGTGAAGGCGCGGGGATCGGCGCTGGCGGCCAGCGCCAGCACGGCGATGGCGCGGTCGATCGGCGCCGCCCGGCGCGCGGCTTGCCCGATCGCGCCCATCTCCTCGGATATTTCGGGTTGATTGTCCTGCTCGAACGGATCGACCCCGGAGACGTCCCACAGCAAGGTGGCGGCGTGCTCGAGCGTGCCGCTCTCGGAAAGATCGACGCAGTTGACGCCGCGATAGATCGCGCCCTCCTCGGTGATGGTCGAGATCTCGGTGTCCATCACCGGCAGGTCGGCATCGAAGCTGCGCAGGCCGCGCGGCTCCGGCGACGGCACCCGGCGCTCCTTCAGGGCCCGGACGTCCTCGGCACGGTAGCGGTTCTTCCGCGAGTCCGGTGTCGGCTCGGAGCGGATCAGGCCGCGGCTGACATAGGCGTACAGCGTGGCCGGCGAGATCGCGAGCTCGGCCGCGGCCTCCCGGGCGGACAAATAGAGCGCCGAATTTTTCATATTGATTTATGTAATCAAGATTGATCAATGTGTCGAGAGGCCTGACCTTGTGTGCTCCCTGAACAGGAGATTTGGGCCATGAATATCCACCTCACCAAGAGCCAGATCGGGTTGGACGGCGTTGCCGCGGCCGAAACCGTGCTGAGCCATGTCGATGGCGAGCGCGGCGAGCTGATCATTGCCGGGGAGCATGTTGGCCGGCTGGCGAGCCAGTCGAGCTTCGAGGGCGTCACCGCCCGGCTCTGGAACGGCGCCAGCAGGACCAGCCTGAGCGAAGCCAACGTTCGGGCAAGCTTGGGCGCGGCGCGCGAGCGCGCCTTCGCACGCCTGCCGGACCTGCTGCCGGCGACGCGCGGCATGGGCGTCATCGACGGGTTTCGCGCGGCGGTCGCGGGACTTCGCGCCGAGCACGGCCTCGAGCATGAAGCCACCATCGTCGGCGCGTTTCCGGTGATCGCGGGCGCGCTGGTGCGCCGCGCCAAGGGGCTCGATCCGGTCGCGCCCGATCCGAATGCCAGCCATGCCGCCGATACGCTGCGCATGCTGCGCGGCGCCGCGCCTGAAACGCGCGAGGTGGCCGCGCTCGACGCCTATTTCGTCACGGTCTGCGATCACGGCATGAACGCCTCGACCTTCGCCACGCGCGTGGTTGCCTCGACGCAAGCCGATCTGTTCGCCGCCGTCACGGCCGGCTATTGCGCACTCACCGGCCCCCTCCACGGCGGCGCGCCGGAGCCGGTGCTGGAAATGCTCGACGCGATCGGCACGCGCGAGCGGATCAAGCCGTGGGTCGACGCGGCGCTGGCGCGCGGCGAGCGGCTGATGGGCTTTGGCCATCGCGTCTATCGCGTGCGCGATCCGCGCGCCGACGTGCTGAAGGCGGCGATCGAGCGGCTCGCGGCGGACGGCGCCGACCTGCCCTTCGCCGGCGAGGTCGAGGCCTATATCCGCAGCGCGCTGCGCAAGAAGAATCCGGAGCGACCGCTGGAGACCAATGTGGAGTTCTTCACCGCGATCCTGCTCGACGCGCTCGCGATCCCCCGCCAGGCCTTCACACCGATCTTCGCGGTGGCGCGCAGCGCAGGCTGGACCGCGCATGCGCGCGAGCAGCAGCGCACCGGTCGGCTGATCCGGCCGAGTTCGTCCTATGTGGGGGCGATGCCGGAAGGGTGAGGGCGGATGTCTTCCCCCGAGTCCGAAATCGTAGGGTGGGCAAAGCGAAGCGTGCCCACGCATTTCTTGCGATCGAGAAAGATGGTGGGCACGGCGCAAGCGCGCCTTTGCCCACCCTACGAGACTGGCGAAAGCCGGGACGACACCACAAGGTGCCGCAAGGCCTTAGGCCTCGCGCACCACCGTCTTCAGATAATTATACGCCTTGATGATCTCTATCAGGCGGTCCTCGGTGGAGCGGTCGCCGCCATTGGCGTCGGGGTGGTGCTGCTTCACCAGCGCCTTGTACTTGGTCTTGACGTCGGCGAGCGTGGCACTGGGGCCGAGGCCCATGACCAGCAGCGCCTTGCGCTCGGCGTTCATCACCTTGCGCGTCTCGGCCTTGGGCGCGGCTTCGGGGCCCTTGCGCCAGCTGGCGCGGCCGTTGATCTCACTGAACATGCTGAACGGATCGGACGCCATGTCGATCTCGGCTTCCGCGCCCTTCTTGCCGCCATTGGCGCCCATCTTCCAGGTCGGGCGGTGACCGGTCAGCGCATCCTTCTGGTAGCGCGCGACGGCGTCGGCATTCATGCCGGAGAAGAAATTGTAGTTCTGGTTGTACTCGCGCACGTGAGCCAGGCAGAAGTGCCAATACTCGCGCTGGTTCTCGCGGCCCTTGGGCGCACGATGCGCGCCCTTGTTCTGACACCCGGCCCACTCGCAGCCGACGGCGGTGTCGCGCGGCTTCACGTCCGGCTGCTTGCCCCGCGGCTTGACGCGGATGGAGTCGAAGAATTTTGATGAATCGATCGGCATGGCTGACTTTGACTACGCAATGCAAAAACGTTCAAGTCTTGACATTGCAATTCGCCGAAAACCCGGCAATCAACGGGGCGAGACCTCTGCACCCGAATGGCACAAATGGCTATGCGAGACACTATCAGCAACAAGTTGCAGGAAGCTTTCACGCCGGAAAGCCTGCAAGTCGTCGACGAGTCACATTTGCATGAGGGCCACGCCGGCCATCGGCCGGGCGGTGAGACACATTTCCGCGTCTATATCGTGTCTGCGGCCTTCAAAGGGAAGAGCCGGGTGGAGCGCCATCGCATGATAAATTCGGCGCTGGCCGCGGAACTCTCCGGCAGCGTTCACGCCCTGGCGATCCAGGCCAAGGCGCCGGGGGAAGGCTAGCCGTAAAACTCCGCTGTCGTGCCCCGCGAAAGCGGGGCATCCAGTACTCCGCGACGGCGCGGCCAGGCCGAGCCGCTGCGGCGTACTGGATCGCCCGCCTGCGCGGGCGATGACACCGAGCGTGAGGCTAAAACGACGTCCCGGCCCTTCTCGGCTTCGCCTCTTCCAGCTCCGCCTCGCGTGCCACCGGCGAAATACGGAGCGCGGTGATGCGGTTGCGCTCGCGGCGGAGCACGCGGAAGCGGAAGCCGTGGAAGGTGAAACTCTGGCCGCGGTCGGGGATCGAGCGCGCCTCGTGAATGACGAGGCCGGCGACCGTCGTTGCCTCTTCATCGGGCAGGTGCCAGTCCAGCGCGCGGTTGAGGTCGCGGATCGGCACCGAGCCGTCGACCACGACGGAGCCGTCGGGCTGACGGCGTACACCGGCGACCACCACGTCGTGCTCGTCGGAGATATCGCCGACGATCTCCTCCAGAATGTCTTCCAGCGTCACGAGGCCTTCGACCTCGCCATACTCGTCGACGACGAGCGCGAAATGGGTCTTGCGACGGCGGAACGCCTTGAGCTGCTGGGATATCGGCCGCATTTCCGGCACGAACCAGGGCGGCAGCATGATGGTGGTGACGTCGATGCGCGAGGTATCGCCCTCCGACGCGCGGATGGCCCGCAACAGATCCTTGGCGTGCAGGATGCCGATGATGTTCTCCGACTTCTCGCGCCACAGCGGAATGCGGGTGTACTCGGTGGCCAGCACCTCACGCACCAGCTCCTCCGGCGGCAAATCGGCGTTGATCATCACCATGGCGGTGCGATGAACCATCACGTCGGACACGGTCAGCTCGCCAAGGCGGAAGACGTTGTGAATGTATTCGGCCTCGCCGCTCTCGATCTTGCCGTGCACGGCCGATTCCTCGACCAGGCCCTCGATCTCGGAATCCGTCAGGATCTCGTGCTGCGAAAACTCCTGGACCCCGATCAGACGCAGGATCGCGCTCGAAGCCGCGTTGAGACACCAGCTGAGCGGATAGAACACCAGGTAGGAGACATGCAGCGGATAGGCAATCCACTGCGACACCGGCATCGGCTCCCTAATCGCCAGCGTTTTCGGCACCTGCTCGCCGATGATGATGTGCAGCGACGAGAAGACCAGGAAACCTGCCACGAACGAGACGAAATGCAGCGTGGCCTCCGACAGGCCGATCGGCTCGAGGATCGGGCTCAGCAGCGCAGACACGGTCGGCTCACCGATCCAACCAAGACCGAGGGAAGCCATGGTGATGCCGAGCTGGCAGCAGGCGAGATAGGATTCGATATTTCCCATCATCGTCTGCAACAGGCGGGCGCCGAAGCGATTCTGCTCGACCATGGCCTTGACGCGAAAGCCGCGGCTCTTCACGAGCGCAAATTCCGCAGCCACGTAAAACGCATTGGCGGCGAGCAAGAGCACCGCCAGCAGCAGATTGATCGTGATCGAACTCATGTTTGCCTCGCGACCGCCTCGGCATTCCCCGCCGTTTCGCGGGCGGCCGGCCTGAACGGTCCCGCCATCACTGCGATAGTTTCGATTGCAGGAAATCGCGCACCGGGGCCGGCTCGACGTCCTTGGCGATCACCGCGCGCCCGACGGCCTCCAGCAGGATGAAGGTGAGCTTGCCGCGCTTGACCTTCTTGTCCTGCGCCATCAGCGCCATCAGCGCGTCGGCATCGGCAAGCCCTTCCTGCGCGAAGCCGGCGATGTCCTGCAGGCGGGTCGGCAGGCCGGCCTCGATCAAATGCCGCTCGACGCGTGCGGCGTCCTGCTCGCCGATCATGCCGAGCTTTGCCGAGAACTGCGCCGCCAGCGTCATGCCGATCGCGACGCCCTCACCGTGGAACAGGCGGTCGGAGAAGCCGGTCGCCGCTTCCAGCGCGTGACCGAAGGTGTGACCGAGATTGAGCAGCGCACGCTCGCCGGTCTCGCGCTCGTCGCGGGAGACGACGCCCGCCTTGGCGCGGCAGGAGGTCGCGATCGCGTGCTCGCGCGCGGAGCCGCCCTTGACGATGTCGGAATGGTTCTTTTCCAACCAGGAGAAGAAGGCCTCGTCGCCGAGCACGCCGTATTTGGCGACCTCGGCATAGCCGGCGCGGAACTGGCGCGGCGACAGCGTGTCGAGCACGGCGGTGTCGGCGATGACCAGCACCGGCTGGTGGAAGGCGCCGAGCAGGTTCTTGCCCTGCGGCGAATTGATGCCGGTCTTGCCGCCGACGGAGGAATCGACCTGCGCGAGAAGCGAGGTCGGCACCTGCACGAAATCGACGCCGCGGCGCAGGATCGCCGCGGCAAAGCCGGCGAGATCGCCGACCACGCCGCCGCCGAGCGCGATGACCAGATCGTTGCGCTCGATCCTGGCGGCGATCAGGGCCTCGCTGACCTTCTCAAGGCCGGCATAGGTCTTGGAGATCTCGCCTTCCTCGACCACGATCCGCGAGGTCGGGATGCCGCTCGCCGCGAGCGAGGCCTCGGTCGGCTCGAGCCAGTGCTTTGCCACGGTGCGATCCGTCACGATCGCGGTGCGCACGCCGGGACGCAAACGCGCCACGCGTTCGCCGAGCGAGGCCAGCACGCCGCGGCCGATGACGATGTCGTAGGCGCGATTCTCCAGCGCGACCTCGACCTTGACGGGCTCGGAATGTTTCAACGGCGCAGTCATCTCAACGCACTCGCTACGTCGGCAGATGGTGGAGCGGCCTGTTCGCCGCAAAGATGGGCGCGCAGCGCCTCGATGCATTCCTCGACGATTCTGTCGTGCGGCACGTCGCGCGAGGCGATGGTGAGGTCGGCATGGCCATAGACCGGCTCGCGCTCGGTGAGCAGGCGCGTCACGGTTCCTTCGGGATCGGCGGTCTGCAGCAGCGGGCGGTCGGCGCGGCGGCGCACGCGGCGCATGATGACGTCGTGGTCCGCCTTGAGCCAGATCGACACCGCCTTTGCCGCGATGCGCTTGCGCGTCTCCTCGCGCATGAAGGCGCCGCCGCCGGTCGCCAGCACCACCGGCCCGCCGTCGAGCAGCCGCGCGATCACCCGCGCCTCGCCGTCACGGAAATAGGCCTCGCCATGGCGCTCGAAGATCTCCGGGATGGTCATCTGGGCCGAGGTCTCGATCTCGGTGTCGGCGTCGATGAAGGGCAGCTTGAGCCTGAGAGCCATGCGACGGCCGATGGTGGATTTGCCCACTCCCATCATACCGACGAGCACGACCGAGCGCGATCCCAGCGCCGACAGGATGTCGGCTTCGGGCGAAGCTGGTATCGGCAACGCGGCGTCGGACATGTCTCGCTCGATTGGATCCCGCTCGATCTGCCGCCAAAGGCGGCACGCTTCGGCCACCTATACGACCCCGGAAGGGGCCTCGCCAGAGGACTCTTGCCACGAAACGGCGAACATGTTGGATGATTTCATTGGTTAATTTGCCCGTCTGGACCTTCTCCCGAGATCTTGCCCGATGCCCAGCCTGTTCCGCTTCCTGACGGTCGTCGCCGTGATCGCCGGCATCGTCTATGGCGTGGTCTTCGCGCTGGCCAACTTCGTCACGCCCAAGTCGCGGGAAATGACGGTGACGATCCCGCCTGACAAGTTTCTCAAGAAATAGGAGCTAGCCTGACGGGCATGCGCAACCCGCCCTCAGACGCCAAGCTCACCGGCCTGTTCCTCGACATGCTCGCGGCGGAACAGGGCGCCGGGCCCAATACGCTCGACGCCTATCGCCGCGACCTCACTGATTTCTCGGAATTTCTGGGCCGCGTCGGCCGCAGCTTTGCGGACGCCGAGACGCAGACGCTGCGCGACTACCTCGCCGATCTCGACAGCCGCGGCTTCAAATCCACCAGCGTGGCGCGGCGGCTGTCGGCGATGCGGCATCTCTATCGCTTCCTGCTGAATGAGCGGATCCGAGCTGAGGATCCCGCCGCGATCCTGTCCGGCCCCAAGCGCGGCCGCGGCCTGCCGAAAGTGCTGTCGATTGCGGACGTCGACCGCATGCTCCGCCGCGCCAAGGAATTGAGCGAGGCGGACGATGCCTCGCCGGCGAAGCGGCTGCGCGCCTTAAGGCTCTACTGCCTGCTCGAGGTGCTCTACGCCACGGGCCTGCGCGTCTCCGAGCTGGTGGCGCTGCCGCGCTCGGCGGCCAAGCGCGATGCGCGCATGATCGTGGTGCGCGGCAAGGGCAACAAGGAACGCCTGGTGCCGCTCAACGAGGCCTCACGGCAGGCGATGGCGGATTATCTCGCCGCGACCGACGCCGCCAAAGCCGACAAGAAGAATGGCCTCGCCGCCTCGAAATGGCTGTTCCCCTCGTTCGGCGAGAGCGGACATCTGACCCGGCAGCATTTCGCCCGCGACCTCAAGGAGCTCGCAATCGCCTCGGGCCTGCAGGCCCGGCTGGTTTCCCCGCACGTGCTGCGCCATGCCTTTGCCAGCCACCTCCTGCACAATGGTGCCGATCTGCGCATCGTGCAGACCCTGCTCGGCCACACCGACATTTCCACCACCCAGATCTACACCCATGTGGTCGAGGAGCGGCTGAAGAGCCTGGTGCGCGACCTGCACCCGCTGGCGGAGAAATAGGACTTTCGTAGCCCGGATGAGCGAAGCGACATCCGGGATTGTGCCCAAGGCACGACCTGCCCCGGATATCGCTTCGCTCATCCGGGCTACGGCGACCCATGAACCGCCTTGACTTCGGCCACATCTCCGCAGAAAGAGCCGTGGCCTCATGCATGATTTGGCTCCCTGCCCGGAGTGCACAAGCCAACTCATTGAAGACGCTGCACTTCTTCCCGCGACCCCGACCTCGCTTCGCCTCTTAGCCCCGTCCCCCTATACTGAGTTGATGCAAGACCAGATGCGCAGCTATCTCGACTTCGAAAAGCCCGTCGCCGAGCTCGATTCCAAGCTCGACGAGCTCAGGACGCTCGCGGCGTCCGGCACGGATATCGCTGATGAGATCGGGCGGATCGAGGACAAGGCGGCGCAGGCGCTGGCCGACCTCTATCAGAACCTGACCCCGTGGCAGAAGACGCTGGTGGCGCGGCATCCGCAGCGGCCGCATTTCAACGACTTCATCAAGGGCCTGATCACCGAATTCACCCCGCTCGCCGGCGACCGCAAGTTCGGCGAGGACGAGGCGCTGGTCGCCGGCTTCGGCCGCTTCCGCGGCGAGCCGATCTGCGTGATGGGCCAGGAGAAGGGCGATTCCACCGAGAGCCGTATCAGGCACAATTTCGGCATGGCGCGGCCCGAGGGCTATCGCAAATGCGTGCGGCTGATGGAGATGGCCGAGCGGTTCGGCCTGCCGGTGCTGTCGCTGGCCGATTCCGCCGGCGCCTATCCCGGCATCGGCGCCGAGGAGCGCGGCCAGGCGGAGGCCATCGCGCGCTCGACCGACGCCTGCCTGGCGCTGACCGTGCCGAACGTTGCGATCATCACCGGCGAGGGCATGTCGGGCGGCGCCATCGCCATCACCACCGCCAACAGGGTCCTGATGCTGGAGCACGCGATCTACAGCGTGATCTCGCCGGAAGCGGCG
This sequence comes from Bradyrhizobium sp. LVM 105, assembly GCF_003957705.1. Classification (NCBI taxonomy): domain Bacteria; kingdom Pseudomonadati; phylum Pseudomonadota; class Alphaproteobacteria; order Hyphomicrobiales; family Nitrobacteraceae; genus Bradyrhizobium; species Bradyrhizobium sp. LVM 105. The sequence goes on along the minus strand of NZ_QZMV01000014.1, from coordinate 195,147 downwards.
TCCTCGATCCTCTGGCGCGACGGCACCAAGGCGCAGGAAGCCGCCAACAACATGAAGATCACCGCCCAGGACATGCTTCGCTTCGGGGTGATCGACCAGATCCTGAAGGAGCCGGTCGGCGGCGCCCACCGCGACCCCGCCGCCATGATCGCCACCACGGGTGAGGCCATCGCCAAGGCCTTCGACGAGCTGCGGAGCCTGGACGGCGACGCCATCCGCAAGCAGCGGCGGCAGAAATTCCTCGATATCGGCCGGAAACTGGGCTGATTCGGCTCGATTCCGGTGCCGTAGGGTGGGCAAAGGCGCAAAGCGCCGTGCCCACGAATCTCTTCCTGATTGAGAAAGTTGGTGGGCACGCTTCCGCTTAGCCCACCCTACGAGACCTCCCGGGGCTTCCCGGTAACCCCGCATTAACCCTTTTTTTGCCCAAATCAGCGATCTCTGTGCTGGTCTGGCCGCATGGTCCAAGTTCCGGCCCACTTTAAGTCTCTGTTGACCACACCTTTGGGCCAACGCCCTCGTGATCCCTGCTCGGGTTGCGACCACATGACCCAGAGGTTAGAATTTTAATCAATGGCTTCAGGGCACAAGCGCTGGGGCGTGAGCTGAAAAGCCCGTGGTGACGGGTCCGGTTCGCCGGTCGGATCATGCGCCAAACGAATTGGGGTTCGCGCATCAATGCCCGGCACGGTGTGGGGTCCATCTTGATTTCTCGTTCGCTTGCTCGCGCGCTCTTGGCTTCGGTTGCGCTGATGACGGCCGGCGGCCTGCTGGCCGGCTGCAACAGCGACCAGGTCTCGCTCGCGACCAACGCCAAGGCCAACCAGCCGGTGCCGCCGAAGCTGATCGCTGCGATGGCCGAGAAGGACATGGACCTGCAATCGCCGATCCTGGTCCGCCTGTTCAAGCAGGAGGCCGAGCTCGAGGTCTGGAAGCAGACCCGCTCGGGCCAGTTCGCACTGCTCAAGACCTATCCGATCTGCCGCTGGTCGGGCGACCTCGGCCCCAAGGTGCGCGAAGGCGACCGCCAGGCGCCCGAGGGATTCTACTCGATCAACCCGGGCCAGATGAATCCGCAATCGGCCTATTACCTCTCCTTCAACACCGGCTATCCGAACGCATTCGACAAGGCGCTGGGCCGCACCGGCTCGCAGCTGATGGTGCACGGCGACTGTTCTTCGCGCGGCTGCTACGCGATGACGGACGAGCAGATCGCGGAGATCTATTCGCTCGGGCGCGAATCCTTCTTCGGCGGCCAGAAGGCGTTCCAGCTGCAGGCCTATCCGTTCAAGATGACCCCGGTGAACATGGCCAAGCACCGGAATAATCCGAACATGCCGTTCTGGAAGATGATCAAGGAAGGCTATGATCATTTCGAGGTGACGCGGCAGGAGCCGAAGGTCGATTTCTGCGAGAAGAAGTACGTCTTCGACGCGGCGAAGCCGGCGGACGCCAAGCGCGATCCGGTGTTCGACGCCTCGGCAAAGTGCCCGGCCTATGTCATCCCCGAGGACATCGTCGCCGCCGTGCGGGGCAAGCAAGCCAAAGACGAGGCCGAATACGCCAAGCTGGTCGCGAAGGGCACCCCGGTGGCGCGCATGAACACCGGCATCGACGGCGGCATGAACAAGGTGTTCGCCGCCAAGATTCCGGAAGGCTCGACCGGCCTGTCCGAGGGCGCCGAAGGCACCACGCTGCAGATGCTGGCGATGGCCAAGGCGCCGGGCACGATCCCCAGCCACGTCAATCCGCCGAAGCCAAATCTCGACGCGGTGGCGTCCGCGCCGGCGCCGCAGCAAGAGCCGGTGGTCGCCGTCAGCGCACCCGCGACCAGCACCCGCGTCGCCTCGGCTCAACCTGCCGAAAAGTCGCAGGAAAAATCCGGAGGCTTCTTCTCGAATCTCGGGCGCAAGATGGGCATCGGCTCATCCGACACCACGGCGACCACACCGCCGCCGCAGGCCACCGCATCCGTCGCCCCGGCCGCCGCGACGACGACACCCACGACCGCGGCGTCGCGGCTCAAAGCCGCCGTGAGCCGGTTCGTGCCGGGGAACGACAAGAAGGATGCCGCAAAGGACGCGCCGAAGCCGACTGTTGCCGCCGCCAAGCCCGCCGAGCCCGCAAAGCCCGACACGCGCCTCGCCCAGACCCGCCCGGTGCTGAAGCCGTCGGTGAGCGATGGTGCGGGTGAAGCCACGCAGATCATGGGCGCCGCGCCGGTGGTGTCGTCGAACTCGTTCGACAGCCGGTTCTCGGCGATGAAGTAGGGCGACTGTCTTCCGGCCTACTTGACGACAATCTCTCCCCGTCACCCTCCGCGCAACGTCGAAGCCGTTGTCGCTCGAGGTGGCCGCTTCTTCAGCGGCCGGCGACGGCCCGACTGGCTGCTCGGCCGCTCATCCTTCGAGGCTCACGGCACGATGCGGCGCATCGCGCCGCTCGCGCCTCAGGATGACGGGATCAGCGGCACGTAGCCTGGATGGGCGAAGCGACATCCGACCGCCTAGCCCGAATGACCATTCAAGCAATTATCCACTTCGGATAACAGTAATTTCTCTTTATCCGAAGCACGACACACCCTATACTCCCGCGCCATCTCATCCCTCCGGAAGGGGCGGGTCGCGATCGTCACGGTTCGTGGGGTGAGTTGCGGTGGACGCGGGCGGTCTGGCGCCAGAGGCGGTCGCAGGGCGGGGTCTCCCCGTGAGCGGTCAGCGGGCGCGTGTACGACAGGCCGACCGCGTACGGCAAAATCGTGTGGTCCTGGCGTCCGCAGGCTGGCGCCAAGTCCTGTGGTAATGTGGCGGCCCGACCGGGTGCGCGCATCAGCGATCCGCAGGGCGACGGGGGCAAGAGTGCATCGCTCCCCGGGGAGAGCGCGACATAAGCCGTCAAACCATCGCGCAGGGAAGGCCGGTTATCGGGCTGCACCTGTGTCTCCCCCTGTGAGCGTCTATCCACGCATCATTGCACAGGGGCTCGCGGGTGCCAGCCGGTACCCGGCCTTCCCTGCGCCCTTCCGATTTCAAGGGGCGCCAGAAGCGAAGCAAAACCCGGGCGCTGGGCGCCGCGGGATCGCGGTGTCGCGTCGGCTGTTTGACAATTGAAGAGAGGAAGGCTGCCGCAACTCCGCTGTCGTCGCCCGCGAAGGCGGGCGATCCAGTATTCCAGAGACGGTCGTTTTCAGTCGAGAAGCCGCGGCGTACTGGATGCCCCGCTTTCGCGGAGCATGACAGCTGAGATCTGTGTGAGAGCGGCGCGCTTCACACGCGGATCCTACGGCGCCAGATAGCGCATCAGCTCCGGATTGCCCCGCACCTGCCCCGCCTCGCCTTGCAGCGCGACGCGGCCGCGGTCGAGCACATAGGCGTAGTCGGCGACGCGGAGCGCGAGGTCGAGGTGCTGCTCGACGATGATGACGGCGATGGTCCTGGCGAGCTCGATCAGGCGCTCGGTGATCTCCTCGATCACGCCGATCCAGACGCCTTCGGTCGGCTCGTCCAGCAGCAGCAGCTTGGGATCCCCCAGCATGGCGCGGCCGATCGCGAGCATCTTGCGCTCGCCGCCGGACAGCGTGCCAGCGGGCTGGTCGAGGCGCTGGCCGAGCTTGGGGAAGATGGTCAGCACGTGGTCGACGGCGTCGGCCTTGCTGCTGGCGAGCGAGCCGACGGCGAGATTGTCGCGCACCGACAGGCGCGCGAACACCGAATGCTCCTGCGGCACGTAGCCGATGCCGGCGCGAACGCGCTCCTGGGTGGCGCGGCGGCTGATGTCGCGGCCGTCGAAGGCGACCTCGCCCTTCCACGCCGGCAGCTCGCCGACGATGGTCTTCATCAGCGTGGTCTTGCCGGCGCCGTTGCGCCCGAGCACGGCGACACCGCCGCGCCAGGGAATGCCGAGGGTGACGTCGAACAGGACCTGGCTGCGGCCATAGCCGGCGTCGAGATGCTTGATGTCCAAAAATTCAGGCACGGCGCAGATAGATCTCCTGGACGGATGGGTTGGCCTGGATCTCCGGCACCGTTCCCGACGCCAGCACCCTGCCCTGGTCGAGCACAGTGAGGCGATCACAGATGTCGCGGATGAAATCGAGGTCGTGCTCGACGATGACGAGGGAGCAATGCTGCTTGATCGGCTGCAGCAGCTCGCCGGTGACGCGACGCTCCTCCAGGCTCATGCCGCCGGTCGGCTCGTCGAGCAGCAGCAGCTTGGGCTTGCCGGCGAGCGCCATCGCGATCTCCAGCCATTGCTGCTGGCCGTGCGACAGCGCAGCGGCGGCCTCGAAGGCGCGGTCGGCCAGACGGAATTGCCTGAGCATGGTCATGACCTGGTCGTGCAGCGCGCCTCGCGTGCGCGAGAACACGAGGTCGAACAGCGAGGACTGCGCCTGCAACGCGAGCAGGATGTTGTCGTAGAGCGTCAGCGACGGCAGCACGGATGTGATCTGGAATTTCAGGCTCATGCCGGCCCGCGCGCGCTCGGTCGGCGTGTACGCGGTGATGTCGGTGTTGACGAAGGAGACTGTGCCCTGCGTCGGCACTTCGGCGCCGGCGATGCACTTCATCAAGGTACTCTTGCCGGAGCCGTTGGGTCCGATCAGGCCGTGAAACTCGTTCTCGCCGACGCTGAGCGCCGCGCCATCCAGCGCGGTGAGCTTGCCGAAGATCTTCTTGATGCCGGCGGCTTCAAGGAGCATCACGATTCTCCTTCGCCTTGGCGCCGAAGCTGCCGACGCGCTCGCGCTCGCCGAGCACGAAGCTGATCAGGCCGAGCGGGCGGAACAGGATCACCAGCAGCAGCAACACGCCGAGAATGATCGGCCAGATGTCGCGGTAATTGTCCGACAGCCAGAAGCTGACGCCCTCGACGATCACGGCGCCGATGACGGCGCCGATCAGCGTGCCCGAGCCGCCGAACAGCACGTAGAGCACCACCTGCGTCGAGACCACGACTCCGACCATGTTGGGCCAGACGAAACCCTCGTGGAAGGCATAGAGGCTGCCGGCGAGGCCCGCCACGGCGCCGCCGATGGTGAAGATGATCGCCTTGAGGTGCTGCGCCTTGTAGCCGAAGAAGGCGATGCGCTGCTCGTTTTCGCGCAGGCCCGCGAGCGCGAGGCCGAACTGCGACCGCACCAGGAAGCGGCAGAGCAGGTAGACCACGACCAGAATGCCGAGCACGAGATAGTAGAACGCCGGCCCTTCCGTGAACTCGTAAGTGCCGAGCGACATCGGCGCGATCGAGGGGATGCCGTTCTGGCCGCCGAGATAATACCAGCCGCGCGCCAGCCGATCGGCGGCGTAGGAGCCGGTCAACGTGCCGAGCGAGACGAAGATCACGCTGGAGGGATGCCGGCCCAGCAGCAGGAAGCCGCCGAGCAGCAACGCGAAGGCGAGGCCGATCAGCGTGCCCGCCGGCAGCACCAGGAAGATGTTGGTGACGTCGAGATCGCGTGCGAGCAGCGCCACGCCATAGCCGGCGGAGCCGAAGAACAGGGCCTGGCCGAAGCTCATGATGCCGGCATAGCCCCAGACCAGGTCGAACGACAGCGCGAACAGCGCCAGGATGATCACGCGCGTTGCGAACACGGTGAGATAATCCTGCAGCACCAATGGCGCGAGCAGCGCTGCGACGAGCACTACGGCCTCGACGATCGGCAGGATCTTCCGTCCTGCCTTGACGCGGTCCTTGGCCTGTCCCGCCGCTGCGCCCTCAGCCATCGCACCGTCCGCTTCGTCGCCCATGTCGGTGGCGATGGCTTCTCTTACCACACTCATCGGCTTCAGCATTCCACCTCAGCATTCCTTGGGATCGACGAGGCCGCTGCTGCGCGCGACGATCTCGTAGTTCCCGCCCTTGGCGACCGCGGTGTACATCTTCATCTTGCAATGGCGTTTGCCCGGGACCATCTCGGCAGGTCCGCCCGGACCTTCGGCGATCTTGGCATGGTCGAGCGCGGCGGCAACGGACTCGCGGTCGATCTTGCCGGCCTCCTTCACCGCGGCTTCCCACAGCTTGAGGCCGCGATAGGTGCCGGTGGCGGCACTGCCGGCCGCGAACAGGAAGTTGCCGGGGAAGTCCTTCTCGTAGGCCGCCTGGATCTTGGCGTCGAACGGGTTCTCCTTGGTCAGGACCTTGAAATAGTCGAGGCAGCTGGCAAGGCCCTCGATCTCCGCGGCCTGATTGATGTTGAGCGTGTTCTCGTCATAGTAGACGCAGGCGAGTCGCCCGCCGTTCTTGAGGAAGCCGGCTTCATAAAGCTGCTTGAAGAACGGCCCGACGCCGGGCGGAATGACGGTGTTGAAGACGACGTCGACCTTGTTGGAGACGATGCGGTTGACGGTCGCGGAGAAATCGACCTGGTCGAGCGGATAGTATTCCTCGAACACGACCTCGCCGCCGTTCGCCTCGATCACCTTGCGGGCATAGACGTTGAGCGTGTGCGGCCAGACGTAATTGGCGCTGGGGAGCGCGAACTTCTTGCCGCCGTTCTTGATCAGCCAGGGGATGAACTCGTCGCATTGCTGCGCCGGCGTCGGCCCGGTGCAGAACAGGTAGGGCGTGCACTCCTTGCCCTCGTAGAGCTGCGGATAGATGTAGAGCGTCTTGCCGCGCGCCACGATCGGATCCTTGATCGCGTTGCGCATCGACGAGGTGATGCCGCCCAGCACCATGTCGACCTTGTCGCGCTGGATCAGCTTGCGCACGTTGCCGACGGCGACGGATTCGTTGGAGGCGGTGTCCTCGATATAGAGCTCGAGCGGACGGCCGAGCAGGCCGCCGGCGGCGTTGATCTCCTTGATCACCATTTTGGCGACATTGGCGTCGGCATTGCCGGCATAGGCGATCGGGCCGGTGAGGTCGGTGGCGATGCCGACCTTGATCGGGGCTTCGGCCGCATTTGCCCAGGGCGCCGGGATCACCCAGCTGCCGACGCCGGTTGCGACCGCGCCGGACGCAAAGGCGAAATTGGAGAGAAAGCGGCGGCGTGAGAGCTGAGTGCGATCGAACATGTGACTAAACCCCTTTTCCAGCGATGAGGCCCTGCGGGCGGAATTTGATGAAGACAATGGCGAGCACGAAGACGAGAACATCGGCGACGACGGGCGCCATGATCCACGGCAGCGCGGCGCTGAGCGTGCCGATGACGCCGGCACCCGCGACCGGCCCAATGAAGGAACCGACCCCGCCGACCATGACCGCCACAAAGCCCTGGATCAGGAAGCGCAGGCCGAGATCGGCATAGAGGCTGAACACCGGGACGATCAGCGCGCCGGCAAGACCGGCGAGCGCGGAGCCGAATGCGAAGGTGGCGCCGTACATCAGGGGCGTGGAGATGCCCGAGGCCCGCGCCAACGAGGGATTTTCCAGCGTTGCGCGCATGCGCAGGCCGAAGCTGGTGCGCGACAGCAGCAGGTAGCAGCCCGCCATCACCAGGAGCGTGATGACGATGATGGTGAAGCGCCAGGCCGAGATGTGCATGGCGCCGATGTCGATCGAGCCGCCGATCGGCTCGGGCACGGTGAGATAGAAGCCACCGATCAACCCGCGCACGGATTCGCGGATGATCAGGCCGAGCGCATAGGTGCCGAGCATGGCGACGATCGGCGCGGCGTAGAAGCGGCGGATGATTAGCGCCTCCAGCGCGAATCCGAGCGCGCCGACCACGAAGGGCGCCGCGACCATGCCGACCCAGATCGGCATGCCCTTGGCGTAAGCGAGATAGGTGATGTAGGCGCCGAGCAGGACGAACTCGCCCTGCGCGAAATTGAAGATGCCCATCATGCTGGCGATGATCCCGAGCCCCAGCACGATCAAGACAATGATCGCGCCAAAGCTCAGGATCTCGAACGCTGCGACGAACGCGTTAGCCATGCGTGGCGTTTCCAGCGGTCTGCATCAATGCCCCGCTCACATCTTCTTCCAGTCACCGATCTGCTCGAAGGCGTGGGCGGCACGATAGATGGTGGATTCCTCGAACATGCGGCCGACCAGCATCAGGCCGACCGGCAGGCCGTCGACCATGCCGCAGGGCAGCGACATGGCGGGATGATGGGTGATGTCGAACGGCGCGGTGTTGGAGATCATCTCCAGCGCGCGGGCAACGTATTCCTCGCGGCTGGCGTTGGGCTCCGGCAGCTTGGTCGCCTTCATCGGCGTGGTCGGCATCAGCAGCAGGTCGTAATCGCTGAACGCCTTGTCGTAGGCCGCGGTCAGCCGGCGCGAGATGTTGAGTGCCTTGCCGTAGAAGCGCGGGCCGAAATTGTTGTTGATGTAGGTGCCGAGCATCATGAACAGCTTCGTGGTCTCGGACAGCGAATCAGCCTGCCGGCGCCAGCCGCGATGGAAATCCATCAGCGAGGTCGAATAGAGATCGCCGCGGCTGAGGCCGTAGCCGTCGCCGAACATCATGGTCTGGGTCAAGCCTTCGGTACCGATCGGAGTCCAGATCGCGCCGCCCAACAGGTGCATCGGGATCGAGACGGTCTCGACGGTGGCACCGAGATCCTTGAAGCGCTTGGCAGCCTCACGAACGCTCTCGTTGACGGCGGCCTCCGCGGTCGGCTGCTCAAAACCTTCCTTGACGATGCCGATCTTCATGCCCTTGACGCCCTGGCCGAGCGCCTTGGTGTATTCCTCGACCTTGGGCGCCTTGATGCGGGGATCGTAGCCGTCGTCGCCGGCGAGCACTTCGAGCAGCAGCGCGTTGTCGGCGACGGTCGCCGTCATCGGGCCGGTATGATCGACATAGATCTCGATCGGCATGATCCCGGTATAGGGAACGAGGCCCCAGGTCGGCTTCATGCCGTAGACGCCGCAGAACGAGGACGGCATCCGGATCGAGCCGCCCTGATCGCCGCCGATCGCCATGTCGACCTCGCCGAGCGAGACCACGACGCCCGAGCCCGAGGACGAGCCGCCGGCGGAGTAGCCCATCTTGTGCGGATTGTGCACCGGCCCGTAGGAGCCGGTGTGGCTGCCGCCGGACAGGCAGAAATGCTCGCAATGCACCTTGCCCTTGATCTCGGCGCCGGCATCCAGCATGCGCGTGACGATGGTGGCGTCGAAATCGGGCACATAGCCCTCCAGCGTCGACGAGCCGTTGGTCATGGGAACGCCGGCCAGCATGATGTTGTCCTTCAGCGCGACGGTCTTGCCCTTGAGCTTGCCGCTGGCGGCGCCTTTCACGGTCGACTTGCGGTACCAGGCATTGCGCGGGTTCTCTTCGGCCGCGGGGCGATAGCCCGGCGTGCGCGGATACTTCACCTCCGGCAACTCGTCCGGCATCGCGGCAACGAGATTGTAGGCCTCGATCGAGCCCTGCATCAGGCCGCGGAAGGAGGCGACGTCCTCATCGGTGAGCGAAAGGCCGCATTGCTCGGCGACACTGCGAAGCTGGGCTGGCGTGGGAAGGACAACTGTCACGGCGCTCTCCTGAGAGTTTTTCGGAACGTTTGGGCGTGGCCGCCCCGGCGCGACGCACGCGTCAGCGGCCTCGCGGGAACATTCAAAACGGAAATATTTTCCTTTTCAAGTATTATTTTGCGCGCCGGCCTGCTCGGGAATGCCGGGGCGAGGTCAGAGCGGCTTGATCAGCTTGAAATCGAGGCCGTCGGCCTCGGCAAGATGCATCGGCATCCGCGCGCGTCCGTCGCGGACCGTGACCGGGCCGCGGGCGCCGCTGTAGACGATATTGCGGCCGGCCGCGAGCATCGGGCCCATCGACAACGAACCGGCCTTGTTTGCGACGGTTTCGAGAAAGCGCAGACCTTCGTAGCTGGACTGTCCGACCGAGCCGATCGGTGGCGCATTCGGCCCGAACATGGCGTGATAGCGGCTCTGGAAGTCGTCATTGGCACGCGCGCCCGTGCCGGTGAAATAGCCCGAGGCGCAGAACATGTTCTCGCTGTTGTCGGCGCCGATGCCGAGCAGAACCGTCTCGTCCATCGCGCCGGCGAGCCGCAGCGTGGTGGCGCCGAGCCCGCATTCGCCGAAGGCGCGGTTGAAGGTGATGCTGTCGGTGCCGATCAGCGAGATCAGCACGACGTCCGGCTTGGTTGCGCGGATGCGCGCCAGATGCGGCTCGTGATTGTCCTCGCCGAGGGGAACGAACTCTTCGCCGACGACGTGGCCGCCTGTTTCCCTGATGTAGGTCTTCACCGCGCGATGCGACTGCCAGGGCCAGACATAGTCGCTGCCGATCAGGTACCAGCGCCGGGCCTTCTTGACGTCGGCAAGCCAGTGGATGGCGGGGCGGCTCTGCCAGCGCGGCGTCTCGCCGATCGCCATCACGCCGGGCGTGCGCTCGCCGCCCTCGTAGACCGGCGTGTAGATATAGGGGATACGATGACGCGTGGTGACGTCGCGCAGGCCGACGCGGACCGCGCTGGTGTGCAGGCCGACGATGAGATCGACCTCGTCGAACGCGATCGCCTGCTCGGCGCGGTCCAGGACGTCATCCAGCGGCCCGCCGGCGTCGTAGATGGAGAGTTCGATCTCCCGGCCGAGGATGCCGCCGCGCTTGTTGATCTCGGCGACGGCGAGCTGCGCGCTGTTGGTGGCGCAGGGGCCCCAGACGCCGGGCGAGCCGGTGCAGCAGATGAAACCGCCGATGCGGAGCCTGTTGGTGCCGCGCCGTTTGAACAAGGCATGATCGCGCGGCGACAACGCACCGTCAGCTGCCGGTGACGACAGATTCCTGAACAGCAAAGACGGCGGCAACGCCGGACCGCCGTGAGCCGGGAAGTTTACCGTCGCGCGCACGCCAACTCCTGTCTGGCTCCAGACCTGCAAGCACATTCTGCGGGCGGCCGCGGCATCCGCCCCTTTGTTGGGCAATTATCCTATTTTGAAAATATTGAAAGTTCAACAATTGAAGTGCATATAGATGCAGCATTGATTGCAAGACATTCACTCATTTGGGTCAAGACGAAGTCTTAGCCGTGGCAAAACCGACCAAAGCAAACACCCCGATCACCGAACACCTCGCCTATCTGCTCGCGCAAGCCAACCGGGAGATCAACCGGCAGCTGGAACTGCGGTTGAGCAAGGAGGGGGTTCCCGTCGAGCAATGGCGTATCCTGAAAGTGCTGTCCGATGGCAACGGCCATTCGATGGGCGAGCTCGCAGAGGCCGTGCTGCTCAACCATCCGACGCTGACCAAGATGATCGACCGCATGGTCTCGGACACCCTGGTCTATCGCGTCCAGGATCCGAACGACCGCCGCAAGGTGCTGATGTTCATTTCCGACCGCGGCAAGGTGCTGTGCAAGAAGCTCAACTCGCTCGCGGTGGACCAGGAGGAATACATCCTGGAGAGCTACGGCGACAAGTCGACCAGCGAATTGAAGCGGTTGCTCGAGAGCCTGATCGACAGTTCGAATTGAACATGATCGGAGCGTCGGGTCCGAGCCTCAAGCCTCGCTCATCCCTTTGCGCGTGGAGCGGTGATGCTCGTCGCTCGCAGGCTCAACGTGCCCAACGAAACGCATGCGAGCCTCATCGAGTGCTTGGGGTTCGCCCTCGAGTCCATGCGCAGGCCGAACGGGCGACGCACAAATGCATCATCGCCAGCATGAGAGCGGATAGCGCTGGCGGTTCCATGTTGTCCAGCCCACGGCCCTGTTGCTGACCGGTTTAGCCAGGTACCATTTGTTGCCGTCAGCGTGCTGGAAGTACAGGCCGCCCTGCGTACCGCTGCGTGGATTTGTCAGCTTCACCCATCGCGAGCCATTGTCTGAAAAGCTGCCTGACCAGCGTGCTCCCGAGGTGCTGCTGCAAATGTTCCCGTCGCAGGTTGTCTGACTGTCGTCCACGGCGGCCCACTTCATCCGGGCCGGCCGGCCGTCGATTTTGCAAGACCATGTTCCGCCCCACCATCCGGCCACTTGGCTCGCAGGGGCAGGACCGCCGCCGCAAAAGCTGAATGCAAGAACACAAAAGGCAGTCGGCAGCGCACGTCTCATTCCAGACATTCTCCGATCTCCCATTTTTGCCGCGCGGTGTGATTCAATCAAAGCACAGATTGAGCTCTCTTCAGGTGAAGCAGATCACAAGAGCCGTGGCGGAAAATTGGATGGGCTAGCCGGCGGCGTTCCCGTTCGCGACACGATCCCGCATCCTGCCGTTGGCATTCCGGGACGTGAGACAGTCCTTCAACCTGCGCAGCCAGACGAAAGCACTGAGCCTCCGAAATCTGCGCAAGCAGCAACACTAGGAAGTGATCGCTGGAGCAGCCGCGGCGGGCCGCCGGGGATTTGCGTCGAAGCCGTTTGCCCGGTGATTAAAGCGCGATGAGATTTGAGCCGCGCTCATACAGCGTGCGCCGCCGGTCCGTGATGCACCTGAAGATCAGGAGCCCGATATGGACCGGAGGCGTTTCAACGCCGAAGGTGCTTCCGCCTGCGATCCGCCAGCTTGTCGGGAAGTTTGATCCCGCAGAGCGGGATGCCAGAAACCGCGACTTGGGGAAGGCCGGAGAAAAGTTCGTCGTAGAGTTCGAACGCATCCGCCTCCGACGAGCTGGGCGCGAAGATCTCGCCGATAACGTTCGTTGGGTCTCCGACCTGGATGGCGACGGATACGGGTACGATGTCCGTTCCTTTGAACCCGATGGACAAGAGCGGCTACTGGAAATCAAAACGACGTGCGGACACGAACGCACGCCGTTTTGGCTCACCAAACGGGAGGTCGACGTTGCTGAAGCGAGAAGCGACAAATATCGAGTTCGGCGCGTCTTTCACTTTCGCAATCAAGCGCAGATGTTTGAAATCGCTCCACCTCTTGAAGATGCGCTCTTCATGACGCCAACGACGTATTCTGCGGTCTCAAGATGACCTTTTGATCTGGTTCGAGCACCCTGCGCGCCAAAGTCGCGGGGCAATGCAGCCCTTTTCCACAAGAACATTCGGATATACATAATTTCTCTTTACCCGAAGCGCGACACACCCTATACTCCCTCGCCATCTCATCCCTCCGGAAGGGGCGGGTCGCGATCGTCACGGTTCGTGGGGTGGGTTGCGGTGGACGCGGGCGGCGGTGGCGCCAGGTGCGGTCGCAGGGCGGGTAGTCCCCGTGAGCGATCAGCGGGCGCGGGTACGACAGCGCGGCTTGTGTACGGCAAAATCGTGTGGTCCTGGCGCCCGCAGGCTGGCGTCAAGTCTCCGCGGTGGTGTGCGTGCCCGACCGGGTTGCGCATATCAGCGATCTGCGAGGCGACGGGGGCAATAGTGCAACGCTCCCCGGGGAGAGCGCGACGTAAGCCGTCAAACCATCGCGCAGGGAAGGCCGGTTATCGGGCTGCACCTGTGTCTCCCCTGTGAGCGTCTACCTACGCATCATTGCACAGGGGCTCGCGGGTGCCAGCCGGTACCCGGCCTTCCCTGCGCCCTTCCGATTCCCGAGGGGCAAGAATAAAGCAAGGACCTGGGCGCAGATGCGCCGCGGGATTGCGACCTTGCGCGCGCAGAGCGCACATGGGCGACCAGCTTGACGGCATCGAACAATAAATATACTATACCGTATAGTTCATTAAATGGAGATCATGGTGCCGCTTTCTTCCCCTTGTCCCTCGCGCTGGTGGGACGAGCTCCGCTCGAAGACCCGCTTGATCCGGCCCACACGAAAGTCGCGACGGCTGAAGGTTCTGGTCGCAATCGCGGTGATCGCAACGACCCCCGCGACAGCTCAGATGCCGCCGCCGCCTCCCGAATTGCCTCCGGAGGGCCCGCTGGACATGATCGCGGGAATCGTCATCCAAAAATACAAGACGTCCAGCTGCGAGGATCTGAAAGCAAAGAAGGGAGAGCCCCCGCCAGAAATCATCGGAGCAGCGGTTGCCTTCCTGAAGGGCAATCCCTCCCTCAAGGTGAAATTCATCAACAAGGTGGCCGCGCCGGTCGCCAACAAGATGTTCGACTGCGGAATGATCCCCTGAGGACCTTCAGCGACGCTGCAGCTCGGGGGCCTCAGCCCTCAAGCATACCGTCCGTGACAGTGCTTGTACTTCTTGCCGCTTCCGCACGGGCAATCCTCGTTGCGACCGACCTTGCCCCAGCTGGCGGGGTTCTTGGGGTCGCGAAGCGTGGCATCGGTGGCCTGCGCGCCGAGCGTGACGCTGGCAAGCGCCATCTCGTCCTCGCCGGTGTTGGGGTCGAACTTGTGCGCCTCCATCGGAGGCAGGACCGGGGCTTCCTGCTCCGGCGGGACGATCTCGACCCGCATCAGCTGCGCCGTGACGGCCTCGCGCAAATGGGCGCTCATCTCCTGGAAGAGATTGAAGGCTTCGGTCTTGTACTCCTGCAAGGGATCGCGCTGGCCGTAACCGCGCAGGCCAATGACCTGGCGCAGATGGTCGAGCATGATCAGGTGCTCGCGCCAGAGATGGTCGAGGGTCTGGAGCAAAATGGTCTTCTCGACGTAACGCATCACGTCGGGACCCCATTGCGCCACCTTGGCCGCCATGTGCTCGTCGGCCCTGGTCTCGATCCGGTTGAGCAATTCCTCGTCGGCGATGCCCTCTTCCTTGGCCCATTCGTCGACCGGCAGGTCGAGATCGAGCACGCGCTTCAGCTCGTCCTTCAGGCCTGCGACGTCCCACTGCTCGGCATAGGCATGCTCGGGCACGTGCTTGGCGACGAGGTCGTCGATGAAGGCGTGGCGCATGTCGGTGACGGTTTCGGCGACGCTGTCGTCCTTCATCAGCTCGACGCGCTGGTCGAAGATCACCTTGCGCTGGTCGTTCTGGACGTTGTCGAACTTGAGCAGGTTCTTGCGGATGTCGAAGTTGCGCGCCTCGACCTTCTGCTGCGCCTTCTCGAGCGCCTTGTTGATCCAGGGATGGATGATGGCCTCGCCCTCTTGCAGGCCGAGACGCTGCAGCATGCTGTCGAGACGGTCCGAGCCGAAGATGCGCATCAGATCGTCTTCCAGCGACAGGAAGAACTTCGAGCGGCCGGGGTCGCCCTGACGGCCGGAGCGGCCGCGCAGCTGGTTGTCGATGCGGCGGGATTCGTGACGCTCGGAGCCGATGATGTAGAGACCGCCCGGCTTCTTCACGGTCTTGGCGGGCTTGGACCCCTTCGCCGGCTCGATCTCGACGGTCTCCTCGGCCTTCAGCACGATATTGCGGAAGGTCTCGATGTCGGCCTTGATCTGCTCGATCTTCCTGGCCTTCTCAGCTTCGTCGGTGATCCCGGCGGTCTCCTGCTGGATGCGCATCTCCAGCGAGCCGCCGAGCTTGATGTCGGTGCCGCGGCCGGCCATGTTGGTGGCGATCGTGATCGCGCCGGGCACGCCGGCTTCCGCGACGATATAGGCTTCCTGCTCGTGGAAGCGCGCGTTCAGCACGGCGAACAGCTTCGCCGGCTTGCCGGCGCGGGCCGCCGCATAGAGCTTGTCGAGGGCGTGCTCCTTGCCGAAGTCGATCTGCTTGTAGCCGTTCTTCTTGAGGAATTCGGCGAGCACTTCCGACTTCTCGATCGAGGCCGTGCCGACCAGCACCGGCTGCAGCCGCGAATTGGCGCGCTCGATCTCAGCGAGGATCGCCTGGTATTTTTCCTGCTGGGTGCGATAGACCTCGTCGTCCTCGTCGAGACGGGCGACCGACAGATTGGTCGGGATCTCCACGACCTCGAGCTTGTAGATGTCGAACAGCTCGTCCGCTTCGGTCGCGGCCGTGCCGGTCATGCCGGCGAGCTTCTCGTACATGCGGAAGTAGTTCTGGAAGGTGATCGAGGCCAGCGTCTGGTTCTCGGGCTGGACCTGGACGTGCTCCTTGGCCTCCAGCGCCTGGTGCAGGCCTTCCGAATAACGGCGGCCCGGCATCATGCGTCCGGTGAACTCGTCGATGATGACGACCTCGTCGTCGCGGACGATGTAGTCCTTGTCGCGGGTGAACAGCGTGTGGGCGCGCAGCGCCTGGTTGATGTGGTGCACGACGGAGACGTTCTCGACGTCGTAGAGCGACTCGCCCTTGAGCTGGCCGGCATCGCGCAGCAGCGTCTCGATCTTCTCCATGCCGGCTTCGGTCAGCGTCACCGTGCGCTGCTTCTCGTCGACGTCGTAATCGGTCTTGTCGAGCTTGGGCAGAAAGCCGTCGATGGTGTTGTAGAAATCCGAGCGGTCGTCGAGCGGGCCGGAGATGATCAGCGGCGTGCGCGCCTCGTCGATCAGGATGGAGTCGACCTCGTCGACGATGGCGAAGAAGTGCGGCCGCTGGACCATGTCCTCAAGCCGATACTTCATGTTGTCGCGCAAGTAGTCGAAGCCGTATTCGTTGTTGGTGCCGTAGGTGATGTCGCAGGCATAGGCCGCCTTGCGCTCGGAATCGTCGAGGCCGTGCACGATGACGCCGGTGGTCATGCCGAGGAAGCTGTAGATCTGGCCCATCCAGCCGGAGTCGCGGCGGGCGAGATAGTCGTTCACGGTGACGACGTGGACGCCCTTGCCGGCGAGCGCGTTGAGGTAGACCGCGAGCGTGGCGACCAGCGTCTTGCCTTCGCCGGTCTTCATCTCGGCGATATCGCCCTCGTGCAGCACCATGCCGCCGATCAGCTGGACGTCGAAATGGCGCTGGCCGAGGGTGCGCTTGGCGGCCTCGCGCACGGTGGCGAAGGCGGGCACCAGGAGATCGTCAAGCGTCTTGCCCTCGGCAAGCTGCTGCTTGAACTCGGCGGTGCGGGCCTTGAGCGCCTCGTCGGAAAGCTTGGAAACCTCGGGTTCCAGCGCGTTGATCGCGTTGACGCGGGACTGATATCCCTTCACCCGCCGGTCGTTGGCGGAGCCGAAAAACTTGCGGGCGAGCGCGCCGATCATGCCTAGTTCCTGTGTTCGCGATTTAACCGCGTTGGGCCCGAGAAAGTTGTCACCCGCTTGCCTATCAACTCACCGTGACGCCCGATGGCGTCTTCGGCCCGGACTGCGGGGGCGTCCGCCATATGGGTGGGAATTGGGCAAGCCTGGGTTCAACGGCCAAAAACGCAGCAAAATAAACGCCATCGCCATGGTCGCGACCGGCCAGAGATATGGCCCGGTCGGGGCCTTGTCAACGGCGGGCGCATTGCGGCTAATTCATCATTTTGACAGACTTTTCGCGTTGCCAAGCCCCCCTGACTTGGGCAAGTGTCCGCCCCGCTCGAGCAGCCCCCTGCTTCAACATAAGGATTTTCCATGACCAGCTCGTTCCCGGTAACCACCGGCCAGCGTTTCCGCCTTGCGACCGCCCTGGCTGGCAGCCTTGCTCTGGCGCTGTCGCTGGCGTTCGCGGGCCCGCTCCGGGCCGCCGACGATCCGGTGCTGGCGAAGGTCAATGGCGCGGAAATCAAGAAGAGCGACGTCGCCATGGCCGAGGAGGAACTCGGGCCGAGCCTCGCCCAGATGGACCCTGCGACCAAGGACGAGAACGTCCTGTCGTTCCTGATCGACATGAAGATCGTCAGCAAGGCTGCCGAGGACAAGAAGGTCGCCGACAGCGAGGAGTTCAAGAAGCGCCTGGCATTCGCCCGCAACCGGCTTTTGATGGACAGCCTGCTCGCCAATGAGGGCAAGGCCGCCACCACCCCCGACGCCATGAAGAAGGTCTACGAGGAGGCCTCCAAGCAGATCACCGGCGAGCAGGAGGTGCGCGCCCGCCACATCCTGGTCGAGACCGAGGACGAGGCCAAGGCGGTCAAGGCCGAGCTCGACAAGGGCGCCGATTTCGCCGAGCTGGCCAAGAAGAAGTCCAAGGATCCGGGCTCGGCCGATGGCGGCGACCTCGGCTTCTTCACCAAGGAGCAGATGGTGCCGGAATTCTCCACCGTCGCCTTCGCGCTGGAGCCGGGCAAGGTCTCCGACCCCGTGAAGTCGCAGTTCGGCTGGCACATCATCAAGGTCGAGGAAAAGCGCAACCGCAAGGCGCCGGACTTCGAGCAGGTCAAGGCGCAGATCGAGCAGTATGTGACCCGCAAGGCCCAGGCCGAGTATGTCGCCAAGCTGCGCACCGAAGCCAAGGTCGAGCGGCTGGACCAGCCGGCGGCTGATGCGTCCAAGGACGCCAAGCCGTCCGACAGCAAGATGGCGCCGCCGGCGAAGAAGTAAATCGACTTCCCTCTCGCACTTCAGTAGTTTGACGTCATGCCCGGGCTCGTCCCGGGCATCCACGTCTTAAGACCCTCATCAACGTGTGCTGAAGGACGTGGATGGCCGGGACAAGCCCGGCCATGACGGCTTCCATTTGTCCAAAAGGCCCCGCGATGTCCTCCTCCGTCTCTCCCCTCGCCCCGACGACCGTCCCCGATATGCCCGTGATCGCGGGCGTCCGCCTGGCGACCGCCGAAGCCGGCATCCGCTACAAGAACCGCACCGACGTGCTGCTGGCGGTGATGGACAAGGGCACCGCGGTCGCCGGTGTCTTCACCAAATCGAAATGCCCCTCGGCACCGGTGGAATGGTGTCGCGCCAAGCTGAAGGGCGGCAAGGCGCGCGCCCTGGTCGTCAATTCCGGCAACGCCAACGCCTTCACCGGCAAGACCGGCCGCGCCTCCACCGCGCTGACTGCCAAGATCGCGGCCAAGGCGGTCGGCTGCAGCGAGAGCGAGATCTTCCTGGCCTCGACCGGCGTGATCGGCGAGCCGCTGGATGCCACCAAGTTCGACGGCGTGCTCGGCCGCCTCGCCGAAACCGCCGAGCCCGGCGACTATCTCGCCGCGGCCAAGGCGATCATGACCACCGATACCTTTCCGAAGGTCGCGACCGCGACCGTCAAGCTCGGCAAGGCCAGGGTCACCATCAACGGCATGGCCAAGGGCGCCGGCATGATCGCCCCCGACATGGCGACGATGCTGTCCTTCATCTTCACCGACGCGCCGATCGCGCCCGCGGCCTTGCAGGCGCTGCTCAAGGCCGGTGTCGAGGACACCTTCAACGCAGTGACGATCGACGGCGACACCTCGACCTCGGACACGCTGCTGGCCTTCGCAACGGGCGCGGCTGCCGAACACGGCGCACCGAAGATCAGCCGCACCAGCGATCCGCGCCTGAAGGCCTTCGTCAAGGCCTTCAACCAGGTGCTCGCCAACCTCGCCGAGCAGGTCGCCCGCGACGGCGAAGGCGCGCGCAAGCTGGTCGAGATCATTGTCGAGGGCGCCAAGACCAAGGCCTCAGCGCGCAAGATCGCGATGTCGATCGCCAACTCGCCGCTGGTCAAGACCGCGATCGCGGGCGAAGACGCCAATTGGGGGCGCGTGGTGATGGCGGTGGGCAAGGCCGGCGAGCCGGCCGATCGCGACAAGCTCTCGATCTCGTTCAACGGCATCCGCGTCGCCAAGAACGGCGCGCGCGATCCGTCCTACGACGAGGCCCAGGTGTCGGACGCGATGAAAGCGCCGGAGATCGCGATCAAGGTCTCACTCGGCCTCGGCAAGGGCCGCGACCGCGTGCTGACTTGCGACCTCACCAAGGAATATGTGGCGATCAACGGGGACTACAGGTCGTAGGCTCCGCGGCTGTCATTCCGGGGCTCGCGAAGCGAGAGCCCGGAATCTCGAGATTCCGGGTTCGATGCTAGCGCATCGCCCCGGAATGACCCGCAAAACCACATCAGCCCGAGATCCGGGCGTCGGCGACCGCTTTCTTGAACAGCGCGTTCATCGCGTCCGCGATGCCCTCGGTCGGGCTCACCTCGAAATACAGCCCTGGCGAAGCGCAGCTCTGCATGTTCTGCGCGATCTCGCTGTTCGGCGACGGGCCATAGGGCCCGGCATTGAACGGATCGATCCATTTCTTGTACCAGTGGTTGGTGGGCAGCGCGAGATAGGTCGTGTAGAGCACGGCAACCTTGACGCCCCGGTCCTTCATCGCCTTGCAGAGCGAAGCGTTGAGCGGCGATTGGCACCGCGAGGAACCCGACAGCGGCTTCAGGCAGCCCGTATTGCTTTCGTCGGCGACACCGTCGGAGACGAAAAAGAGATACTTCAGGGGCGCGTTGGATTTGCCGCTTCCGGGATTGGGGATCTCGTTGTTGATCGCCGGAAAGATGGTGCTGAACGGCGTGTCCTGATCCTTGGTATATTTGTCGTTGTTGCCGTAGACGCCCATCAGGTCGATGTTGCCGGCCGCCGTCTTCGCGCTCGACAAATTCGAGGACAACGCGAAAAGCGCACGCAAGCCGATCGTCTTTGACTCCGCGCCGAAATCGTAGATCGCCATGCGGAACTGGTTCGAATAGGTCTGGCTCGCGGCAGCCGTGTCCATCAGAGATTGCGTCGCGCTGCGCAGCACGTCGATCCGCGTGGTCACGCCGATGCTCTTGGCCAGATTGTAGTAATTGTTGGAGTCGTTGTAGTCGTGGCAAGCGAAGGCGCACTGGTCGTTGGGCTTGAAGCTGCTGCCGGTGGTCGCGTTGACCAGCTTGGTCACGTCGGCCGGCGTCGCCGCCACGCCCATCGACGGCGAATTGTCCAGCAGGAGGTAGAAGTCGACATAGAGCGGCATGCTCGCCGTCGCCTTCGACGTGCCGGTCACGGTCAGCGCCGTCTTGCCGATCACGCCGAGGAACATGGTCTTGATGGTGCCGCTGAACGTAACGGTCGAGCTGACGGTCGAGCCGTTCTTGACCACGGTCGGCGTGACGCTGTCGAGCGTATAGCCGGTCAGATTGGCGACGTTGGCATTGAAGATGTTCCTCGCGTCGGTGACGCCCTCCGGGATCGCACCGTCCGAGTTCATCGAGCCCGCCGCCTTGAAGGCCGGCGATGCCTTGGCGACCGCGCCGACGCTGGCGGCGTCGGCCGCGGCCTGAAGCTTGGCTTGCATCTGCGTGGCGCGGGAATAATCGACCGCGCAGCCAACCGCCGTGATCAGGGGGACGCAGGCGAGTGCGAAGATCACCGCGATATTGCCGCGCCGGTCGCGTACGAATCGGCGGATGGTGGTGCGAAGCACAGCGCGCATGAAACGGGCCCGGAATGGTTTAAATATGTTCCCACTCTAGGAACCGTTGATTAAATATGACTTATGGGAGGCCAGACACGTGGCCCCTCGACGGGATTAACGAATCCTTGCGAACGACCTCAGCGAGCGACATTCCAGGCATGGCCGATCTTAAACTGACATTGGTGGTGGCCTGCGCCCTCGTGGATGCCGACAAGCGCGTCCTGATCGCGCAGCGCCCCGCGGGCAAGACGCTGGCCGGCCTCTGGGAATTCCCCGGCGGCAAGTGTGAGCCGGGCGAGCGGCCGGAGCAGAGCCTGATCCGCGAGCTGCACGAGGAGCTCGGCATCATCGTCGCCGAGCCGTGCCTCGCGCCGCTGACCTTCGCGAGCTACGGCTACGAGACCTTTCACCTGCTGATGCCGCTCTACATCTGCCGGCGCTGGGAGGGACAGGTGGCGTCGCGCGAAGGCCAGGCCCTGGCCTGGGTCCGCGCCAACAGACTGCGCGATTACCCGATGCCGCCAGCGGATATTCCGCTGATCCCGCATCTGATTGATTTATTGATGTGAGGCCGTGCCCCGGACGCAGCGCGAAGCGCTGCAGAGCCGGGGCCCAGGAGCCGCAGCTGGGTCCCGGCGCTGCGGAGCGTCACTTCGTGCCGCACCGCGTCCGGGACACGTTACTCTTTCCCCGCCTTCTTCACCGCTTCCGCAAGGCTCGCCTTCGCCGATCCCGGCTTCAGCGGCTGCTGCTGGCTCGCATGCGGGGCCCAGCCGGAGAGCCAGATGATGTCGAACGTCGCCCGGATGCGGCCGTCGGCATCGGCAAAGCGCTCGGCATAGATTTCGGCCATCCGCAGCAGCGTCGCGCGCCGCGACGGCGAGCGCCGCCGCTCGATCATCACGTTGGCCGCGCCCATGCGACGGAGATCCTGCATCAAGGCGAACGCATTGCCGTAACGCACCACGACGCGATCGACATCGGTGACCGGCAGTGCAAAGCCGGCCCGCTGCAACAGCGCGCCGACGTCGCGCAGATCGGCGAACGGCGCCACGCGCGGTGAGACGCCGCCCTCGCATTCGGCCTCGGCCGCGGCAAAGGCCTGGCGCAGCTCGGTCAGGCTGTCGCCGCCGATCATGGCGGCGAGCAACAGACCGTCCGGCTTCAGCGCCCGCCGGACCTGCGCGAGCACGCCGGGAAGGTCGTTGACGAATTGCAAAGCCAGCGCCGAGACGACGAGGTCGAGGCTTTCCGGAGAGATAGGCAGCTTCTCCGCGCCAGCCGCGTCAAGCGCGATGTGCTGGAGCGAGGGCAGGCGCGCGTGCAAATCCGCAAGCCCCTCGCCGGGCGTCCAGAGATCGGCCGGCGCGCGAAATTCCCGCATCACCGCCGCCAGCCGGTCGGACATGTCCTCGGCCACGCGATCGAGCAGGAAGGTCACGGCCCCCTGCGCCTGCGCGCGATGCTGCCGCGCATGCAGCAGGGCGCGATCGAACAAAGCGGGCGGGATTTGCGGGGTCGGAGCCATGCCGCTGGTTACGCTGATGACCACCGTTCTGGCAACGCTCTCGTGTCCCGGACGCGCTGCTGCGCAGAGCCCCCGGCGATGCGCTGCGTCCGGGGCACGAGACCATGACTTGAGCAATCCGGGGTGCAACGCTAGCCTCCCCGCATGGAAGCCGACGCCGCCCCGACCCGCTCCATCGCCGCGCCCTTCCGTGCCGCGTGGACGGCGAGCCGTCACGTGCTGTCGCGGGCAGCTCGGCTCGCGCTCGACATCGCGCTGCCGACGCTGTGCGTGTCCTGCCGCGAACCGGTCGACGGCGAGGGCGTTTGCGCCTCATGCTGGGCGCGGCTGTCGTTCATCGAGCGGCCCTATTGCCCGCGGCTCGGCATTCCCTTCGTCTACGACCCCGGCCCCGACATGCTGTCGATGGAGGCGATCGCGAGCCCGCCGGCCTACATGCGCGCCCGCGCGGCGGTGCGCTATGATGACGTCGCGCGCACGCTGGTGCATGCGCTGAAATACCAGGACCGCACCGATCTGGCGCCCGCAATGGGGCGCTGGATGGCACGGGCGGGCGGCGAGCTGCTGGCCGGCGCCGACATGCTGGTGCCGGTGCCCCTGCACTGGCGGCGGGCCTGGCGCCGCCGCTACAACCAGTCCGGGGCGCTGGCGCGAATCATCGAGCGGCAGAGCGGCGTGAAGGTACAGGGCGACGTGCTGCGCCGGGTGCGCGCGACGGAGCAGCAGATCGGCCTGTCGCGGGCCCAGCGCGCCACCAATGTGCAGGGCGCATTCCAGGTATCTTCCGACCGTCAGGCTGACGTTCAGGGCCGCCGTATTGTCCTGATCGACGATGTCCTCACCTCGGGCGCAACGCTGGATGCCTGCGCGCGGGCCCTGCTGCGCGCCAAAGCCGCCCAGGTTGACGTGCTGGTCTTCGCCCGGGTTGTGGAGGTCAGGTAAAGTCCCATATAATTCAATGAATTCATGACATGAGAGCGCCAGACGAGATGAACGCTGCTGTCGAGATCTACACCAGGCCGGGCTGCGGCTATTGTTCCGCCGCCAAGTCGCTGCTGACCCGCAAGAAGGCCGCCTTCACCGAATTCGACGTCGCCAAGAACCCCTCCTGGCGGGCCGAGATGTACGATCGCGCCGGCGAGGGCTCGACCTTCCCGCAAATCTGGATCGGCGGAACGCATGTCGGCGGCTGCGACGATCTCTACGCACTCGACCGCGAAGGCAAGCTCGACGGCATGCTCGAAGGCGTGAAAGCCAGCTCATGAGCGAGAACCGCACGTTCACCGCCGCGATGGTGCAGATGCGCACCGGCCTGATGCCGGGGCCGAGCCTCGAACAGGCCACCAAGCTGATCCGGCAGGCGGCAGCCAGCGGCGCCGACTACGTGCAGACGCCCGAAGTCAGCAACATGATGCAGCTGAACCGCAAGGCGCTGTTCGAGCATCTGCAGAGCGAGGAGGACGACACCTCGCTGAAGGCTTACCGGGCGCTCGCTCAGGAGCTGAAGATCCATCTCCATGTCGGCTCGCTGGCGCTGCGCTTTTCGCCGGAGAAGGCGGTCAACCGCTCCTTCCTGATCGGGCCCGAGGGCAATTTGCTCGCGAGCTACGACAAGATCCACATGTTCGACATCGAGCTGCCGGACGGGGAGAGCTACCGCGAATCCGCCAATTACCAGCCCGGCGAGACCGCGGTGATCTCCGACCTGCCCTGGGGCCGGGTGGGCTTGACGATCTGCTACGACGTGCGCTTCCCCGCGCTTTATCGCGCGCTGGCCGAGAGCGGCGCGTATTTCATCACCGTGCCCTCGGCCTTCACCCGCAAGACCGGCGAAGCGCATTGGCACGTGCTGCTGCGTGCACGCGCGATCGAGACCGGCTGCTTCATCTTCGCCGCAGCCCAGGCCGGGCTGCACGAGAACAAGCGCGAGACCTACGGCCATTCGCTGATCATCGATCCCTGGGGCGAGATCCTCGCCGAGGGCGACGTCGAGCCCGGCATCGTCATGGCCAGGATCGATCCGGCCAAGGTCGAGACCGCGCGCCGCGCGATTCCCTCGCTCCAGCACGGCCGCCGTTTCGGCGTGTCCGACCCCAAGGCGGGGCCGGACCATCTGCACCTCGTGCGAGGATCGGCATGATCCGCTACGCGCTTCACTGCGACCGGGACCACAGCTTCGAGAGCTGGTTCCAGAGCTCGTCGGCCTATGACCAGCAGGTCAAGCGCAAGCTCGTGACCTGCCCGATCTGCGGCTCGGCCAAGGTCGAGAAGGCGATCATGGCGCCGCGCATCGTCGGCAAGAAGGACCGCGGGCGTGCGACGCCACCGCCGGAAGCAACGGCAGCTCCCGCGCCCGAAGCCGCGCCGTCAGGTCCGACCTCGCTGCTGATGGCGCAGGAGAAAGAGCTGCGCGCCAAGCTGAAGGAGCTGCGCGATCACATCGTCAAGAACGCCGACAATGTCGGCGAGCGCTTCGCCAACGAAGCCCGCGCGATGCATTACGGCGACAAGGAGCACCGCCCGATCTACGGCGAGGCCTCACCGGAAGAAGCGAAATCGCTGATCGACGAGGGCATCGAGGTCTCGCCACTGCCGACGCTACCGGAAGACCGGAACTGACGTCCTCTCCTCTTCGTCATGGCCGGGCTTGACCCAGCCATCCACGTCTTCCATTCCGACGGCACAAAGAACGTGGATGCCCGGGACAGGCCCGGGCATGACGGCGGTTGAAAGAATCAAACCCCCACCAGCACCGCCACGCCGATCACGATCAGCGCGATGCCGAGCAGCTCACGCGGCGCGACCGGCTGCTTGAACGAGTAATACGCCACGGCTTGCGCGAACAGCACCTCGATCAGAGCGAGCGTGCGGACATTGGCGGCAGCCGTCAGTGCGAAGGCCAGAAACCAGAATTGCGAGGCGAAGGCGCCCGTGAAGCCCGCCAGCATCGACGGCCGCCACAACCCAAGGATTCCCCGCAGCACGTCCGGCGCCCGCCAGAGCAGGTAGATCGTCAGGATCAGCGTCTGCACGAACAGGCCGAGCACCAGCGTGACCGACGCCGCGGTCACGAAGGAGACATCCGGCACATTGATGATGGCGCCGCGGAAGCCGACCGCGGAGAGCGCGAAGGCCGCCGCCGCAACGAGGCCGGTGATGGTCGGCTTCAGCTCCGCAAAGCTCTTCTCGCCGCCTGGCCGGAGCGCCGTGATGACGACGCCGATGGTCGCGATCACGATCGCCAGCACCTTCAGCCAAGTCAGGTGATCGCCGAGGAAGACGAAGCCGAAGATCGCGGTCTGGATCGCCTCGGTCTTGAGGTACGCTGTGGTCACCACGAAGGAGCGGTCGTTCATCGCGAGCAGCATCAGGCCGGTGGCGACGATCTGGCTGAGCGCCCCGAGCAGCAGCCACGGCCAGAACGCGGTCGGCGGCATGCCGAGACGATCGCCGGTCGCAACCACCACCACGCCCAGAAACAGCACCGAGAACGGAAAGCCGAACAGGAAGCGGATATTGGTCGCGCCCCAGGTCCCCAGCGGCTTCGTCAACGACCGCTGCATCGCATTGCGCACGACCTGCCCGAGCGCGGCAATGATGGTGAAGGGAATCCAGAGGCTGGCGACGGTGAACATGGGGTGGTGAGCGGGGGTGGGGCCGAAGACTTTGGCCAACCTGCCGTTAGCCGCGAAGCAGGTCAATCACGCCCACGTCATAGGAGCGATGCTCGCCCTACTTACAGCCCTCACACCATGGCTTCGGCCACCACCATGTAGTTGACGTCCATGTCCGAGGAGAGCGACCATTTGTCGGCGAAGGGTGAGTAGACCACGCCGGTCTGCTCGGTGATGACGAGACGGTTGTCGAGCAGATATTTCGTCAGCTCGTCCGGGGTGACGAACTTGTTCCACTCGTGGGTGCCGCGCGGCAGCCAGCGCAGGACGTATTCGGCGCCGACGATGGCGAGCGCGAAGCTCTTCCAGTTGCGGTTCAGCGTCGAGACCACCATGAGGCCGTTCGGCTTCAGCATCGAGGCGCAGCGCTTCAGGAAGACGCCGACGTCGACGACGTGCTCGACCACTTCCATCGCCAGCACGATGTCGAAGCGCTCGCGCGGGTCGATCTCCTCGACCGTGGTGCAGCGGTAGTCGATCGCAAGATGGCCCCTGTCGGCATGCAGCTTCGCCGCGGCGATGTTGCTCTGGGAGGGATCGACGCCGATGACCTGCGCGCCGAGGCGCGACAGCGGCTCGCACAACAGGCCGGCGCCGCAGCCGATGTCGAGCACGCGCAAGCCGGCGAGGCAGTTGAGGCTGCGCACATTGCGCTCGAACTTGCGGCAGGCGGCATCGCGAATATAGCCGAGCCGCAGCGGGTTGATCCGGTGCAGCGGCGCCATCTTGCCATTGGGGTCCCACCACTCCGCCGAGAGTTTCGAGAATTTGGCGATCTCGGCGGCATCGACGGTCGAGCCCGGCTGCGGGCCGGCGGAGAGGGAAGTATTTTGCTGCATGCTCATGGTTGCGCGCGGTCCTACCGCGTGGTGATCGAACTACGGAAGGCGAGCGGCGAGGCGATGGTCTTGATCGTCTCGAAGCCCTCGCCGACGCCGCGAATCGTCACGTCGCCGTAGTTGAGAATACGCCCAAGAATGGTCTGGTCGACGTCGACGCTCTCGACCTTGTCCAGCGCCATTTCGAAGGTGCGGCGCTTGATGAAGCCGGTCTTGTGCACGACCCGGAGATTGGTGACGTCGGTCTCGGTGGTGAAGCGGTGGAACCAGCCCTTGACGGTCCAGTACAGGGCCGCCAGCGCCGCGACAGCTGCGGCCGCGAGACAAAACAGAACGAGCCAGTCGACGATCGCCTGGCGCGACAGGATCAGCAGGGCCAGCGTCACGATCCAGGCCAGGATGGCCGGAAAATAAAAGATCCAGTGCGCATTGGTCGAATACAGCACCCGCTCGCCCGGTTGCAGGATCTCGTCAATATAGCGCGCCATAACCTCGATTGACCCATTGCCCGGATTGGCCGGAGCAGGAACCCGCTTGCCCCCGGCCCCGCCCCTCTGTATACGCGCGGTCGGTGTCCGCCAGGCCCGTCCAGTGCGGGCCACCATACTGATCCTTATGAGGGAATGCACGCGTCGTCATGAGCCGCCTCGTGATGAAATTCGGCGGCACATCCGTCGCCAACATCGAACGTATCCGCAACGTCGCACGCCATGTGAAGCGTGAGGTCGATGCCGGCCACGAGGTGGCCGTGGTCGTCTCGGCGATGTCCGGCAAAACCAACGAGCTGGTGGCCTGGTGCACCGAGGCCTCGCCGATGCATGACGCGCGCGAGTACGACGCCGTCGTCGCCTCGGGGGAGCAGGTCACCTCCGGCCTGCTTGCCATCGTGCTTCAGGGCATGGGCATCCAAGCCCGTTCCTGGCAGGGCTGGCAGATCCCAATCAAGACCAGCGAGGCCCATGCCTCGGCCCGGATCGAGGGCATTGACGGCAGCGAGATCATCAAGCGCTTTAAGGAGCGCAAGGAGGTCGCGGTCATCGCCGGCTTCCAGGGCATCGAGCCCAAGACCAATCGCATCACCACGCTCGGCCGCGGCGGCTCCGATACCTCGGCCGTGGCGGTTGCCGCCGCCGTCAAGGCCGACCGCTGCGACATCTACACCGACGTCGACGGCGTCTACACCACCGACCCGCGAATCGTGCCGAAGGCCAAGAGGCTCGACAAGATCGCGTTCGAAGACATGCTGGAACTGGCCTCCCAGGGCGCCAAGGTGCTCCAGGTCCGCTCCGTGGAACTCGGCATGGTCCACAACATGCCAATCTTCGTCCGCTCGAGCTTCGACAAGCCCGAGGATATCGACCCGCATGCCAACCAGCCGCCCGGCACGCTGATCTGCAGCGAGGAGGAGATCATGGAAAGCCACGTCGTCACCGGTATCGCCTTCTCCAAGGACGAGGCCCAGATCTCGGTGCGCCAGATCGAGGACAAGCCGGGCGTTGCGGCCTCGATCTTCGGCCCGCTGGCGGATGCCAACATCAACGTCGACATGATCGTGCAGAACGTCTCCGAGGACGGCAAGACCACCGATCTCACCTTCACGGTGCCGGCGGCCGATTATACCCGCGCCAAGGACACGATTACCGCCGCCAAGGGCAAGATCGGCTATGCGCGGCTCGATACCGCCACCGACGTCGCCAAGATCTCGGTGATCGGCAGCGGCATGCGCAGCCACGCCGGCGTCGCCGCCCAGGCGTTCTCGGCCCTCGCGAGGCGGAATATCAACATCCGGGCCATTACAACCTCCGAGATCAAATTCTCGGTTTTGATCGACGCCGCCTATACCGAGCTTGCGGTGCGCACGCTGCACACGCTCTACGGTCTCGATCAGGCCTAGACGAATTTTCTCTTAGCGGTCGCAGCAAACGCCGAGGTGTCCACACTTTCGCGTTTGGCAGGCGTTTTGCTTGGCAAAACAAGCCCCAATTCGCTATACGGCGAACAGGGTGGGCTGCCAGAAACTGTGCCCCAGTTCAGGCGGTGCTGATTCGGCTCAGGCAACCGCCTGAGCCGGCGCCGGACGAGCAAGCTTGTTGTTTTTCTGGATACTGGGCGAGCAGCCGCGGCCCCTTTCGGCCCTGGCAGACGGAGGAGATTGACGGTTCATGCGGAGCGCGTCGGGAGGTCCCCGCGTCTTGTTGAGACGGCTCCGCGAAACCATGGCGGAGCAGGTCTCGGCCCAGGAGCGGCTGGACAAGATCGTGGTGCTGATCGCCGCCAACATGGTGGCCGAGGTGTGCTCGGTCTATGTGCTGCGCATCGACAACACGCTGGAGCTCTACGCCACCGAAGGCCTCAACCGCGCGGCGGTGCACCATACCGTGCTGAGCGCCCATGAGGGCCTGGTCGGCCTCGTCGCCAGCGAGGCGACGCCGCTCAATCTGAGCGATGCGCAGAGCCACCCGGCCTTCTCGTTCCGCCCGGAGACCGGCGAAGAGATCTACCATTCCTTCCTCGGCGTGCCGATCCTGCGGGCCGGCAACACGCTCGGCGTGCTGGTGGTGCAGAACCGCGCCAAGCGCAATTATGTCGAGGAAGAGCTCGAGGCACTGCAGACCACCGCGATGGTGCTGGCGGAGCTGATCGCCTCCGGCGAGCTCTCCGCGCTGGCGCAGCCGGGCCACGAGCCCGCCGCGCGCCATTCCGCGCAGAAGGTCGGCGCCATCCTGTCGGAGGGCATCGCGCTCGGCCACGTCGTGCTGCACGAGCCGCGCGTCGTCATCAAGGACTACATCGCCGAGGACCTGCCGAAGGAGATCAAGCGGCTCGACACCGCGCTCGCCAAGCTGCGCGCCGATCTCGACCGCATGCTGGAGCGCGGCGATGTCGCCGAGGGCGGCGAGCATCGCGAGGTGCTGGAAGCCTACCGCATGTTCGCAAACGACCAGGGCTGGTCGCACAAGCTGCACGAAGCGGTCGCCACCGGCCTCACCGCGGAAGCCGCGGTCGAGCGCGTGCAGTCCGACACCCGCGCGCGCATGCTGCGCTCGACCGATCCTTACTTGCGCGACCGGCTGCACGATCTCGAGGATCTCGGCTACCGCCTGATGCGGCAGTTGGTCGGCCAGGACCACGCGCCCTCACGCGAGCAGCTGCCCGACAACGCCATCGTCATCGCGCGCGCGATGGGCCCGGCGGCGCTGCTCGACTACGACCGCAAGCGCCTGCGCGGCATCGTGCTGGAGGAAGGCACCGCCAATTCCCACGTCTCGATCGTGGCGCGCGCGCTCGGCATTCCCGCGGTCGGCGAAGTCCCCAACGCGCCCGGCATCGCCGATCCCGGCGACGCCATCATCGTGGACGGCACTTCCGGCTCGATCTACGTGCGCCCGTCGCAGGAGGTCGAGGCGGCCTTCGCCGAGCGCGTGCGCTTCCGCGCCCGCCGCCAGGCGCAATATCTGGCGCTGCGCGACCGGCCCTGCGTCACCAAGGACGGCCAGAAGGTCGAGCTGATGATCAACGCAGGCCTCGCCATCGACCTGCCGCATATCGAGGACACCGGCAGCGCCGGCATCGGCCTGTTCCGCACCGAGCTGCAATTCATGGTGGGCCAGAGCCTGCCGCGCACCAGCGACCAGCTGGCGCTCTATCGCACCGTGCTGGATGCCGCGGGCACCAAGCCCGTCACCTTCCGCACCCTCGATATCGGCGGCGACAAGGCGCTGCCCTATATGGAAGCGGTGATCGAGGAAAATCCCGCGCTCGGCTGGCGCGCGATCCGGCTCGGGCTCGACCGCCCAGGCCTGTTGCGCGGCCAGATCCGCGCGCTGCTGCGCGCCGGCGGCGGCCGCGCGCTGCGCATCATGTTCCCGATGATCTCGGAGGTCGCCGAATTCGACGCGGCCAAGGCGCTGGTCGAGCGCGAGCTCACTTACTTGCGCCAGCACGGCCACACGCTGCCTGAAAGAATCGACATCGGCACCATGGTCGAGGTGCCGGCCCTGCTCTATCAGCTCGACGAGCTGCTGCGGAAGGTCGACTTCATCTCGGTCGGCTCCAACGATCTGTTCCAGTTCCTGTACGCGGTCGATCGCGGCAATGCCAAGGTCTCCGAACGCTTCGACACCATGTCGGCGCCGATCCTGCGCGCGCTGCGCCAGATCGCGCACCAGTGCGATGCAGCGAAGAAGTCGCTCTCGCTCTGCGGCGAGATGGCGTCGAAGCCGATCGGCGCGCTGGCGCTGATTGCGTTGGGCTACCGCTCGCTGTCGCTTTCGGCGACCGCCCTCGGCCCGGTCAAGGCCATGGTGCTCGATCTCGACGCCAAGAAGGCCGAAGCCATGCTCGGCCCGCTGCTCGACGCGCCGGCCGGCAGCGTCTCGATCCGGCAGAAGCTGACGGAATTTGCCGAGGCCGAAGGCCTGGCCTTGTAGCGGGCCTGTCGCCGCTTCCTGCCGCCTCGCCTCTTTCCGCCATTTGAGACTGAACCGATGTCGTCACTGCCCGAAGCCAAACTGGACGTCCTGCTCGCCCATCACGCCTCGCTCGAGGCCGAATCACTGGGGCAGCTTGCCTCCGAGCGCTACGTGCAGATCACGCGCGAGCTCGCCGAGATCACGCCGCTGATCGAAGCGGTGAAGGCCTACCGTTCCGCCGTCAAGGAGCTCGCCGACACCGAGGCGCTGATCGCCGATCCCGCGACCGATGCCGAGATGCGGGCCATGGCGGAAGCCGAGCGCGACGAGCTGGCACCGAAGATCGAGGAGCTGGTCCAGAAGATTCGCGTCGCGCTCTTGCCCAAGGACGCCATGGACGATCGCAACGTGGTGCTGGAAATCCGCGCCGGCACCGGCGGCGACGAGGCCTCGCTGTTTGCCGGCGATCTGTTCCGGATGTACGAGCGCTTCGCCGCCTTGCAGGGCTGGAAGGTCGAGGTGATCTCGGCCAGCGAAGGCACCGTCGGCGGCTACAAGGAAATCATCGCGGAGGTGCAGGGCCGCGGCGCGTTCTCCAAGCTGAAGTTCGAATCCGGCGTGCACCGCGTCCAGCGCGTGCCCGACACCGAGACGCAGGGACGCATCCACACGTCTGCGGCCACGGTCGCCGTGCTGCCGGAGGTCGAGGACGTCGATGTCGACATCAAGAACGACGATCTGCGCATCGAGACCATGCGCGCGCAAGGCGCCGGCGGCCAGCACGTCAACAAGACCGAATCGGCGATCCGCATCACCCACATCCCGACCGGCATCGTGGTGATGATGCAGGACAGCCGCTCGCAGCACAAGAACCGCGCCTCCGCCATGAACATCCTGCGCTCGCGCATCTACGACGCCGAGCGGCAGCGCGTCGATGCCGCCCGCTCGGCCGAGCGCAAGGAGAAGGTCGGCTCCGGCGACCGCTCCGAGCGCATCCGCACCTACAATTTTCCGCAAGGGCGCGTCACCGACCACCGCATCAATCTGACGCTCTACAAGCTGCCACAGGTGATCGCGGGCGAATCGCTCGGCGAATTGATCGACGCGCTGACCACCGAGCACCAGGCCGCGCAGCTCGCCGCACAAGGCGTGGCGGCGTGACGCGTGAGTAATCCCCTCACCGGACAATCCATCGAGAGCGCGCGGCGCTCGCTGGCTGGACAGCTGAGATCGGCGGGAATCGAGGAGGCCGAGCTCGATGCCCGTATCCTGGTCGGCGCGGTCCTCGGCCTCGATCTGACCGGCCTGATCGCGCAAGCCGCCCGGCCGCTCACGGACGCCGAGGCGTCGCGGCTCACCGAGCATGCACGGCGCCGCAGCGCCGGCGAACCGGTGGCGCGCATTCTCGGCACACGCGAATTCTGGGGCCTGCCGTTTCGTCTGTCGGAAGCAACCCTGGTCCCGCGCCCCGATACCGAGACCGTGGTCGATCTCGCGCTCGAGATCCTTCGCGAACGGAAAGCCGCACCGCCTCCGCGCATCGCCGACATCGGCACCGGATCGGGCGCGATCCTGCTCGCGCTGTTGCACGAAATTCCCGATGCGTTTGGCATCGGCACCGATATCAGCCTGACCGCGCTCAGCACGGCGCGTGACAATGCCGTCGCTCTCGGTCTCGGCGGCCGCGCCGCTTTCGTCGCCTGCTCCTATGCGTCGGCGCTCCGCGGCCCGTTCGACCTCATCGTGTCGAACCCGCCCTATATTCCCTCGGCCGAGATTCCGACATTGAGCGTCGAGGTGCGCGAGCACGATCCGCATCTGGCGCTCGACGGCGGCAACGACGGATATGACGCCTACCGCGCCCTGATCCCGCAGGCGAGCGAGCGCCTCGCCCCCGGCGGCGCGCTGGTCGTCGAGGCCGGCCGGGGCCAGGCGAAAAATATTGAAACCCTCATGGCGGCAGCGGGGTTAACGATGGACAGGCCACCCAAGGCTGACCTGGCGGGCATTCCGCGGGCCGTTTCGGCCCGAAAAATGCCCCCATAAAAGCCGGATTGGCTTGCAAAAAGCTCTTGGAATATCCCTTGGGAACGACTACGTTCCGATCAACACATCGGTGCCGGCCCCGTAGACTTGCGGGTGAAAGCCGGGCTCTCGGGCGAGAGCTTTACTGATTATAGGTTCCAAGCCGCAGGTCCTGTGAAGCGCGATAGCCAGTGGAGCTGCGCTGCTCTCCGACCGCAACGTGAACGAAAGCCTGATATTGCGCTTGAAGACTTACGCAACACCGCTGGGCTTGTTTCGGCAAGCGAAATGAATGGATTCGCTGGCGATCAATGCTGGCGGGTGGGGAACGCGTCCTTGTTGAACGCGACGGTCGACGAACATTGGCAGGGTTGGATCCGCTCTTGCGCGCGGTGCGCGCATG
Organism: Bradyrhizobium sp. LVM 105; assembly: GCF_003957705.1. Classification (NCBI taxonomy): domain Bacteria; kingdom Pseudomonadati; phylum Pseudomonadota; class Alphaproteobacteria; order Hyphomicrobiales; family Nitrobacteraceae; genus Bradyrhizobium; species Bradyrhizobium sp. LVM 105. The sequence continues at coordinate 161,350 of NZ_QZMV01000014.1, read as the reverse complement.
CGACGTGAAACCGCTGTCACCAGGTCACTCCTAGCAATCAGTAATGCGTGCAACCTTTAGGGCTGGAATTAAAGGCAGGACATGAGAAACGGTCAGAACAAGCAGCGGATGCGCAACCGCAACAACAATAACAACAACAACCGGCGCAGCCAGAACCCGATGACCCGGGTCTACGAGTCCAACGGACCCGACATCAAGATCCGCGGCACGGCTTCGCACATCGCCGAAAAGTACCTCCAGCTTGCGCGCGACGCCCGCTCCTCCGGCGACCCCGTTGCGGCGGAGAACTACTACCAGCATGCCGAGCATTATTTCCGCCTGATCGCGGCGGCGCAGGAGCAGTTCCGCCAGAACCAGCAGCCGCGCGGTGACGAGCCCATCAGCAGCCCCAGCGGCGACGATGAGGACGACGGCGAGAATTTCTCGAATTTCGGCCAAGAGCCGGGCTTCGTCCCGCAGCCGCCGCAGCAGCCTTTCGCGCGCGACCGCGACGGCCAGCGCGATCATCACCAGCGTGATCATCAGCAGCGCGACAACCAGCAGCAGCCCTATCAGCGCGACCAGCAGCCGCGCGAGCACCGCGAACGCGATCATCGTCCGCAGCCGCAATATCAGCCGCAGCCGCTGCCCGCCAACCAGCCGCAGCCCGTCATCGCCGATGCCGGCGTCGATCGCCTGCCGTCCTTCATCACCGGCCCGCAGCCGCAAGTGAATGTCGGCGCAAACGGCGGCCAGCCCGGCTTCGAGGCTGGCGGCGGCGGCGGTGGCGAACGGTTTCCGCGTCGGCGGCGCCGGCCGCATGGCCCGCGCCCCGAGCGCGAGGCAGCGCCAGCTGCCTCGAGCGACGATCTCGCGACCGGCGAGTAAGCCTTTTCTGCTTTTCTGATCTGAACTCGTCCCGGCCTCGCCGGGACGAGTTTTTTCAGCCGCGCGTCACCGTCGAGGACGGCACCAGCACGGGCTTGGCGAGCGAGGGAATCAGCCGCGCCCGCTCGCGCTTGGCGGGGATCGCACGATAGACCTGCTTGGTGGCCTCGACGATGTGCACGCCGGCAAAAGGCAGCGACAGCGCCGCACCGGCGCGCTCCCACATCTGTGCCGATCTCAGCACCCAGCCGCCGGCGTAGGGCGGCATGAACAACGCCTCACCCCACGCGGTCGGCGTGAACCAGGTCTGTCGCAACAGATCGGTGATCTGCGAGCGCGAATAGGGCCGGCCGTGACCGAATGGCGTGCTGTCGGTGCGGGTCCACACCCCGCGCCGGTTCGGGATCACCGCGATCACGCGGCCCGAGGGCGACAGCACGCGCCACACCTCGCGCAGCAGCGCGGCCGGATCGTCCGACATCTCTAGCGCGTGAACCAGCAGGATGCGGTCGACCGCGGCGTCGGGAAGCGGCAGCGAGAATTCGTCGACCAGCGAGGCCAGCGCCGGCCGCCCCGTCGGCCATTTCAGGACGCCCTGGGCCGCCGGCATGAAGGCGATGCAGCGCTCGGCATCTTCGCGGAACAACCCCAGATAGGGCGTGGGATAGCCGAGGCCGAGCACGCGCTGGCCCTCCGCGCCCGGCCAGCGCTCCCTGATGCCGCGATTGATCATTTGCCGCGCCACGATCCCGAGGCGGCGGGAATAGAACTCGCGGAGATCGACGACGTCGATGGTCATGACCGCAATGTAACATGCGCAGGGCCGCGCCTGCGCGCGGAATATTGCATTGCCTGCGCAACGTTAACGCCATATTTGTCTGGCGGGGCTGAGCCCGATGGAGATGACATGGCCGCCGAAATTCGTACTTTCACCTGTTTAAACGACAATTTCGGTTATCTGATCCACGATGTGGAAACCAAGGCGACGGCGTCGATCGACGCGCCCGAGGCCGGCCCCATCATCAAGGCGCTGGAGCGCGAGGGTTGGCAGCTCACCGACATCCTGATCACCCATCATCACGGCGATCATGTCGGCGGGGTCGCCGAACTCAAGCGGAAATACGATTGCCGCGTCGTCGCGCCGCACGACAAGACCACCGCGATCGCGAACGTCGACCTGCGTGTCGCCAATGCCGACGTGGTCAAGATCGGCAATTTGCTGGCGCGCGTCCTGGAGACGCCCGGCCACACGCTCGACCACGTCTCCTACGTGTTCGACACCGAGAAGACGGTCTTCGCCGCCGACACGCTGTTCTCGATCGGCTGCGGCCGCGTGTTCGAGGGCACCTATCCGATGATGTGGGATTCGCTTCTGAAGCTGCGCGCCCTGCCCGACGACTTCAGGCTCTATTGCGGCCACGAATACACCGCCTCCAACGTCAAGTTCGCGTTAACCGTCGAGCCCGACAATGCGGCGCTCCAGGCGCGCGCGGCGGAGGTGGCGAAGCTGCGGGCCGAGAACAAGCCGACCATTCCCACGCTGCTGGGCGAGGAGAAACGCGCCAACGTATTCCTGCGCGCCGACGAGCCACAGGTCGCCGCCAAGCTGCACATGAAGGGCGCCGATGCCGCCGCGGTGTTCGGCGAGCTGCGCGAGCGCAAGAATAAATCCTGACGCTCAAGTCCTGAAGAACAAATCCTGACGAGGATCGATGCCGACCGCAGCCGAGATCATCGCGCGCCTTGAACTGCGGCCGCATCCCGAGGGCGGCCATTATCGCGAGACGTTTCGCGATCAGGCCACGGACGCCAACGGCCGTTCGCGCTCGACCTTGATCTATTTCCTGCTCGCCCGCGGCGAGCGCTCGCACTGGCATCGCGTCGATGCGGTCGAGACCTGGCATTATTATGCCGGCAGCCCCTTGAGGCTGCGCATCGCCCATGACGGCTGCTCCCAGCACGAGGTGCGGCTCGGCACCGACCTCGCCGGCGGCGAACGGCCGCAGGCCATCGTGCCGGCGCATGCATGGCAGATGGCGGAAACATCAGGCGAGTGGACCCTGGTCGGCTGCACCGTCGCGCCCGCGTTCGAGTTCGCGGGCTTCGAACTCGCACCGCAGGGCTGGGAACCGTAACTTCGCACCGTCATTTCCGGGTTCGCGCTTCGTGCGCCCCGGAATGACAATCATCGCTTCCTCAGCACCATATCCTTGGCCGCGATCAGGCCACCGCCGGCAATCAGGATCGCTGCGATGGCGATGTTGGCGCTGGCCTTGGCGAAGCCGGCGGCGATGAGGAAGCCGGTCGAGAGCAGCGGCGTCGCGTAGGAGGCGGCGCCGAGCACGCGGATGTCGCCGCGCTTCATGCCGATGTCCCAGGCGTAGAACGCGGCGCCGACGGGGCCGATGCCGAGCGCGATCACCGAGAGCCATTGCAACGCGGTCTCCGGCCAGACGGTGGTTTCGAACAGGCCATGCATCAGCGCGGCCAGCACGGCGGTGGCCAGGCAGAAGCCCGCGACCGCATCGGTCGGCACGGCTTTCAATCGGCGCGACAGCACCGAATAGGTTGCCCAGACGAACGCGGCGATGAAGGCCGCGATCAGTCCCGGCACCGCTCCCGGCGCGAAGCCGGAGGTGTTGCCGGCGAACAGCAGCACGGTGCCGACGAGGCCGAGCACGGCGCCGACGATGTGATGCAGGGCGAGCCGCTCGCCGGGCAGGAACGACGAGAACAGCACGATCAAGAGCGGCCACATGTAGTTCAGAAGGCCGGCATCGGCCGGCGGCGCGAAGCGCAGCGCGAGGAAATACAGCGCGTGATAGCCGAACAGGCCGCCGACGCCGACGACCCAGACGACCGGCGGCTGACGCAGGCTTTTCGCCGCATCGCCGCGCCCGATCCAGGTGAGCAGGCCGACCAGGCCGCCGATCGCGAAGGTCATTGCGGCGAGCTGAAACGCCGGGATCTTTCCGGTCGCCACCGTCATCACCGAGAGCAGCGACCACATCAGGATCGCGGTCAATCCGATCAGCGTCGCGGTACGGGGAGTCATTCCAGGGCCTCGTCGTTCCGGGGCGGCTCGAAGAGCCGAACCCGGAACCTCGAGATTCCGGGTTCGCCGCTGGCGCGGCGCCCCGGAATGACAGGGCATGAGGCCCGGGACAAGCCCGGGCATGACGATGTGAGAAATATCAGCCGGCGTGATGCGCTCGCATCACACCATGTACTGGCCGCCGTTGACCGTCAGCGTCGATCCCGTGATGAAACCGGACTCGTCGGCGGCGAGGAACACGACCGCGCGCGCGATCTCCTCGGGCTCGCCGAGCCGAGCGGCCGGAATCTGGGGGATCACGTTCTTCTCCAGAACGTCCTTCGGCACCGCCTGCACCATTTCGGTGTTGATGTAGCCGGGGCAGATCGCATTCACGGTGATGCCGCCCTTGGCGTTCTCCAGCGCCAGCGCCTTGGTGAAGCCGATGTCGCCGGCCTTCGCCGCGGAGTAATTGACCTGACCGAACTGCCCCTTCTGTCCATTGATCGACGAGATCGAGATGATGCGGCCGAACTTGCGCGCGCGCATGCCCTCGATGACCTGGCGCGTCATGTTGAACAGCGATCCGAGATTGGTGTTGATGACAGCGTTCCACTGCTCGAGCGTCATCTTGTGGAAGGCGGTGTCGCGGGTGATGCCGGCATTGTTGACGAGCACCTCGACCGGCCCGAGATCGGCCTCGACCTTCTTCACGCCTTCGGCGCAGGCCTCGAAGCTGCTGACGTCCCATTTGTACACGGCAATGCCGGTCTCGGCCTTGAACTTCTCCGCCGCCGCGTCGTTGCCGGCATAGCTCGCCGCGACCTTGTAGCCGGCCGCCTTCAGCGCCTTGCTGATCGCAGCACCGATGCCCCGCGTACCACCCGTGACCAATGCAACACGTGCCATGTCGTATTCCTTCCCTTGGACTCTTCGGACGTTTCTGACGTGATCGCTTTTTTAACGTTGGATTATGCGGTTGGTTTGACGGACATCAAGAGCAAAACGCCCGGCGTCGAGCCGGGCGTTTGTATTTAGTCGAGGCCTGCGCGGTTGCGAAGAATATTTGATTTGCAGCCGCTGCCTTTTTAATCGCGTGCAACGCACTCACTGACGTGTGCAGCGCACGCGCAAACTGCGCGTAAGCTGCACGTCGGCGATCGTCAGTCGCGCGCGATGCACATCGCGATGCCCATGCCGCCGCCGATGCACAGCGTGGCGAGGCCCTTCTTCGAATCGCGCTTCTGCATTTCGTGCAGCAGCGTCACCAGCACGCGCGCACCGGACGCACCGACCGGATGGCCGATTGCGATGGCGCCGCCATTGACGTTGACCTTGGAGGTGTCCCAGCCGAGGTCCTTGTTGACGGCACAGGCCTGGGCCGCGAAGGCTTCGTTGGCCTCGATCAGATCGAGATCGCCGACATTCCAGCCCGCCTTCTTCAGCGCGGCGCGCGAAGCCGGGATCGGGCCCGAGCCCATGATCTTGGGATCGACGCCGGCCTGCGCCCAGGAGACGATTCGCGCCAGCGGCTTCTTGCCTTCCTTGGCCGCCTGCTTGGCGGTCATCAGCACCACGGCGGCAGCGCCGTCATTGATGCCGGACGCAGAGCCTGCGGTGACCGTGCCGTCCTTCTCGAAGGCGGGACGGAGCTTGGCCATCGCGTCGAGCGTTGCGCCATGACGCGGATATTCGTCGGCGCTGACGACGACGTCGCCCTTGCGGGTCTTGATGGTGACGGGGACGATCTCGTCGTTGAACTTGCCGGCCTTCTGCGCCGCCTCGGCCTTCTGCTGCGAGGCCACCGCGAACTCGTCCTGCTGGGCGCGGGTGATCTGCCACTGTCGCGCGACGTTCTCGGCGGTATTGCCCATGTGGTAGCCGTTGAAGGCATCCCACAGACCGTCCTTGATCATGGTGTCGACGAACTCGACGGGTCCCATCTTGACGCCGCCACGCAGATATTGGGCGTGCGGGGCCATGCTCATGGATTCCTGGCCGCCTGCAACCACGATCTCGGAATCGCCGTTGAGCAGCGCCTGGTAGCCGAGTGCGACCGTGCGCAGGCCCGAGCCGCAAAGCTGGTTGACGCCCCAGGCCGGGCTCTCCACCGGAATGCCGGCGGCGATCGAGGCCTGGCGGGCGGGGTTCTGGCCCTGCGCGGCGGTCAGGATCTGCCCCATGATGACTTCCGAGACCCGGCCGGGCTCGATGCCACCGCGCTCCAGCGCCGCCTTGATGGCGATGGCGCCGAGATCGTGGGCGGGAAGGGTCGCGAACGCTCCGTTGAAGCTACCGACCGGGGTGCGGGCGGCGCTGACGATGACGACATCGTCTGACATGGGCATCTCCTGAGGCTTGAGGTTTTTTAAAGGGGGCAGGCGGAGCTTTACGAGAACGGCTCGCCAGTGTCGTGAGCCATCCTGTTAACGTCGTTGAGGCATGTCAATCGGCCGGCGACCGAATTCATGCCGCAGCGCATTCAAAATAGCGTTCTTGGCGCTTTCGCAAGCACGATTTTGCTCTGCGATTAACCGTGCCGCACAAAACGGTAGCGTGCCCCCTTTGAAAATGCTTATTTTGTTGCGTTGCGTACTCTTCCCGCCCTGCGGCATGGCCCGCCGGGTTCCCGTTCTCCGCGCTTGCAAGTGAGAGCCCATGGCGAAATCAGACCAACCCACCACCATCAAGAAATACGCGAACCGCCGGCTCTACAACACCGGAACGAGCACCTATGTGACGCTGGAAGACCTCGCCGCGATGGTCAAGGAAGGCGAGGATTTCCTGGTCTATGACGCCAAGACCGGTGACGACATCACCCGCTCGGTGCTGGCCCAGATCATCTTCGAGCAGGAGAACAAGGCCGGCCAGAACCTGCTCCCGACCACCTTCCTGCGCCAGCTGATCCGCTTCTACGGCGACAGCATGCAGATGGTGGTGCCGAAATATCTGGAGCAGTCGATCGCGACCCTGACCCAGGAGCAAGAGAAGTTCCGCAAGCAGATCGCCAATACCCTGTCCGGCACTCCTTTTGCTCCTTTGGAAGAACAAGTCCGCCGTAACATGGAGCTGTTCCAGCAGACCTTCTCGATGTTCAAGCCCTTCGTCCCGCCGCGCCCGGCGACCACCGCCGAGGCGGGGTCCGACGCGAATGCTGAAACGCCGAAGGACAGCAACATCGACGATCTGCGCCAGCAGATGAAGGAAATGCAGGAGCGCCTGGAGCGGATGTCGAAGAAGGAGGAATAGCTCCTCCTTCGTCCCGGCATCCGGTTGAGCCGGAGAATACGAGATGTCCGACCGAAGCTCGCATTGGGACAGCGTCTACGCCACCAAGGGCGAGAACGAGGTCAGCTGGTTTCAGAATAGCCCGTCGACCTCGCTCGCGATGATCCGGGCCACCAATCCCGATCGCGGGTCGGCCATCATCGATATCGGCGGCGGCGCTTCGCGTCTGGTCGATGCGCTGCTGGCTGACGGATATCGCGACGTCTCTGTGCTGGATCTTTCCGCCCATGCGCTTAACGCGGCGAAGAAGCGGATCGGCGCAAGCGCTTCGATGGTCGACTGGATCGTTGCCGATGCCACCAGATGGCAGCCGGCAAAGACCTACGAGGTCTGGCACGACCGCGCCGCGTTCCACTTCCTGACCGACCCGGGCGACAGGGCGGCTTACGTCGAGCGCCTGCGGTCTGGGGTCGCGCCCGGCGGCCACGTCATCATCGCGACGTTTGCGCCCGATGGTCCGGAGAAATGCAGCGGCCTGCCGGTGCAGCGCCATGACAGCGCCAGCCTCAAGGCGGAGCTCGGGCCGGAGTTCGAGCTGATCGAGACGCGCCGCGAGACGCATCAGACACCGTGGGATTCGACGCAGGCGTTTCAGTTCAGCCGGTTTCGGAAGCGTAGCTCGTAAGCGAAGCCCGCAGGCTCCACCAACTCGTCATTGCGAGCGCAGCGAAGCAATCCAGACTGCCGCCGCGGAAAGATCCTGGATTGCTTCGCTGCGCTCGCAATGACGGAGGAATCGGCGCCTACGCCGCCAGCTTCACCGCATGCGCAAAGTCCCAATAGAGTTTTCGCGCTTTGGCGTAGAACGGACCCGGCTTCAGCTCGCGCGCGTCGATGCGGATCACCGGGGCGACCTTGGCGAAATTGCCGGTGGAGAAGATTTCGTCGGCAGCGAGGAAATCGGCATAGCGTAACGTCTTCTCGACCACATTGACGCCGTCGCCGCGGAGCAGGCTGATGACGCGCTGGCGCGTGATGCCGTCGAGGAACGTGCCGTTGGGAACCGGCGTGTAGACCACGCCGTCCCTGGCCATGAAAACGTTGGAATTGCCGAACTCGGCGACGTTGCCGAGCATGTCCAGCATCAGCGCGTTCTGGAAGCCGCGCGAGGCGGCTTCCGCCAGCGCACGCGAATTGTTCGGATAGAGGCAGGCCGCCTTCGCCTCGACCGGCGCGCATTCGGCGGTGGGCCGGCGGAACGGCGACAGGGTGATGGCGTTGCCGACCGGCTTTGGCATCGGCGCCTCGTAGATGCACAGGCACCAATTGGTGGTTTCGGGATCGAACAGCACGCCGCCGCCCGAGCCGCTCTGCGCCCAATACATCGGACGGACGTAGAGCTCGGCATTGGCCGCAAAGCGTGCGATGCCTTCGGTCGCAAGCCCGAGCCAGGTGCTGGTATCGACCACCGGCTTCAGGCCAAAATTGATCGCGGATTGATTGGCGCGCGCGAGGTGACGGTCGAGATCGGGCGCGACGCCCTCGAACGCGCGCGCACCGTCGAATACCACCGAGCCGAGCCAGGCCGCGTGCGTGCGCGGGCCCATGATCGGCACGTTGCCGTCGTGCCATTTACCCTCGAAGAAGGTCCAGCTCGGCGAATATTCGATCGGCTTCTTGATCTCGGCCATGACGGCCTCCCCTTGGAAATATCCGGGCACTATTGTCCCAATTTCTAAACGATTTGCTGCCGGACCTGCACCCTCCCCTGGAGGGTAAAACGCGCCAAAAAGGCTATAATGCGGGCGATGATACGGAGATTGCCATGCCGCTCGATCCGCTCGCAAAGCGCTTGTTGACCATGATGGCCGCGGCTGCGCCGCAGGCGAAAAGCCGGCCGAGCGTGGAGGCGCGGCGGCAATCGCTGGCCAAGCTGATGCAGTTCGCGCGTGCGGATGCGCCGGATGTGACGACGCGCGATGGCGTGCTGCCCGGCCGCGCCGGCGAGGTGCCCTATCGCCTCTACACGCCTGCAAATGCCGACGAGCTTGCACCGGGCTTCGTGTTCTTTCATGGCGGCGGCCTCGTCGCCGGCGGCATCGCCACGCATGATCGCATCGCGGCGGCGCTGGCGCATGCCACCGGCTGCCGCCTCGTTTCCGTCGATTACCGACTCGCGCCGGAGCACAGATTTCCTGCCGCCGTCGACGATGCCATCGCGGCCACCGAATGGGTCGCGCGCGAGGCCGCATCGCTCGGCATCGACGCGGACCGCCTGGTGGTCGGCGGCGATTCCGCCGGTGCAACGCTCGCTGCGATCGTATGTCAGGAGGCGGCGCAGACCGCGGGCCTTGCCATCGCCGCGCAATGCCTGATCTGCCCGGTGCTGGATTTCGAGGAAACCTCGCCGTCGCGCGAGGCCTTTGCCGAGGGTCATCTGATCGATCGCGTCACGATCGAGGCCGATCTTTCCGACTATCTGCCCGACGACATCGACACCGCCGACCCCCGCGTCTCTCCCCTGCGCGCCACCCGGCTCACCGGCCTGCCGACCGCGATCATCCACACCGCCGAGTACGACCCGATGCGCGATGAAGGCAATGCCTATGCCCGCAAGCTGCTCGCCGCAGGCGTCGCCGTCGAGCATGTCTGCCACGACGGCATGGTTCACAATTTCCACGCCATGGGCGCGATCCTGCCGCAGGCGCAGCTCGTGCTGTCGCAAATCGGCGAGCAGGTGCGGCGAGCGGTGGAGAGGTAGATCACACGCGCGCGCCGAGCACGGCCCTGGCCGCCATGACATAGTCAGGCCAATGCGCGTCCGCATAACGCTCCGCCTGGCGGGCGCAGGTGACGTCGGGCGCATGCGCTGCGGCAATCATGCGCGCAAAGCGTTCTTCGGCAACCGTCGTGTCATCGACCACTGGCGCCGGTGCGGCCGCCGCAGCGGTCGGAGCGAGGGCGAGCCCCGCCATTCCGGCGAGCAGGATGCGGCGTGACGTGGTCATGGCTGTCGTCCTCCGTTGTCTGGCCTGCACTCTGGCCGGCGAGAGTGTCGGTGCAGTCACGACAGGGTAGCCGCGTGCGTCGATACAGTCCATCGTTTGCCGATAGCGCTTGACCGCGGGAGCGATCACGTTCCATCTAGCGTGCGCTTCCGCCACCAGAGCCTCACGCGTCGGATTGTCACGTGTCAACTCGCAACCCACCGCATCGTCCGGCTTTGCGCGCCGTCGCGCTGGGGCTGGCCTGCGTGACGGTTTCAGCAAGCGCGGCCTTCCCCGCCGAGGCGGACGAGGACGCACCGGCAAAGCCGACTGTTCCGAACATCTACCTCGACCTCCGCACCAGCTACGCGACGATCCCCGCAGGCACGCTCGGGCTCGGCTTCGGCACCACCTCGCTGTCGGCCGCGTTCCAAGCCCTGGCGGCGCGACGAAGCACGACGCTGCCGAACGGCCTGCCGGCGGCGAAGTCGATTGCCGTTGACCTGCCGCTGACTGTCGACGTCACCGACCGTGTCTCGCTCTATGGCGGCGTGTCCGGATCGACGACGGATATCGGCGGCGGCTGGTCGTCCTTCGACATCACCAGCTGGAACATCGGCGTGCAGGCCGACCTCCACCAGCAGAATGGCGGCAAGATCCCGACCATCACGCTGCAATCGACGCTGACGCAGTCGGTGCCGAACGAGCAGGGCATGGTGAATTCCTTCAACAACATCCTGGAATTCGACTACGCGCTCGACGAGGACGAGACGCGAGGCTGGTTGGCCGGCATGCAATACACCACCGCCACCATTGCCAGTACGTTCGCCAGCATCCGGCCGAACACGATCCTCTATGCCGGCGGCTACTACCAATGGCCGAGCAACTGGAAGTTCACCGGGCGCCTCGGCATGCAGTCCTTCGGTGGCGCGCAGCTCGCGGGACGGACGATCGCGGAGTCCTTCACCCAGCCGATCCTGCGGCTCGACCTTGACCGCATGGACGACAACGACAACCGCCTGTTCGGCATCACCGCGCTGATCGCGTGGACGCCGAAGCCGTCCTATCAGCTGACCTTGCGAACGCCGCTCTACGCCGTGCGCAATTGAGCATGATCCCGGAAAAGGATCATGCTCAAATGAAACGAAGCCGCTGCTAATCCGGAACCGGCACGTCGAACGTGTTGAGCGTGACCGAGACCATGCAGTAGACGCCGACCAGATAGGACAGCTCGGCCGCACCGTGTTCGCCGAACTCCTTCACCGCCGCACGATAAGTCAGCTCTGGCAGCACGCCACCGCTGACCAGGGCCGAGGCCATGTCATAGGCGACCGCCTCCTGCCTGGTGAGGTCCACCGGCCGCTGCCCCGCAACGATGGTCGCGAGTTTCTCGTCGGAGAGGCCGCGCTGCTCGGCGACAAGCACATGAGCATAGAGTTCGTAACCGGACCGGAAATGCGAGCCGGTGACGAGGATCGCGACCTCGCGCACCGGCGCGGGCAGCAACGGGTTCGACGCGATCGCCTTGACCAGCTCCCACACCGGCCCGCCGAAGCGCGGCTCGCGGATCCAGGGGTTCCAGGGCCCGAGCAGCGCGCCGTCGTCGCGCATGTTCACAAAACCCTTGAAATGGTCGGTGATGCCGGCTCGCATGTCGTCATAGAGCGGCTTCTGTTCGTCGGTCAGATCCTTGGGATCGAGAATGGGAAGGCGCACGGCAGGATCTCCTCGTTGAGACCACAACCGTCACCTGCATGCGTGCGCAGGGCAAGTGAAGTTGCCGTGACGGTCGTGCCAATTTGGAAAACGGCAGGAAGACGCTGCTATGACGCGGCGGGACTTCGTACGCTCTGCGGATTGAAGACGTCGTCGACGGCAAGCGTCAACGGCTCGCCCGTCGTGAGAAACGACGACAGCGCCGCCTCGAACGGCGCCGGATCGAGCCCGCGCGCCTTCAGCCATTCGGGCTCGTAATAGGTCTGGCGGTAGCGCTCGCCGGAATCGCAGATCAGCGTCACCAGCGACCCCGCCACGTTCGCCTGGCGCATCTCCGAGGCCAGCCGGCACAGCGCCAGGAAATTGGTGCCGGTGGAGCCGCCCACCGGACGACGCAGCCGGCGCGACAACACGTTCATCGCCGCGATCGTGGCCACGTCCGGAATCTTCATCATGCGGTCGACCACTTCAGGCACGAAGGAGGGCTCGCAACGCGGCCGGCCGACGCCCTCGATCAGCGACGGGCGGTCGCAGACAGGCGAACGGTCCTGCGAGCGGAAACAATCGAAGAAGGCGGAATGCTCGACATCGGCAACGCATAGCCGTGTCGGATACTGCCGGTAGCGCAAATAGCGCCCGATGGTGGCCGACGTGCCGCCGGTGCCGGCGCCCATCACGATCCAATCCGGCAACGGTCGCGGCTCGCCCTGCAATTGCGTAAAGATCGATTCGGCGATGTTGTTATTGCCGCGCCAATCGGTGGCACGCTCGGCGAAGGTGAACTGGTCCATGTAGTGACCGTTCAGCCGCGAGGCGAGCGCGGCGGCTTCCGCATACAGCGCCCGGCCGTCGTCGATCAGATGGCAATGGCCGCCGTAATGCTCGATGGCGGCGATCTTCTCCGCCGAGGTCGTGCGCGGCATCACGGCGTAGAAGGGCACGCCGATCATCTCTGCGAAATAGGCCTCCGACACCGCAGTCGATCCCGACGAGGCCTCGACCACAGGTGTGCCTTCACGGATGTGACCGTTGCAGAGTGCGTAGAGAAACAGCGAGCGCGCCAGGCGATGCTTCAAGCTGCCGGTCGGATGGGTGGATTCGTCCTTCAGATAGATGTCGATGCCTGATAGCGCCGGCACGATCAGCCGGATCAGATGCGTATCGGCGGTGCGGCACTGGTCGGCCTCGATCGCGGCCACGGCCTCATCGACCCAGCCGCGCCGATAGGCAGGCCCGGCCGGGTGGCGGAAGGGAGGCGGCTCCATCGGCATGACCAGGCGATTCCTTGAAGACTGATGTCCATCTAAAGCGCGATGCGATTAGGATGAATCGTCATCGCGCTTTAGGTTGTTGTTTAAGCATGATCTTTTCGGAAAACCGCTGCGCACTTTTCCGGATCATGCTTTAGCACGCGGGCGCCTTGTGTGCCGCGCTCAAAATTCCAGCGGCGCGTTGTCGACGACCTCCTTCATCACGAAGAATGTGCGGGTCTGGCGCACGCCGGGCAGCGCGATCAGCTGCTCGCCGTGGATGCGGTTGAAATCCTCCATGTCGCCGACCCGGATCTTCAGGAAATAGTCGAAGTCGCCGGCGACGAGGTGGCAGTCGAGCACGAATTTCAGCCTGGCGATCGCCTGCTCGAAGGTGGCAAAGCTCTCCGGTGTGGAGCGGTCGAGCACGACGCCGACCATCACGAGCGTGCCCTTCGCCACCTTCTTGGGGGCGACCATGGCGCGGACGGCCGCGATGAACCCGTCCTCGAACAGGCGCTGGGTGCGGCGATGGCAGGTGGCGGGGCTGATCGCGACTGATACGGCCAGCTCGGCATTGCTGAGCCGGCCGTTATTCTGCAGCAATCTCAGGATCTTAAGGTCAATACGGTCGAGCCGGGCGGGCATGAAAGAAACTTCCATTGCTGGGCGATTTTCTGGAATAATTGTTAGCTCAAGGCGCAAATGCTGCAAGAGAGAGTGCAATATGGGTGCAACATTTGAGAGCACATTTCCTTTGCGCGATGCTAGGCAGCTGCCGCCATCAACGCCAATCGGGATGACCCCATGAAGCTCGACAAATTTCCGCGCTACAAGCTGACCTTCGGCCCGACGCCCATCGAGAAGCTGGAGCGGCTGTCCAAGCATCTCGGCGGCAATGTCGAGATCTATGCCAAGCGCGAGGACTGCAATTCCGGCCTCGCCTATGGCGGCAACAAGCTGCGCAAGCTCGAATACATCATCCCTGATGCGATCGCCTCCAACGCCGACACCCTGGTCTCGATCGGCGGCGTGCAGTCGAACCACACCCGTATGATCGCCGCGGTCGCGGCCAAGATCGGCATGAAGTGCCGCCTGGTGCAGGAAGCCTGGGTGCCGCACGAGGACGCCGTCTATGACCGCGTCGGCAACATCATGCTGTCGCGCATCATGGGCGCCGACGTGCGCCTGGTCGACGACGGCTTCGACATCGGCATCCGCAAGAGCTGGGAGCAGGCGATCGAGGAGGTGAAGGCCGCGGGCGGCAAGCCTTACGCGATTCCCGCCGGCGCCTCCGTGCACAAGTTTGGCGGGCTCGGCTATGTCGGCTTCGCCGAGGAAGTGCGCAAGCAGGAAGCCGAGCTCGGCTTCAAGTTCGACTACATCATCGTGTGCACGGTGACCGGCTCCACCCATGCCGGCATGCTGGTCGGCTTCGCCGCCGACGGCCGCGCCCGCAAGGTGATCGGTATCGACGCCTCGTTCACGCCGGCGCAGACCAAGGCGCAGGTGCTCGAGATCGCGCAGAACACCGCTGAGCTCGTCGAGCTCGGCACGCAGCTCGTCGCCGACGACGTGGTGCTGATCGAGGACTACGCTTATCCCGCCTATGGCGTGCCCTCGGAAGAGACCAAGGAGGCAATCCGCCTCAGCGCGCGTCTCGAAGGCATGATCACCGATCCCGTCTACGAGGGCAAGTCGATGCAGGGTCTGATCGATCTGGCGAAGAAGGGCTATTTCGAGAAGGGCGCGAAGATCCTCTACGCCCATCTCGGCGGCGCCCCCGCGCTGAACGGTTACGCGTATGCGTTCAGGAATGGGTGAGGTAACCCACCTCTCGCCTCGCCTCCGCTGTCGTCCCGGGCAAGCGTCAGCGCCGACCCGGGACCCATACGCCGCAGCAATCGTTTTTGCGACGGCTCGTGGTGGCCTGCCTGCCGTGACCACATCGGCCTGTGGTTATGGATCGCGGATCTGCGCGCGCCTTGGGCGCGCTTGTCCGGGATGACGGCGGAGTATTTGTCGCCTACCGCGTCTTGACGATCTGCAGCAGCTCGTCGCCGTAATGCTCGAGCTTCTTGTCGCCGATGCCGGGCACGTTGCGGAGCTCGTCGAGTGTCGTCGGCCAGGCCCGGACGATGCCGTCGATGGTGGCATCGTGCAGCACCACATAGGCCGGCACGCCGCGCTCGCGCGCGACCTCCGAACGCCACGAGCGCAGCCGCGCGCGCAGTTCGGGATCGACATCGCCTGGCGCGGCGTTGGCGGCGGGCGCAAGGTCGCCGCGGCGGGATTTGCCGCGGTTCGCGCGAATGCGCGTGCCGGGCGCCTCCTCGCGCAGCCAGACTTCGGTTTCGCCGCGCAGCACGCCGCGCGCGGTCTCGGTCAGCTTCAGCGCACCGAACGCTTCGCTGTCGCTCTGCAAATGGCCCATCGCCACCAACTGCCGCAGAACGGTGCGCCACTGCTTTTCGTTGAGCTCGCGCCCGATGCCGAACACGGACAATTTGTCGTGGCCGAACTGCGTCACCTTCTCGGTCAGGCGCCCGACCAGCACGTCGATCAGGTGCATCGCGCCAAAACGCTGCCCGGTGCGATAGACGCAGGACAACAGCTTCTGCGCCAGCACCTTGCCGTCGCGCATCTTCGGCGGCGTCAGGCAATTGTCGCAATTGCCGCAGCTCTCGCCCATCACGATCTCGCCGAAATAGGCGAGCAGCCGCCGACGCCGGCAGTGCGGCGTCTCGGCAAGGCCGACCAGCGCATCGAGCTTGCCGATCGAGACCCGCTTGAATTCGTCGGAGGCGCTGGACTCGTCGATCATGCGACGCTGCTGCACGATGTCCGAGAGCCCATAGGCCATCCAGGCCGCCGACGGCTTGCCGTCGCGGCCGGCGCGGCCCGTCTCCTGGTAATAGGCCTCGATGCTCTTGGGCAGGTCGAGATGGGCGACGAAGCGCACGTCGGGCTTGTCGATGCCCATGCCGAAGGCGATGGTCGCAACGATGACGATGCCGTCCTCGTTGAGAAAGCGGTCCTGGTTGCGCGAGCGCACGCTGCCGTCGAGCCCGGCATGGTAGGGCAGCGCCGCGATGCCGGCGTCCTGAAGCGCGACGGCGACCTCCTCGACGCGGTTGCGCGACAGGCAATAGACCACGCCGGCATCGCCCGCATGCCGCTCCCGGATGAACTCCTTGAGCTGCGACACCGCGTTGCGCTTGTCGACGATCTCGTAGCGGATGTTGGGCCGGTCGAAACTCGAGACGAATTGCGGCGCATCCGCGAGCTGAAGCCGAGCGACGATCTCCTTGCGCGTCAGCTCGTCGGCGGTCGCGGTCAGCGCGATGCGCGGCACGCCGGGAAAGCGCTCGGCGATGATGGAGAGGCCGACATATTCGGGGCGGAAGTCATGGCCCCATTGCGAGACGCAATGCGCCTCGTCGATCGCGAACAGCGCCACCTTGGCTTGCGCCAGCAGCGACAGGCAGCCCGCCGTGACCAGGCGTTCCGGCGCGACATAGAGCAGATCGAGATCGCCCGCGAGCAGGCGGCGCTCGATATCGGAGGCTTCCTGCGGCGTCAGCGACGAGTTCAGCGCAGCGGCGTTGACGCCGGCCTCGATCAGCCCGGCGACCTGGTCGCGCATCAGCGCGATCAACGGCGAGACCACGATGCCGCAGCCTTCGCGCAGCAATGCGGGAAGTTGATAGCACAGTGACTTGCCGCCGCCGGTCGGCATCAGCACCAGGCAATTGCCGCCGTCCGTGACATGCCGGATGATCTCGCCTTGGGCGCCGCGAAAACCCGGCAGGCCGAACACCGAATGCAGCACCGACAACGCGTCGCGGCCGTTGGCCGGCGCAGAGAGCGGAGCGGTGGAGGGAACGGACATGAGGGAGCTGGAACCTGGGCCGTGAGATTGTCACAAGGCCAGTCGCATGGCGGCGGGGGGCGTGGCAAGTCCATCTTCTCCCTCTCCCCGCTTGCGGGGAGAGGGTCGGGGTGAGGGGGAGTTTCTGCAAGGGAGGCGGCAGATGGACGCGCGGGTGGTCCCCCTCACTCGGATCGCATCTGACGATGCGATCCGACCTCTCCCCGCAAGCGGGGAGAGGTGAAAAGAGATGCTGAGCGAAGGCGAAGCTACGCCCCGATTCGCCGCAAGGCCTCTGCGACCGTCACGATCGGCATGTGGCGCTTTCCGGCGGCCTCCAGCGCGTGACGCATCAGGTCCGGAGTGCAGCCAAAGGGGCTCGGCGCACTCGCGACGTCGTGACCATAGAAGATGAGCCATCCGCCTCTCGCGACCGCCTCGTCGAAATAGCGATCGACGCCCGCTTTATCGATCTCGCGATCCACCAAAGGCGAGGCGCGCAGGAACTGGAGGTCGATGACGCCGCTGTTGACGCCTGGAAGGATGCCGCGCGCCGAACGAAATGCCTTGGCGAGTTGCGGCTTGCGCCAGACCGAGGCAAGCCCATAGGGATAGGCGAAGTTCTCCAGCCTGATCGAGGAATCGATCGCGCGAAAATACGAGCGGTTCCGCTCGATCTCGCGCGCCATGGCGGCCTCGTCGAGATCAGCCGAGCTCTTGTGCGAAAAGGTATGGCAGGCAATCTCATGACCGGCGCGATGCAGCCGGACGATCGCGTCGTCCGACAACCCATGCCAGTGGTCCGACGGTTGACCGATCAGGCTACCGGCGAGATAGAACGTGCCCCGCCCGCCATGCCTCTCAAGAAGCTCGGCGCCCTCGCCTGCAGCGCTGTCGGGAGCATCGTCGAAGGTGAAGCTCACGATCGGCATATGCGACGCAGGCAGCCGGTGCGGCGCGGCGCGGAAATGCCGGGCCAGCCGATTGCTCACACGTCCCTGAAGTGCCGACCACACGACTGCGTTTCCCGTGATTGACGTATGTCCGCACTGAAACATTCGCCTGGCGGCTGAGGCAAGCCTAACGCTCGGGTAATCCTAACGCGGAATCAATATGCATTGGCTAGCCCGCGGGGATCGACCCACCGGCTTCCACGCTGAGATAACGCAACCAATTGCGAAAAAGCACTGCCGCCACGCTGCCTGCACCGATATCAGCGCGCAAATTCAGTCCAGGCAGCTCGTTGGTGAGCGCCGGATGGCGCTGGTGCTCCGCCTTCTTCTGGAAGCGAGCCAGTTTCTCTTCCGTCGCTGCGTCAAAGTAGCTCACGGGCAGGCGCGGATAGGTCTCGCGCTCCCGCGCAAGATAGCGGCCGACGTCGCGCAGATATTCGCGCTGGAGCGACAGCGCGTCGTATTCCGGATGGCCCTGGAAGAACACGAAGCGGCTGGCATATTGGCGCATGAAGATGTCGACACCCGCCTGCGCCGAGCGCGTCAGCACCTGATAACCGGCCTGGACCAGGTCGCTCTCCACGATCTCGTTCAGGCGCGAATGCGAGACCTTCAGCGGCGCCGGCGCGGTGCGCGTCAGCGGATCGCGCGTCACCACGTCGCAATCGAAGATGCCGTGGCATTTGGCCGGCAGCCGTCGCCGCGCGATGCCGTCCAGATGCAGCACCGCCGCGTGCGCGGCAAGGCATGACCAGATCGTCGAGCGCGTGTTGGCCTTGGCCCAGTCGATCAGCTCGGTGAGGTCGCGCCAGTACGGCTCCTGGTCGAGCTCGGCTGTGACCGGCTCCGCGCCTGTTACGATCAAGCCGTCGAATTTCCGGCGCTTGAGGTCAGACAGGTCGGAATACTCGCTCTCGACATGCCACTTCGCTTCCGGCGAACGCTTCACGCTGGGAAGCGAGAAGCAGTGGAAGCGGATGCGGCACGGGCCGGCTGCGGCCTGGAGCAGCTTCATGAACTGCCGCTCGGTCGCCTTCAGCGCCGGATCCGGCATGTTGTTGACGAGCCCGATCGTGAGCTCGGCGCCGTGATCGCGCGCAAGATCGCGCTCGGTCGGCACCAATGCCGGGCCCGAGATGACTTGATCCCTGTCGACCAAGATCGTCATTGGCGAGGCGGCCTACTCCGCGGCCTCGAGGCGCGCCGACCGGCAGGCCTTGTCCAGCGCCTGGTCAATGTCCTCGATGATATCGGAGACGTGCTCGATGCCGATCGAGAGCCGGATGGTCTCCGGCAACACGCCGGCAAGGCGCTGCTGCTCCGCCGACATCTGGCGGTGGGTGGTCGAGGCCGGATGGCAGGCCAGCGACTTGGCATCGCCGATATTGACGAGGCGGGTGATCAGCTTCAGCGCATCGTAGAAGGTCTTGCCGGCCTCCATGCCGCCCTTGATGCCGAAGGTGAACAGCGAGGAGGCGTTGCCGTCGAGATATTTCTGCACCAGCGGATAATAGGGACTGTCGGGAAAGCCGGTGTAATTGACCCAGGCGACGCGCGCATCCTTGCGGAGGAATTCGGCGACCTTGCGGGCGTTCTCGACATGACGCTCCATGCGCAACGCCACGGTCTCGATGCCCTGGAGCAGCAGGAAGGCGTTGAACGGCGACAGCACCGAGCCCATGGTGCGCTGATAGACGCTGCGCGCCCGCTCGATGTAGGCGGTGCGGCCAAATCGCTCGGCATAGACGAGGCCGTGATAGGAGGCGTCGGGCTTGTTGTAGGCCGGGAAACGTTCGGCATATTTGGCCCAGGGGAAGTTGCCGGAATCGACGATGGCGCCGCCGAGTGTGGTGCCGTGACCGCCCAGAAACTTGGTCAGCGAGTGCACGGCGATGTCGGCGCCGTAGTCGAACGGCTTGAGCAGGATCGGGGTTGCGACCGTGTTGTCGACGATCAGCGGCACGCCATGCGCATGCGCGACCTTGGCCAGCGCCTCGATATCGCAGACATTGCCGGCGGGATTGCCGATGGTCTCGGCGAACACCGCACGGGTGTTCTCGTCGATCAGCTTCTCGATCGCCTCGGGCTTGTCGCTTTCGGCGAAGCGGCCGGTGATGCCCTGCCTCGGCAGAATGTGCGAGAGCAGCGTATGGGTGGTGCCGTAAAGCTGCGGCACGGAAACGATGTTGCCGCCGTGATCGGCAACGTTGACGAAGGCGAAATGCAGGGCCGCCTGGCCGGTCGCGACCGCGAGCGCGCCGACGCCGCCTTCGAGCTGGGCGATGCGCTTCTCCAGCACCGCGCTGGTCGGATTGGCGATGCGGCTGTAGCGGAAGCCCTCGGCCTCGAGATTGAAGAGCGCCGCGCCGTGGTCGGCGCTGTCGAAGGCGTAGGCCGCGGTCTGGTAGATCGGCACGGCAACCGCGTGCGTGGTCGCTTCGGGCTCGTAGCCGGCGTGAATAGCGATCGTCTCATTGCGCATCGTGCCACCTCCGCGTGGAGCGGTCCGCACTTATTGGCCTAGAATGAGGCATGTGCGTTGTCCGCCGTCCCTCTGTTAGAGGCGGGTGGTAAAGCGGACAATAATTCGCTTAGAGATCGAGGAAGTAACCCTAATGCTTGTTGGCGAATTGGCTGGAATTCGGGTTAAGGCGGATTAACGAAATGGCGAGCTTGCTTGGTGCGATCCTTCTCCCCTTGTGGGAGAAGGTAGCGCGAAGCGCCGGATGAGGGGTATGTCTCCGCTCGCAAAACCGTTCGTGAGGATGGAGACCCCTCACCCGGCTTCGCTTAGCGAAGCCACCCTCTCCCACAAAGGGAGAGGGTGCACCTTCATTGCGTGAACAGCTTGCTTGGTCTCAGCCCATCCGCTCCCACAGCCGATGCGTCAGCACACCGGCGCGCTTCTCGATCGCGGCCGCGGCATCGAGCGCAAGATCCTCGCGATAGCGACCGGCAATGAGCTGCACGCCGATCGGCTTGCCGTCGTGGAGGGCCACCGGCACCACGGCGCCGGGAAGGCCGAGCACGTTGATCGCCGAGATGAAGCGGATCTCGCCCCAGAAGATCTCGCGCACGCGCTCGGCGCTGACGGTGTCCTCGCGCGGGCCCGGCGTCGGTTTCACCGTGGTCGGCGCCAGCACGACCGGATAGTCCTCGAAGAACAATTGCCAGGCGCGGATGTGGCCGTTGCGCGCGGCGGTCGCCTGCATCCAGGCCTTGAGATCGAGCACATTGGCCTTGGCCTTCATGCCGCCCCAGGCCTTGTGAAAGTCCTCCGAGGTCACCTTCAGCATGGCGGCTTCCTGCATCATCACCGTCTCGTTGGTGATGATGTCGCACCAGGTCTGCCAGACGCCGTCGATGTCGGGCACCTCGACCTCGCTGACGCGGTAGCCGGAACGTTCGAGATGGTCCGCGGCCTGGCGCAGCGCCGCCGCGACGGACGGATCGACGTCCATGTCCGCCGGTATCTTGGCCAGCGCGACCTTGATCGGCCGCTTCAGCGTCTCGCCGATCAGCGGCGCCGGCACCCACCAGGGATCGCGCGGATCGCGCTGGCTCATCGCCTCCAGCGCGAGACGGACGTCGGCGACGTGGCGGGCGAGCGGCCCCTGCGCCGACATCAGATGCGCCAGCATCGGCCGCTCGGCCGTTGCGCTCGCGTTGAACGCGGGGATACGTCCTTGCGTCGGCTTGATGGTGGCAACACCGTTGCAATGCGCGGGCCAGCGCAGCGAGCCGCCGATATCATTGCCGTGGGCGATGGTGCCGATGCCGGCGGCGACCGCCGAACCCGCACCGCCCGAGGAGCCGCCACAGGTGATGTCGGGATCCCAGGGATTCAGCGTGAGCCCGTGCAGGGGATTGTCGGTGAAGCCGCGGAAGGAGAATTCCGGGGTGTTGGTGAGGCCGATGACGATTGCGCCGGCCTTTTTCAGATTGCGCACCACCGGGGAATCCGAGGGCGCGACCAGGTCCTTGTTGGCAGGTACGCCGTTGAAGTTCGGCCGACCCTGGTAATCGACGTTTTCCTTGATCGTGATGGGCACGCCGTGCAGGAGGCCGAGCGCACCGCCTTTGGCGCGCTGCTTGTCCGCGGCATGCGCAGCCTTCAACGCCTCCTCCGAGAGATCGACGACGACGGCATTCAGCTTCGGATTGACCGCGCGCATCCGTTCGAGATGCGCCTCGACGGTCTCGACCGCGGAGATCGCGCCGGAGCGGATCGCGGCCGCGGTATCGACCGCGGACCATTGCCAGGCCGGTCCCCTGGGCCGGCGCGCGGTGGCTGATTTGCGCGCGGCGGCCTTCTTGGCTGGCTTGATCGTTTTCGCAGCGACGCCCTTTCGGGTTGAAGTCTTCGTGCTCGATGCCTTCTTGCTCGTCTTCGTTGCCGCCTTCCTGGAAGCACTTTTCTTCTTGGTTGCCGTTTTCTTCGCCACGTCGCATCTCCTGAAATTGTGCGGCGGAGGTTACGGACGACGATGAGGCGTGTACAGCCGCGTTTCTGCATGACGCATTGCAACGGTACACCGATGCGACGAATTGCCTGCGTCCCTTGGACTACACCGGCGGCGGATTCAGCCGGGCAAAGCCCTGCTGGATGCGATAGGGATAGTAGGGATAGGGTGGCATCACCGCGCTGGCGTCGTCGAGACGCTTGATCTGATCCGCGCTCAGCGCCCAGCCTGCTGCGCCGAGATTGTCGCGCAACTGCGCCTCGTCGCGGGCGCCGATGATCACGGAGGAGACGGTGGGGCGGCTCAGCAACCAGGCGATCGCGACCTGTGGCACGGTGCGGCCGGTCTCGGCAGCAATCGCGTCAAGCACGTCGACGACGGAGTAGAGCATCTCCTCGCGCACCGGCGGACCGAACTGTGCGGTCGCGTGCAGGCGGCTGTTCGGCGGCAGCGGCTGGCCGCGCCGGATCTTTCCAGTAAGGCGGCCCCAGCCGAGCGGACTCCACACCAGCGCACCCACCCCCTGGTCGCGCGCGAGCGGCATCAGCTCCCACTCGTAGTCGCGGCCGAGCAGCGAATAGTAGACCTGATGCGCGACATAGCGCGGCCAGCCATGCCGGTCCGCAATGGCTAGCGACTTCATCAGCTGCCAGCCGGCGAAATTGGAGACGCCGACATAGCGCAGCTTGCCGGCCCGCACGAGCGTATCGAGCGTCGACAGCACCTCCGTGATCGGCGTGAATGCGTCGAAGGCGTGGAGCTGAAGCAGATCGATGTGGTCAGTGCCAAGCCGGCGCAGCGCCGCGTCGACCGAGGCCAGCAGTCGCTGCCGCGACGAGCCGGCATCGAGCGGACCGTCGCCCATGGGAAGGCTCATCTTGGTCGAGATCAGCACCTTGTCGCGGCGGCCCTTGATCGCAGCACCGAGGATCTCCTCGGAGGCGCCGTTCGAATAGACGTCCGCGCTGTCGAACAGATTGACGCCGGCATCGAGGCAGATGTCGATCAGCCTGCGCGCTTCGTCCGCATCGCTGCGGCCCCAGGCCGAGAACAGCGGGCCTTGGCCGCCGAACGTGCCGGTGCCGAAGCTGAGGACGGGCACCTTGAGCCCGGAAGCGCCGAGATTACGGTATTCCATGATCGCTCTCCTATTCCGCCGGGCACGCCGCAACGACGGCCTGCCTGCGGTCGAGCTGAAGGCTCCACAGCGCCAGCACGAGGCCGATCGCGGTGATGCCGGACGCGACCAGCGGCAGCGCGGAAAGGCCGAACCCGCGATCGATGGTGACGCCGCCGGCCCAGGCGCCCAGCGCATTGCCGAGGTTGAAGGCGGCAATGTTGAGGCTGGAGGCGAGCGTGCGGCCACTGGGACCGGCAGCTTCCAGCACGCGAAGCTGAAGGGGCGCGACGGTTGCGAAAGCGGCGACGCCGAGCAGCAGGATCAGCACGATCGCGGGGATCTTGGCCGACAGCACCGCGGCAAGGCCGAGCAGAACGATGGCGAGCGCGGCGAGCGTGCCGATCAGGGCGCGCGCAAGACCGCGGTCGGCGAGCTTGCCGCCGGCGACATTGCCAATCGCGAGCCCAACGCCGAACACCAGCAGGATCGGCGACACCGCGGCCTCCGAAAAGCCGGTGAAGCGCGTCAGGATTGGCTGGATGTAGGTGAACACGACAAACAGGCCGGCGAAGCCGAACACGGTCATGGCAAGGCCGAGCAGGACCTGCGGACGGCCGAGCACTGCGGCCTCGTCGGCGAGCGAGACCGGCTTGTCGCCACGGCCGACGTGACCGGGGACGAGCACGGCGACCACCGCGAACGCAATCACGCCGATGGCCGTCACCGCCCAGAATGCCGCGCGCCAGCCGAGCATCAGACCGAACCAGGCGCCGAAGGGCACGCCCAGAAGGGTCGCCACCGTCAGGCCGATGAACATGGTGGCGATCGCGGAGGCGCGCTTGTCCTCGGCGACGAGGCTGGTGGCGACGACCGAGCCGACGCCGAAGAACGTGCCGTGGGCGAGCGAGGTCAGCACCCGCGCCGCCATCAGCAATTCGTAAGTGGGCGCCAGCGCACAGGCCGCATTGCCGAGCGTGAAGACCGCCATCAACGCCAGCAGCACGGCTTTCCGCGGCATTCGCCGCATCGCCAGCGTCAGCACCGGCGCACCGACGAACACGCCGAGGGCATAGCCGGAGATGAGCAGGCCTGCGACAGGCACCGAGACATGCATGTCGGCCGCGACCTGGAGCAACAGGCCCATGATGATGAATTCAGTGGTGCCGATGCCGAAGGCACCGGCGGTAAGAGCTAGAACGGCGGGAGGCATGCGTGGCTCCAAGGGATGAGACGAGCCATGCAGATAGCGGCACTGCGGCAGAACCATTAGAATGTCCGCAATCCAATCATTTGTGACGTGAATTCAACATGGCCCGTTTCGACACCAACCGCGCCGCCGAGATGGAGGTTTTCGTCCGCGTCGTCGATCTCGGCGGCTTCACCCAGGCCGCGAGAAGGCTGCGGCTGACGCCGTCGGGCGTCAGCAAGCTGATCTCGCGGCTGGAGGGGCGCCTCGGCGCGCGGCTCGTCAACCGCACCACGCGCAAGCTGACGCTGACGGAGGAAGGACGGGCCTTCTACGAGCGCGCGGTGCGCATTCTCGCCGAGATGGAGGAGGCCGAGCGCGAGGCGGCCTCGGGGGCGGCGCCGCGCGGCCGCCTCACTGTCAACTGCAACATTCCCTTCGGCATGCTGCATGTGATGCCGCTGATCCCGCGCTTTCTGAAGCAGCATCCCGACGTCACGCTCGATCTCGTGCTGACCGATACCGTGATCGACCTGATGCAGGAGCGCGCCGACGTCGCCATCCGCGTCGGTCCGCTGCGCGCCTCGCGTCTGGTCGCGCGAAAGCTCGGCACCAGCCGCATGGTCGTGGTCGGCGCGCCGGACTATCTCGCCCGTTGCGGCACGCCGAAGATACCGGCCGATCTCGCCGAGCACCGCGGCATCGGCTGGACCTTTCCGCGCAGCATCCGCGGCTGGCCGTTCAAGCGCGGCGACCACACCGAGGAGGCCCTGCCCCCGCCCGTCGCGCGGGTCAGCGACGGCGAAGCCGCCCGCCGCCTCTGCCTCGGCGGCGTCGGTCTCGCCCGCCTCGCGCTCTTCCACATCGGTCCCGACATTGAATCCGGCCGCCTCGTCCCGGTGCTGCAGAACTACAATCCCGGCGACCGCGAAGACATCCACGCCGTCTATGTCGGCCATACCGCGCCGCTGCCCGCACGCGTGCGCGCGTTCATCGATTTTCTCGCCGAGCACGTGCGGGTGAGCGATCCGATGCTGAAGCGTGCGGTTGATGGGAAGTGGAGGGTCGTGGGGTGAGGCGCGATGGCGGAGAGAGTGTCGGTCATTCCAGATTGAAAGATCAGGAATTTTCCGCGAAAATCCCGGCTGTTTCAGAACCTGCCAGGGGAATTCCACACAGATGCAGTTCGATGACGTCATCCTCGGTCGCCGGAGCATTCGCGGCTACAAGCCCGATCCGGTCCCCAAGGAGCTGATTGCGGAAATCATTGGTTTGGCGATGCGTGCGCCGTCGTCGATGAACACCCAGCCCTGGAATTTCTATGTCATCACCGGCGAACCGCTGGATCGGATCCGCGCCGGCAACACCGAACGGATGCTGGCGGGCATCCCGCAGTCGCGCGAGTTCCGCACGGGCCAGGCCTTTGCAGGCAAGCACCGCGACAGGCAGGTCGGCGTCGCCAAGCAATTATTCTCCGCAATGGGAATCGAGCGCGACAACATGGAGCAGCGTCAGGACTGGGTGCTCCGCGGCTTCCGCCAGTTCGACGCGCCCGTCTGCGTGATCATCACCTATGACCGCGTGCTTGACGGTAGCGACGATACACCCTTTGACTGCGGCGCCGTGGCGACCGCCCTGGTCAATGCCGCCTGGTCCCGCGGGCTTGGCGCCGTCATCAACAGCCAGGGCATCATGCAATCCCCCGTGGTGCGCGAGCACGCAGGGATCGCCGACGATCAGGTCATCATGAAAAGCATCGCGCTGGGCTGGCCGGATGAAACTTTTCCGGCGAATGCGGTGGTGTCGGAGCGGAAGTCAGTCGAGGAAGCGACGGTGTTCGTCGGGTTCGAGACGTAGCGGCGCGCAGTCGGAAGGACTGGAGGCACAGCAGTGATCATCCGCGCCCTGGTCCGACGTATCCTTGTGCTGGCGGCGGTTTTTGCCGCTGCCTTGACGCCAGTCATGTGTCTTGGCGAAAGCAGCAAGCCGTTGCCGGCCAAGGCGACGAGGGAACTACCTGATGAGCTGCTCTCGCTGCTCGAGCAGAAGAAGATGCCGAAATATTCACCTATCCTCGTGCGTCTTTTCAAGGAGGAGGCCGAGCTCGAGGTCTGGAAACAGGACGCGACCGGCCGTTTCCAGATCCTCAAGACCTATCCGATCTGTCGGTGGTCGGGCGATCTCGGGCCGAAATTGTACGAGGGCGACCGACAGGCTCCGGAGGGGTTCTATACGATTACACCTGAGATGATGAACCCCAATTCCAACTTCTATCTTTCGATCAACCTCGGCTTCCCCAACACGTTCGACAAGGCGCACAAGCGCAACGGCAGCTTCCTCATGATCCACGGCGACTGCTGGTCGAGCGGTTGCTATGCCATGACCGACGAGCAGATCAGCGAAATCTATTCGCTGGCGCGCGACTCGTTCCTCGGCGGCCGGCCGTCGTTCCAGGTCCAGGCCTATCCGTTCCGCCTGACGCCGGCAAATCTGGCGCGGCATCGAAACAGTCCCAACCTCGCTTTCTGGAACATGCTCAAGATCGGCAACGATCATTTCGAGACGACGCGACTCGAACCGAAGGTGGATGTGTGCGACCGCCGCTATGCCTTCGACGCGCAAGCTCCGCCGCATTCGCCGTCGCCTCCAGTGTTCAACCCCACCGAAAAATGTCCCCCCTTCGTCGTCAATCCGGATACCGCACGGCGGGCGCTTGAGAAGAGGCGCGCCGACGAATTCGAATACGCGCGATTGCTTGAAGACAATTTGCCGGCTGCCCCGATATACAGCGGACTGGACGGCGGAATGAACAAGGCATTCCTCACACGTTTTCCGGGCAGAGTGACGCTTGCGAAAGTCATGCCGTATGCATCCTACCTGCCGCAATTGCCACCGATCCCCTGGATCGATAGGGATGGCTCGTTGACGAGCAGATGGTTTGGCAGCTTGTTGGACAAGCCGCTGGAGTGTAATCCGGCGCGTATCGGCGTCCCGTCAGGTCGGTGCTGAACGCTCGTGAGGCGTCCGATGGATCATCAGCAGACGAAGGCTGGCATCGACATTCCGTCCCAGCGAATGCGCTAGTGCATGCGGTGGCGTCGGAGCCGAGGTCTATCGGACCTGCGGAAAGCGGGGCGAGCCGCAGGTCGTGTACGTCGACCAGGAGGATGACTAGAGCATCGTCGTCATTGCGCCCGACTTCGAGACCTTCATTCGAGGCTCGGTCGAGGAATCCGAGTACGACACTGCTGAGGAGGATCGGGCATCGTCGAGATGGCGGAAGGCTACCGTCTGACTTCCAAGGCCGAGGCGGCCCTAATCGGGCGCTTGGCGACGATTGCTGGCCCCGAAGGCAAATAAGCCGGGCGCGATTGATTTGGGCCAATGGCGGAGAGAGTGTCAGTCAATCCCAATTGAGAGATCAAGCATTATTGTTCTTTCCAGGCCAAAACCCACCATTCGAGCTACTGCCGTAAACAGGCGCTTCACGTCCGATATCTTCATTGAAACTCTCGGGGCACATCGAAGCGAGTGGTCCGATCCCTCAATTTTTCACCGGCGGCATGAGCGCCGCGACGAACTCTCACTTCGGCGCCACCTGGCCTCGATGGAATCTTCGCAACGCCGCACGACTCGAATTCACGCACCGCGCGCTGGAGAAAACCGGCGTCAGCGTATCCTTTTCCGCGCACGTCGCGCATGCCGCACGCAGCGCCCGCGGAATAGGATTTAGACCTGACCGCCCCTAGCGACACTTGCGACCGGCCCGGCGATGATTCGTCTCCGGGCCGGTGCGGTGGAGCGAGGACCGAGAATCTCGGGATGCCCGGCGGCCAACGCCCGTGAAATTAATTGCTTCTGCATTTGCGGCGTCGCTCCCTAAGATCTGTCCACGCTGACGAGTTCCAGCGTCCGAACGAGCACGATCAAGTGCGTGATCCCGGAAAGAGGCGACGACGATCATGAGCAATGCCATCACTGCCACCGGAGAGAAGCCGCTGACTCCAGCCATGCTACGCGAGTTGTCGGTGCGGTCCGATTGGCAGGGTCTGGTCCGTGCGGCCAGCCACTACGGCGTCATCGTCGGTGTCGGCGCGCTGATCTGGCTGGTCTCGTCGCGATACGGTCTAGTCTGGGCGTTGCCGCTGGTCGTCGTCCAGGGCTACTTTGTCGCATTCCTGTTCATGGTGGTCCACGAGACCGCCCACAAGACGGCGTTCCGCAGCCGCGCGCTCAATCTCGCCTTCGGTCATCTCTCCTCGTTCGCGGTCGGCTTGCCTTACGAATATTACTGCCTGTTCCACTGGGACCATCATCGCTATACGCAGGACCCAGCGAGGGATCCGGAACTGCTGTCGGTCCCGATCCCGACCTCGGACGCGCAACTGGTGATCGTCTACAGCGGCCTGCGGCAGGTTGCCTTTCGGGTGCGGCTGATGCTTCGCCATGCGTTGACCGGAAACGCCACGTCGCCTTGGATTCCGGAAAGTAAACGCCACATTGTCGTGACGGAGGCGCGCCTTCATTTGGCAGGCTACATCGCGCTGCTGCTGGCATCCGTCGCGCTGCACAGCTTGATCCTGTTGTGGGTCTGGATCGTTCCCGTAATCATCGGTCAATTGTTTCTGCGTCCGTATCTCCTTGCCGAACACACCGGTTGCGATCGCACACGCAGCGCCTTCCAGAATACCCGCACCACCTATACCGCCAGGTTCGTGCGCTGGTTTGCATGGAACATGCCCTATCATGTCGAACACCATGCCTATCCTTCGATTCCATTTCATGCGCTGCCGAAACTGAACCGGATCGTCGCCGATCAGATCGTCTACCGGGGCCCGGGCTACATCGCAGTCACGCGACAGACGTGGGCTTGGTTTCGCCGCGCACGCAACGGCATCGAAAGCCCGATCGATTCTGATTGAATCGGGATGAGGGCTTGACGAAAGCCGGCAGGGTGCCGTTGCCGCAGGCTATGATGCGCCCAAGGTGCGAGCAGCTTGATGAATTTATTGCCCCAGTCACAGTCGGAAGCTGACCTGCTTGCGCAAAAAATGGACAGCCTCCAGCGTTGTCGATTAATTGCTTCACGGTCTTCCGTCTTGAGACGACGCTCTCGTTACGGTCGATCACTCCGGTCGCCGGCATCACAGGGGTTTGGCATGCGATCAACAACCGCTCTTCGCTCTGCCGTGTTCGTGCTTACTGCGTCGATCCTGTTTGCGGCACCTCAGCGCGCGACTGCCGAAGAATTGCTGAAGGCGCGGCTCGCCCAGAATCTTGGGCCGATCTCGGGACTGGCGATTGTCGCCAATGCGAAGGGTATTTTCGCCAGGCAGGGGCTCGACATCTCGGTCTCCAATTTCACCAGCGGGAAGCAGTGCCTCGATACGGTGCTTGGCGGAGGGGCGGATATCGCGACAACCGCCGAGGCGCCGGTCACGGCGGCCGCGATGGCGCAACAGCCGATCGCCTTCGTGGCGGGGATGGAATATTCGGATCTCAAGACCATGACCGCGGCTTCTGCCGGGATCAAGACGAAGGCCGATCTGCGTGGAAAGCGAGTAGCCTTTACGGCCGGAACCGGCAGCGAAGTTTACACCTCGGTTCTGTTGAAGGCGGCGGGCCTGACCTCGAAGGACGTGACGCTCGTCAACCTGCGACCTCAGGAGATGCTCCCCGCCATGGCGGCCGGCAGTATCGATGCGTTCGATACCTGGGAGCCGCATGTCGCCAATGCGAAGAAGGCTCTCGGCGAAGGCGCGATCGCGCTTGAGACCAAAGGTCTCTATTCGGAGACCTTCAACATTGTCGTGACGCAATCCTACCTCGCGGCCAACCCGGCGATCGTCAGCAAGTTCCTGGCGTCCCTCATCGAAGCCGAGGGCTGGCTCAAGGCGCATCCGGATGAAGCGATCGACGTCATCGCCACAGCGACGGGGATGAAGCGCGAAGAACTGGCGTCAATCTGGCCGGACTATGTCTACCATGTGCGCCTCGACGACCGGATTCTCACGACCCTGAAAACTCACGCCGCCTGGCGGCTCGAGACCGGCAATCATCCTCCCGGAGCGAGCATGCCCGATTTCTCGAAAGTCCTGGTGACGGCGCCGCTTAAGGCGCTCGATCCGGCTCGCGTCACGCTGGAGGCGCGCCCGTGAACATCGGGAGACGCGGCAGCGCGAGCGCGACCGCACGACTGAGCGTACTGGTCGCCGTCCTCTCCGTGCCCGCCTTCACAGGCGCGTGGGAGCTGGTTGCGCGCTCCGGTATCGTGAACGCCGTGCTGTTTCCGCCGCCATCGACCGTTGCTGTCGCCATTCTCGAATGGATTCGCAGCGGACAATTCTTCGCCGACCTGATGGCGAGCCTCTCGCGCGTGGCCGCGGGATTTGCGATCGGGGCCGCGGGCGGCATCGTGCTCGGCGTCCTGACTGGCCGGTTCCGGCTGGTGTCCAGCCTGCTGTCACCCTTGTTTCACATCCTTCGTCCAATTCCTCCCGTCGCCTTCGTGCCGATCGTCATCCTTTGGTTTGGCCTCTCGGAGACAGGCAAGCTTTTCCTGGTCGTTTGGGGCGTGTTCTTTACGGTATGGCTTGCGACCCACATCGGGGTGCAGAAAGTCGACCGCGGACTTATCCGTGCAGCACAGATGCTCGGCACGCCGCAGCCGCAGATGCTGTGGGAGATCGTCCTTCTCGGTGCACTGCCCTATATCACGGTCGGTCTTCGGACCGCGGTGAGCATCTCCTTCTACACGCTGGTCGCCGCCGAGTTGGCGGGAGCGTTCGCCGGCATCGTCTACCGTATCGAGATTGCGCAACAGAACATGCAAACGGGTCAGGTCATGGGCGGGTTGGCGGCTCTCGGCTTGCTGTCCTTCGTCGCCGACCGTGCCTTCGCGACTCTTGCCGAACGTGCCGTGTGGTGGCGATGACCAAAAGCCTGCTTCGTCCAGACCAGCCGCTCAGGCTCGTGGATACGAACTCGCCTTCCGCCCCGGCGCGTCAGGCGATCATCCGGGTCGAGGATTTGAGCATCGTCTTCGATGCGCCGGGCGGACAGGTCATCGCGGTCGATCGCGTATCCTTGGCGGTCGCCCAGGGAGAATTCGTCTCGATCGTCGGTCCATCCGGCTGCGGCAAGTCCACGCTCCTGAATGCGATGGCCGGCCTCGAGCGGCCATTCGAAGGCCAGGTGCTGATTGCCGGCGAAGCAATGCGCGCGCCACGGCCCGAGATCGGGATGGTCTTCCAGCAGCCACATCTGTTTCCGTGGAAATCGGTGCGCCGGAACATCGCGCACGGACCGCGCGCCCTCGGCAAGCCGAAAGCGGAGGCGCTACGGATTGCCGACGACCTCATCGAGATGATCGGGCTGACCAGATTTGCGTCGGCATATCCGCACACGCTATCGGGAGGCATGCAGCAGCGGGTTGCGATTGCTCGCGCCCTCGCCAATCAGCCGCGCGTGCTGTTGATGGACGAGCCGTTCGGAGCGCTGGATGCGCAGACCCGGGCGGTCATGCAGGACAATCTGCTCGAACTCCGCGAGCGGATCAACGCAACGATCATCTTCGTCACACACGACATCGATGAAGCGATCCTGCTCTCTGACCGTGTGCTGATCATGAGCGCGGGACCTGGCCGCATCCTGCGGGATCTTCAGGTGAGCCTGCCGCGACCGCGCTCCAGCGCCATCGTTGCGGAGGCTGCCTATCTTGCCCTCAAGCGGGATTGCCTTGACCTGATCCGCTCGGAGGGCCGCCGGGCCTTCGAGCAAATGGAAGTCAAGGCGTAGGCGCCCGGCGACAGCTCTGGCATGGCTCTTGAATGGCATTCCTTGCGGCGGCAAGGGAGCGCGCAGATGTCAGCAGCAAGCCTCAGGAATACGACCGGCATCATGCTGGCAGGATCGGATGCTCTGGTCGGGTCGCTGCCCAGTCTGCTGGATCCGTTGTGTGAGGCTGACCGGAATCGTGTCCTCGCCATCGGCCGCGAGGAGGTTTTGCCGGCAGGCAAGCATGTCTGGCGTCAGGGCGATCTCCAGACCGGCATTTATCTGATCGAAGAGGGACGTATTCGCAGCTACTACGCGGCTCCTTCCGGACGCGAGGTGACGCTGGCCTACTGGTTCGCCGGCAATTTCGTCGGCGGACCGGATCTGTTCGGTACGGGTGCCCACGTATGGTCTTCGGTTGCCGTGGAACGGAGCCAGGTGACGTTCTTGCCCGGCCCGGCCCTGCGCGCGCTGGCGCTTCAATCGGCAAGCATCGCGGTCGCGCTGCTGGATGCGCTCGCCTTCAAGGCACGGTGCTACTCGGCCATGGCACAAATGCTGGGGACCCGCTCGGTGACCGAGCGGTTGCATCGTCTGCTGGTCTTCCTCTCGAATATCTACGGTTCGCAGCAGGGCCGCGAGATCGTGATCGGGATTCCATTCACGCATGGCGATCTCGCCAATCTGATCGGCTCAACCCGCCAATGGGTGACGGTGCAGTTGTCCCGCATGCAGGCACGGGGCGTCATCCGTTATCACCGCGGCCTGATTGTGATCCTCAATCTGCGCGCTCTCGATCTCGAAGTCGTCTAGGCCGTCGGATATACCTTTAGATCGAACAGTCCGGCCTTCGCATCGGGCAGCCATCGCTCGGCAAGGTCGAGAAGAGCATGGTCGCGCCACGCAGGCGCCAGCAAGGTGATGCCCATCGGCATGCCGTTGCCGAGCGTGGCGTTGGGAACGGCCACCGCGCACAAGTCCAGGAGATTGGCAAAATAGGAGTAGTAACCGAGGCGACTGTTGAGCGTGATGGGATCTTCCATCATCTCCGCGATCGTGAAGGGGCGGGGCGCGGTCGGTACCACCAGGACATCGATCTCCTCGAAAAGCGATTGGATCCGGCGTCGCAGCTTCAAAAGTCGGTGTTGCGCGGTAAACGCATCTGTCGCGTAAAACCGCGCGGCTGCGCTCAGCACGTTGCGGATGACGTCAAGCAAGCCTCCATGATCGATGTCCAGGAGCTTGCTGATCGCCGCATGACGTTCGGCAATCCAGGGCCCTGAAAAGAGCATGTCACCGGCTTCGGCGAACGGCGCGAAGTCGATTTGCCTGGCCTGACCTCCCAGTCCCGAAAGCCTCGTGCAGGCCTGCCTGTAAAGGTCGTTGCATTCGGGCATGCCGAATGAATTCAGATCACCGATGTCGATCTGGCCGAACCGGAATTTGCGAGGAGATGGGGAGGACGAGGGAATTCGCTGGCGGCTATAGGGATCGCTGTCGTCGAATCCTTCAATTAAGGCGAGCAGAATTCGACCCTCGGCAATGGAATTGCAGAAAATCGAGGGGCAATCGAGCGTCGGACAGTTCGGCACGAGCCCCCGGGATGAGACGAGGCCGACGGTTGGCTTGATCCCGATGATGCCGTTGAAGCCTGCGGGAATCCGGCCCGAGCCGCCGGTATCTGTGCCGAGAGCGAAGGCAACATGGCCGGATGCGACGGCAGCAGCCGAACCGGAACTCGAACCGCCGGAAACATAGAGATCGTTGGCCGCGCTGGAACAGGCGCCATAGGGCGAGCGGGTGCCGGACAGTCCGGTTGCGAACTGATCCAAATTGGTCTTGCCAAGACAGATCGCACCTGCGGCCGTCAAACTCTCGACGCATCTGGCCGATTGCGCAGCCACATATTCGAATGACGGACATGCTGCCGTCGTTGGCATGGCCTCGACGTCGATATTGTCCTTGACGCCGAATGGCACGCCGAGGAGCGGCAGGACTTCACCCTCCTCCACTCGCCGCACAAGGGCATCAGCCTCGGCCAACGCTTCTTCCATGGGCCGCACATGGATCCAGCAGTTGCGGCGCCAGTCCCGTTCGATGCGCTCATAGGCGGTTGTAATGGTGGAGGCCAACTCTGCAGACGAGCGGTGAGGTCGGCTCTGCGCGGACAAGATAGCTTGCGGCACGGAATAAACTCCTGAGGGGTATGACCCCATGAATATGAAGCCGCTGCCCAACAATGAAAGCAACTAAGCGCCGGCACGATTCGAACGTGTGGCCTTCACCTTCGGAGAGCAGGCGGCCTGCCGAATTCGTTGTTCCGCATCCAGATCGACCGGCCGCATCGCGATATCCTGAGTCGCTCGTCGGCATGCACCGCGTCCCAGCGAAACTTGCAGTGCTCAAACGTCGGTAAGCGACGGCCCGAAAGCCGCGAACCGGGCGCGGCTAATCGCCTGCTGCTGATTGCGGAGAGGGTCCTCAAGGAGCTTGAGTCGCGCAAGATACCCGGCATTCACGCCGAAAATTGCGCACTTCATAAGGATACTGAATCGCAGTCTGGCGTACAAAATCGCGTAAATGGCGGAGGGAGAGAATCTACAAAAAAACTTGCTCACCCGCTGCATCTCAGGTGCTCTCGGGCGACGAGAGCACCTGAGACTGCACGTATCTCCGATGAGCCAAAGTAGCCCCCCGAGCCGCGGCCGGCCGGCCCTGAATCCGGCGCCTAGGGCCAATGAGAGCCCGTGCAAGGCCGGTCGCGCCACGCCCGCCCGGTCAGCGCGCTACGAAGCGGCTATTAGGTCATCCGGACCCAGGCGCGCTTGGATGCCGAGGGCTTGACCGCAGCATCGATGAAGTTCACGCCTGCCAAGCCATCCTCAAGTGTAAGAAGACTACCCTTTGGCCAGGCTTTTCCCCGACCCTTGCCCGCGCGGATGCGCGCGCTGCCTCAGCATAATCGTCGCGAAACCTTCAAGGTAACCCTCGGGGTGGCCGGAAGGGACGCGGGTAACCCGACTCGCAACGCCCAAAGCGCCGGCGCCGCCGCGGGTCAGGAGCTGCTTGGGCGGCCATAGAGGTGAACCAGAGATGGTTCGGGTTCTCCTGCGCCCATTCGAGGCCGCCCTTGCTGCTGTAGACGCGCAGCGTCAGCCCGTTCTCATTGCCGACGGCGACCTGACTGGCCCACAGCATGCCCTTTGCGCCGCCCTTCCATTTGATAAGGGTTTGAATGTCGTCATCGAGGCGCCTTCCCTCGACGAAGGTCGAGAGCTGCGGGAGCAGTTCGTTTCAACCTCGAGGCAAAGCGTCTAGGCCGTGGCCGCAGATAGCCTGCGTCCTGCAATGAGGTGGGTAATCGGCTTCATCCAAGGGCGCTCCACGAAGACGTAAACGCCATATGCCGCAATCAAGAAGATGAAAGCCCCGATTCCTCGCTCCAGAACGTCACCTAAAGTGGCACCCCACCAGGCGAAAAGCATTGTTCCTAGGTCTTGGTGCAGGAGATAAAGGGGGTAGCTCACCAATCCAACAAGGGCCAAAGGCTTCAAAAACGCAGGCGCGCGGTAACGAGACGCTGCATACAAAGCCGCAGTGCTTATCAGAAGCACCAAAAACCTTGACCAGCCAATCGGTGCGGACGGTTGGCTATAGCCGAGCAGAATGTGACTAAGCTCGAGAACGGCGGCGACAGTCATGCCAATGTAAGCCGCCTTTGTTTCTCCCTTCTGATAGGTTGCAACGCTGAGACCAACGATGAAGAAGGAAAAGAAATCGTTGGAATAAGGATGGGAGGGGTTCGAGAGCAGAAAGCGCACTAGGCAATAGATGCAAACAACCGGCAGCAGATGCTTGCGGAGCCCAACAGCCATAACGAAGGCGCAGAGCGCGTAAAATTGGAACTCCACTTCAAGGCTCCAGAATGCTCCATCCGGCCGGATATAATGGACCTTGGCGATATTGAGCGTCGGCAACGCGACAAGCGTGTATACCGCATCAAACCAGGACGGAACGCGAGCCGGATCTATCATATCCGGAAAGGTGTGCTTCACCGCAGTTATGAAGACAACCGAGATTGCTAGGGCGGGAAGAAGACGCCCAAGGCGCTTGGCGTAGAATTCCCGTGCTGTCTTTGACGAATCGGTGCTGAATGAAATGCAATAGCCGCTGATCGCAAAGAAAAGAAGCACTCCATTGGTGCCCGCCGGGACACCCAGGAAGTGGTAAGCAACAACCCATAAAATAGCGATGCCTCGCAGGCAGTCGATGCCTACTGATCTTTCGGCGGGCAAAATGCTGCTTCCGGCTTGCGCACGAGTCGCGCGCTCGAGTTGGATCCCCTTGCCCGTTTTCACTGATCTCAGCCCCAGTCCAAATCTCGAGTGGAACCCTAGCACTGTCGCGCGGGGCCCGTGAAGCCGGGGCCTTGAATCTAACTGAGGTCCTCCCAGTTCCCTTGGCAGCCCAAGGTGCAACTGTAGCCCCGCAGTACGATGGAGCACCTATCGTTTTCGAAATACCGAAATTTTCCCTTGCGCCGTCGGGCAAAACAGTGGTTGATAGGGTGCTGGTAGTCGCAATGGGAGCCAGCATCGTGGCCGACGGATACGAAAATTCCTCCGAGCTATCAAAGATAGCTAAGCTAAATGGAGACTTCAGAAGGAATTACGGAACGCTCCTCGGAGCGTTCCTTTATCTACGCTCCATTAGCGCGGCCCGCGGTCGCTCTTGGTTCTGGGCCGGCTTGGTCTCGCTCACTTGCTCGGTAGCGTTGACCTGGCTCGGCCGCCACGGTCTGTCTTGGTTAGCCGCCGGGTGATTGCTCGAACAAGAGCATCAAGCGTCTTAAAGCAAACGATCGCGCCACGTCCACGAGCCCGCTCCGAGAATCTTATGGTGCGTTTCACTGTCCCATCCGTTGGTAGCAGGACGTAGTCAAAGATGGCCTGGTTATGCTCAGAAAGCCGAATGGCAGCAATCCATCCAGCGGGAACATGGGAATCACACTGGATCGTCCAATGCGGTGAATGACTGTCAATCTTTCCGGGCGTCCAGCGCGCCGCTCTTACGGATACACACGTTGTGTTGTTTACACGTAGTGAGTCAGTCCATCCGCCAGTGGTGGTTCGACCACCGGCTCTCCTGATTGCGGCGCTGATCCGCGACGCAAGTAATGTCTTCTGCTCGGACCACATTCGACGCGAGTCAAGAAATTCGTAATTTCGCTTTGGGGTGTACCCAAGCAATCGATAGAGGTTCCGCATGCTACCGAAGTGGGTTTGGCATGTCGCTACACAGGGCAGGCCCGGCGTTCGATCAATGATGTTAGTGCTGAGGCGCCCTTCCTTGAGCAATGTCTGGCGTAAACGGATGAGCATCTCTTGCTCGGTGAGGTCGACCCGACGCTCTTTGATGAACTTATTGGCCTTCAAGAAGGTGTCGCGATCAACGATCGGCTCGATGCAACCTTCGCTTCTGATCCACTGTTCCGGAGGATTGTACGTGCGAGCTTGACGAAGCTTCCATGACCGTCGATTAAAAATGAGATTCCCAATGTAGCTTTCATCTCGGAGAACGGCGCCGATCATAACTCGGGTCCACGGCTTGCCGGATCTCGACGGTACCTTTGCCTTGTTGAGCTCCCACGCAATGACCGTCTCGCACTTCACCTTGAGGAAGCGGTCAAATATCCACTTGACTATGGCGATCTCCTTAGGGTCGCCCGGGCGCACTCGGATATGATCGGTAGTGAGGTATTTGCGGTCGCCATTCCTCATAACTCCCTTTGATTGATCCTTCTCGTCAACGAGTTCCCTTACGAGGCCGTAACCGACCTTACCGCAGGGCTTATAGCCGAGCCGAGCAAATCGACACTGACCCGCATAAACCTTAGCAGAGAGCTCACGGCTGTACTCGGCCGCCATCACGCGCTTGATGTTCTTGATGATACTCGCAAGCATGCTGTCATCATTTTCAAATTGCTCAGCGCAATAGGCGATTTTGATGCCAGCGCGCTTGCAAATGAATTCATAATGCGCGCTTTCGTCGACGTCTTGGAAACGCCCCCACCGACTGACGTCGTATACAAGGAGATGACCAAAATCGGTCTGTCCGGCTTCGACATCTTCCAGCAACTGTAGGAGACCAGCCCTGTTTTTGATGAGCAGTCCGCTTTCGCCCTCGTCCTTATAGGTTCTCACGAGCGTGAGATTATGGGCGTATGCGTAGGCTGCGATTGCTGTCGCTTGATTTTGGATCGAGTATTGCTGCCGATCGGTGGACATTCGGACATACTGAGCGGCACGAAGTCCGAGAACCGCCTTCGGCAAATGAGATTTGTGAAGGACCAAAGCCTTACTCATTTCACGCCTCCAGTGGCGGACAAATATCCAGGAGAGAGAACAGAACTCCGGAGTCTTTGGCTGCTCAAGGCCTTCGGCTCGTCACCCTACTTAGGTCTACGCCGGCCGGCCCCTCGCCGGCGTCGAAGTTGGATTCCAGTACACCCGTAGTCCGAAAGGCTCATGCTGGAGCCCTCCGTGTGGGAATGGCAGCCTCCGTCCAGGCGGTGCCTCGAAATGCAAGCCGCACCCGACTAGGCGACCTTCTGCTTAGTCTTCCTGCAAACTCTCGTGTGCATCCCCCAGTTGTACACTCCGTCCTTAGCCAGCAGCATCGCGGAAGCACAAGCCATTTTGCTGGCCTACTTTCGTGCCCCCGCCATTTAGAATGGCATGTCCGTCTTACAGTAAGATGTGTTCAACGCTTCTTCGCAAAGCGTCGAAGGCACTGAATTTTGGTGGCACTCAGGGAGGAGCGACTCTCGCTCGTTTGAGACGTCCGCGCTTTTAGATGATCGCAGTCGTCTCAGGACGCCATCAAACATCTTCAGAAGGACAGTCGGGGCAAGTGTCGCCGATCGAGTCCAGTACGTCCCGCATCTCAGCGGCCGCTTGGTCCGGAGACAGCCCGGCGGGGGGATTCTGTTTCGCGACTTCCATTGCTCTGTGGCGCGAGTGCGGGTCGGCGCGGTCCTGCATCCAACCATGCTCCTCGCACTCGCGGATGGCGCCAGCGTCTTGCAGCACGGAGATCGCCCAACCGCGCAAGGCACGGATTGCCCGCCGTCTTTCTCTTGTCATCAGCATGAAGATCACTCCTGCCGGCAACGAATCGCACCGCCCATCGTTCGTTCCGCGCGGCTAGCACGGGGCAGGGATTCCGTTTTGCCGCGTCTCCAGCTTGTCCACGTGTTCCGTCGGTCTGTGCAGAACCTAAGCTGTGGTAGCTGGGTCTTCCTTCTCGCCGGTAGCGACGATCTTAAGCGCGCCATCAGGAAGAGGCCGCTGCAGTGCTTTGGCCTCGTCCCAGGGAGCACGGAGCCAGGTGTCGTATTCTGCCGTTGTCGTCAGAATCACCGGCATTGCTGTTGGGTGGACGCGTTTCACCTCCGCATTTGGCTCGCAGGTCAGGAAACCGAAAACATCGATCGTGACTGCGCCTTCCTTGACCTTCCGCACTGATGTCCAATTGGTCCAGATCCCAGCAAAGGCAACGAGGGGACGAGACTCGTCGAAGGCGAACCACACCGGCACCCGCTTGCCCTCAATAGTGTCGTACTCTGAAAACGACGTCAGGGGGACAAGACAGCGGCTGTCGCGCCCGAGCCATCGCTTCCAATGCTTGCTGCTGGTATTGCGAATGTTGGTGGTGCCGCCATCCGGTTCCCTCTGCAGCAATTCCTTGAAGTCGA
This sequence comes from Bradyrhizobium sp. LVM 105, assembly GCF_003957705.1. Lineage (NCBI taxonomy): Bacteria > Pseudomonadati > Pseudomonadota > Alphaproteobacteria > Hyphomicrobiales > Nitrobacteraceae > Bradyrhizobium > Bradyrhizobium sp. LVM 105. The sequence continues at coordinate 121,143 of NZ_QZMV01000014.1, read as the reverse complement.
CGGTCTTGCCCTTCGACTGGATCTTCTCGGCTCGTCTCTTCGCTGCCTTCATCAGCGCCTCCGATGAAGAGGGCATGCCCCAGCGCGCCATCGCGACTTCCCTTCCGTCAGGCCCATTGCGGACGATCGGAGCCGGGTAGTCAGGAAAGATGCCTGGCATGCTAGGCAAATTGCCGACGCTGCTGTTCAGCGCGCCGAACAGGCGCCGGATCGCCTCCACATTCTTTGTCATCGAGTAGAGATTGCACACGTTCAGGTCTCCGGAAGTGCCAGGCGGGGACGAGGCGTCAGTTGCAGGAGAGTGGCTGTTGGTCGTCGGCCTATCTCAGCACACTTGCTGCAGCGAAGCCTGCTAGCAAGGTCGTGGATGAATGTGGTTGGCGGATGCCGCACCGCAGCCAAATCGACGTCCCTCTTTGTTTTGCACCGCGAGCATTCGATCTCAAGCCACGAGTAGCCACCGTTCACGGCTTGGTCGATCGTGGGGGATGGATCGATCGGGCCTCCATCCGCCCACATCTTCTCGTTCCAGGATTCGCACACCAACTTGTCAGCCTGACGGATCAGAGCTTCGCCCTTGGCGCGGGCGTCAGCCGCTTGCGAGGCGAGGATAGCGGTCATCGCACGGGCCCGGTCCAACTCTTTGCCAAGTGCTTTTCGGTCGGTCCCGGAGAGGGGCGTCGGATGATGCTTGGGCGCCATGGCCTAGTCGAACTTTGGCCAGCAGCCATCCTCTTCGTAACGTCCCGTACGCTGAGTACACGTATTGTCCAATAGCCGCTGACCGACCTGCCGCCAAACAGCGTCTGCACCGTACAGGCGGGTGGCGTCGGCTTTCTGGATCTCGACCATCCTGCCGCACCGGCCGCAGCCCACCCGCAAAACATGTTGAGAAATTTGGCCTAACCGCAGCGCCTGGGTGGACTTGTCCGGCTTGGTCTGCGCGCAAGCGTCATCCAGCAGAGCCTGCCAATATTCGGCCGGCAAATCAGCGCCTGGGGCCAATCCAGGCACCCGCGGCAGGTTTCCGCCGGCCGCAGCGTCCATCTTTTCCATTTGCTTGGGGGTTGGCATGCGCCAGCTCGCGGGTCGATTGGTCATGCCCGATTAGAACATAACATGAACACGAGAGTCGACCCCTTCTCAGGAAAAATGATCCTGCGCGTGCTGTCGCGCGTCGGAACCCGGCACGACCGATCGTCTTGAATCCAGGCGTCCAAACGGAGTTCTGCGTACATGGCACCGCGCGCGAACTGGAAGGGCTTCCTGCGCCTATCCCTCGTCACCTGCCCGGTGGCACTCTATCCTGCCACCTCAGAGAGCGAAAAAATTTCGTTCAACCAGCTCAACCGACAGACCGGCCACCGCATCAAATACCTGAAGGTAGACGCAGACACCGGCGACGAGGTGCCAAACGAGGACATCGTCAAGGGCTACCAGATCGAGAAGGACCAGTTCATCGAGGTCACGAAGGAAGAACTTGAGGAAGTCGCGCTGGAATCCACCCGCACCATCGAGATTGACGAGTTCGTCGACAAGTCTGACATCGATCCCCGTTATCTGATCCGGCCCTATTACCTCCGTCCGGATGGAAAGGTCGGGCATGACGCCTTCGCTGTAATTCGAGAAACAATCCGCGAGATGAATAAGGTGGCAATAGGGCGGGTGGTGCTGACCAATCGAGAGCACATCATCGCGCTTGAACCCATGGACAAGGGGTTGGTCGGCACCCTGCTCCGCTATCCCTATGAGGTGCGCAGCGAGCAAGAATATTTTGACGAAATCCAGGACGTCAAAGTCACAAAGGACATGCTCGATCTCGCGAAGCACATCGTCAATCAGAAGGCTGGCCGGTTCGAGCCTGAAAAGTTTGAAGATCAGTATGAAAGCGCCTTGATTGAACTCATCAATCAAAAGCGAGCCGGCAAGCCGATCACGCCGAAGGAGCGACCACGCGGAGAGAACGTCGTTGACCTGATGGAGGCGCTGCGCCGAAGCGTCTCTGGTGGGGGGGAGAAGCCGAATGCCAAGAAGAAGCCAGTAAAGAAGCCGCGAAAGGCTACGGCCGGCCAAAAAGAAATGCTGATGCCCATCGAAGGCAAGAGGCCGGCGAAAGAGGCAGCGGCAAAGAAGTCCTCCACCAAATCGCAGCGCAAATCAGCATGATGTTCGGTGGCTGCGGATGATGCGATCCGACGTCGCCGGATTGGCAATGTCACCGGCGATGTTCAGAACGTTCTCGTCCGATGACGGCTTGATCGAGCGCGAGTTCGCGATCACGCGGTAATCGCGATCGTGAAACGCCTTGATGAGCTCCGCACCGATCCCTTGGCTTGCGCCGGCGACGATGTTTTGTTGAATACCCATGATATTCTCCGTTGTGTTTGAATGGACGCCTTTCCTAAGATCAATACGGTGGTTGCTTTCGCTGCCGCTGCGCCTTGCCGGCCTCGACCCACCACGTCAGGTCGTCGGCAAAGCGCGGAAACGACTGCTCGAGCGCCTTGCCGCCCTCGCCGGTCGGCAGACCGTCGACTGACAGGGCCTTGCCGATCGGGCCAACCGCGATCGTGCTCGAGATCACCACCATGCCCATTTCGGACAACGTGCCGTGCCAGGCGGTGGCGGCGCGCGCGCCGGACAGGCGCCCGGCCGAATAGCTGACAATGGCGGCGGGGCGCCAGAACCACTCCTCAAGGAAGTGATCGGTGAGATTCTTCAGACCGGGCTGGACGCCCCAATTGTATTCGCCGGTGACGAAGATGAATCCGTCCGCCGCCTTGATCTTCTGCGCCAGCTGCTCAAGCACCGCGGGCGCATGGCCCTTCGGATACTCCTTGTACATGCGGTCAAGCATCGGAAGGTTGACCGCCTTGGCGTCGATCAGTCCGGCGTCGTCACCTCGGCAGCGCAGCTGGTCGACAACGTACTCGGCGAGCCGGATACCCGTCCGGTCAGAGCGATAGGAGCCGTAGAAGACGAGGATTCGGTTGCTCATGGGTGCTACTCCGCAGCGGGCTTGTGAAGGTGCGGTTCGCCGACTCCGGCGAACCGCTGAAGAGTCACTTCGGCAGTGGCTTGCCCGCCTGCTCGTTGACGATGTACTCGGCGTACCAGTCCGGCCAGTTTACGTCGTGCTCCCCGGTCAGCTTCTCATGATCGCCATGGGCTGCCGCCGCGCGGCGGAGCGTCGCCGCGAGCTCGGAGACAGAGGCGAAGGTCGTGTCGCCCTCGACCCGGCCAGGCAGGCGGTTGGTGACTTCCTGCAGCACCCAGCCATTGCCGTCCGGATCGCTGAAGGATGCGAACGAGTGGTAGGTGCGGCGCTGCGGATCCAGGCCGCTGACCCGGACACTTCCGAACAGGTAAGGTTCGTCGGTGCCGGTGTGGACGTTGTCATCGCCGTGAAACACCTCGCTGACCTTGACGCCGCGCGCCAGCAGCTCCTTCCGGGCGGCCTCGATGTCGGACACGATCAGGTACAGACCCTGGGAGGCACCCGGCTTCGCTGGCGTGACGTTCTTGCCGAAAATTACCGAGGCGCCGGAGCCCGGAGGCGTGAACTGGATCACATGGAAGTCGCTGCCATTGGTGAATTCGGCGTCAAAGCGCCAACCAAGGCTCGCGTAGAACTCCTTGGCCCGCGCAACATCCGAGACCGGGATGACGGCGATCTCGAATTTCATGTCCGCCAAACGGACCTTGGCGGGATTGATTGCTACTGTCATTGTTTTCTCCTGTTGTGTGCTGGGTGAATACGTCACGGCGGTCACACTTGCGCTGCGACGTCGAGAACGGCCTGCGCGAATGCGTTCGGCGCTTCCTGGGGAAGATTGTGGCCGATACCACCGGGGATATGCCGGTGCTCGTACTTGCCGGCAAACTTCTTCGCATAGACGGCGGGGTCGGGATGCGGCGCGCCATTGGCGTCGCTTTCCATCGTGATGGTCGGCACGCCGATGGTCGGAGCCTTGGCCAGTTGGGCCTCGAGCGCGTCGTAGGCTTGTTCGCCTTCGGCCAATCCAAGCCGCCAGCGATAATTGTGAATCACGATTGCGACGTGGTCGGGATTGTCCAAGGCCTGTGCGCTGCGCCCGAAGGTGGCGTCGTCGAAATTCCATTTCGGCGATGCAAGCTGCCAGATCAGCCTTGCGAATTCGCGCCGGTTGTTTTCGTAGCCGATACGGCCTCGCTCGGTGGCGAAATAGTATTGATACCACCACTCATGCTCGGCCTTCGGCGAAAGCGGCATCTTTCCGGCCTGTTGGTTTCCGATAAGGTAGCCGCTGACGGAGACCATCGCGCTGACGCGCTGCGGCCAGAGGGCAGCCAAGATATTGGCGGTGCGGGCGCCCCAGTCGAATCCTCCGACGATTGTCTTCTCGATCTTCAGTGCGTCCATCAGCGCGATGATGTCGACTGCAAGAGCCGATTGCTGACCATTTCGAAAGGTCGCGGTTGAAAGAAAGCGGGTGGTGCCGTAGCCGCGCAGATAGGGTACGATGACGCGATAACCTTGGGCCGCCAGGAGAGGCACGACTTCTTCAAAGCTGTCGATATCGTAGGGCCAACCGTGCAGCAGCAAGACAGTCGGCCCACTAACCGGCCCGCTGTCGGTATATCCGACGTTCAGAAGGCCAGCGTTGATCTGCTTCAGATGCTCAGGAGACGCATTGATTGCCAGCGTCCGTGTCGTTGCATTTGTAACTTCCGCTCGGCTCAGATGCGCGACGGCAGAGCCGGTCAATCCAATGCTGGTTGCGAGCGCAGCAGCAGCACCGACGAACTCGCGGCGAGTCTGATTGGCGTCCTTGTGCATAATCTTTACTCCCCGTTGAGGCGTCGTCTCGAACGACATCGGCCTCGTTTGGAAGCGATATGCACCGGATCAGGGACGTTAGCTCGTTAAGGGTTGTTAGACGTTGTCACGCGACGTCGCAGCGACGGAAACTGCGCGCCGGCAATGCGGCCCGATGGTTCCCCCCAACAATCAGAAAGCTTGGGCGTCAGCGACCAGACAAGGCATTGAGGCAAAGGGATTTTGTTACCCTCTGTGCCCTCCAACAGCGATTAACAACACCTAACGGGCCAATTAGAGGCCTTTGCCCGATTGTCTGAGCTATCAAGGCGAACGCTGAAAGGACCCGAAATGATACCGCTGCTCACTGATGCAATCGAGGCCCATGGAGGCCTGAACCGCTGGAAATCTCACCACGCGCTCACCGCCACCATCGTCAGCGGCGGCGACCTATGGGCACTGAAGGGCGTCCCGCAGGACCCTGTCGCGCGAACAATGCGGGTCGAACTGCATCGGCAATGGGCCTCGGTAGCGCCGTTCGGAACTGGCCGGCATACCGACTTCACATCCGATCGCATCGCCATTCTTGCGGCCGACGGCAGCTTGGTCGCCGAACGATCCAATCCCCGGTCTTCGTTTGCGCGGCACGACCTGCGGACGAGCTGGGACCCGCTGCATCGCGCTTATTTCAACGGATATGCGCTCTGGACTTATCTCACCACACCGTTCCTGCTCGCCATGGACGGCTTCGAGGTCGAGGAAATCGAGCCTTGGCGCGAAGGAGCGGAAACCTGGCGCGGCTTGAGGGCCACCTTTCCTGCGAAGATCGCCAGCCACAGCTCTGAGCAGGACTTCTATTTCGGCGAGGACATGCTCATCCGCCGGCACGACTATCACGTGGATATCGCCGGCAGTTTTCCGGCGGCGCAGTATGTCACAGACCCCGTGAACGTGGACGGCATCTGGATCCCCACGCGGCGAAGGGCCTATCTGCGCGGCGACGAACTGAAGCCGATGCTCGATACGCTGATGGTGTCAATCGACCTTTCCGACTTCCGATTCGGCTGAGGCAGCGGCTACTTTGCAGCCTCGTCCAGCACTTCGCGTGCGGCCTTCAGGTCGGCCGTTTCGAAGCCTTCTGTGAAGCGGGCGTAGGTTTCGGCCAGTCCGTCCAGCGGCTTCCCCTTACGTTGCTTGCGCTGAAAGCGCGCCAGCGACGTTTCCGTTCGCAGCCGCCATGACAACGCACCCTGCTTTTCGGACAGCGCGATCGAGGCCGCAAAGCTTGCTTCCGCCGCCTTCAGGTCTCCGCCGCGCGCCTCGAGTTCACCGCGCAGGCGCAGAAGCTCCGGTCCGTCGAAAGCTTCGCCGGCGGGCTCAATGCGGGCGATTGCCTCGTGCAAGACGCGCAGCCCCGCCGCCAATTGACCGAGGCTAGCCAACCCCTGCGACAGGTCGGAAATGAAAGCGGAGGCATACAGTTCGTAACGGTCCGCGTGCAGCCTTGGCAGCGCGGCCTGAAGCAATTCGATACCTTCCTTGACCTCTCCACGCGCGATCATGGTCTGTGCGCGGAAGCCAGCGGCCACGGCCTGATAGGGCGCCAGCGCGTGGTTCGCCGCGTGAGCCGACAGACGACCGGCCATCTGTTCGACCGTGGACCAGTCACCGATCCAACCATAGAGCGACGCAGACCAGCACAGAGCAATGCAGTGCATCACGGCATCCCGCGGCGCAGCCGACCCCGTCAGGGGCCGTGCGCATTCAACCGCCTGATCCGGGAATCCTCGTAACCAAAGCACGCGAGCGAGCGGGATTTGCGGCGTGCGTGCATAAGCAAAATGGCCCGGCTGCATGCGGCGCAGAGCTTCACCGCCCGCAACTCCTTCCTCAAGATGCAGCTGCGCCGCGCGTTGGTCTCCCATCAGGTGATAGGAAACCCCGACCAAGCCTTTGCCGCCGGCAATCCCTGCCGGATCACCGATCGCCTGCGCGGTCCGTTCGGCTTCGAGGGCCAGCGGCAACAAAAGCCTATAGTCGCCAGTCCTGCGATAGAACATGTTCAGCCGCGCCAGCAGCTTGAATCGGCTCGCGCCGTCGCCGATGGCTTCAGCGATCTCGAGACCACGCCGCAGCGCCGTTTCGGCCTGATCGCTGTTGCGCTCGGTGAACATGAAAGCGTGTCCGAGGGTCGCCTGCAGCTCCAGCTCCCATGCACTGCAGCGGCTCGAATCGTCGAGCATCGTAAGCGCGCGGCTCGACCACAAGCGTGCTTCGTCCAGTAAGTTGAGCTCGACAAACAGCTTGGAGCACGCTGCGGCCAGCGGCACGCGCAGTCCAGCGCCCTCATCATTGGCGAAAGCCCACTTCAACGCGGCACGCGCGTCGGAAAACAGCAGCGTCCGAGCTCGCGAACGTAAGGCCTGGTCGCCGCTGTCAGAATCTGCCGCCGTCGTCTCCAGCGCGTGCTGGACATAATGGGCATGCCGGCGCGCCGTACCTGTCGCTTCACCGCTATCGGCGAGTTTTTGCGTCGCATAGGTCCTGGTGGTATCGAGAAGCCGATAGCGTGTCACCGCGCCGTCAGGCCGCACCGCGATCAGCGATTTGGCGACGAGTTGCTCCAACGAATCCACAATGCGCTCTGCCGGACCCTCCTCCTCGCCTGCGACCATGGCCGCGCCCTGCAACGTGAAGGGGGCAGCAAAGATGGCAAGGCGACGGAGAAGGATCCGCTCGCTCTCGCTGATCAGACCATAGCTCCAGTCCAGCGTTGCACCGAGGGTTTGCTGTCGCGGAGGCGCGGTCCGCCGGCCACGCCACTCCAGCTTGAGCCGGCCGTCGAGCAGCGTCACCATCTCGCGCAGCCCATGTGTGCCGACCCGTACGGCGGCGAGCTCGATCGCCAGCGCAATACCATCGAGTTTGCTGCATATCTCAGCGAGGACCTCTGCGTCTTCGTCGGCAATTTCCGAGCGATGGCCCGCCGCGGCAGCCCGTTCAGTAAACAGGCGCGCAGCCGGATAGGCCAACATCTCGCTTGCGCTCAGCCCCGCGCCCTGCGGTGGCCCCTCAAGCGGACCGAGCTCGAAGATCTGCTCGCCTTCCACAAGCAGCGACTCTCGGCTGGTAACCAGTACGCTGACCCCGGGCGCCTGCTGGTGAATACGCTCCGCCATCCCGGCAATTACCTCGACGACATGCTCACAGCTGTCGAGCACCAGCAGCAGGCGACGGTTGCGCAGGTAGCCGACGATGCTGTCGGTCGGATCAGAATGGTGCACCACGAGCCCGAGAGCCCAGGCGATCGTGCCGGCGACAAGCGCCGCATCCTTGACCATGCTGAAGTCGAGAAAGCGAACCTGACCGTCGAATTGCGCCGAGAGCTCGTGGGCCAGCGCGATCGCAACTGTGGTCTTGCCGATTCCACCCGGCCCCCTGAGGGTGATGAAGCGTTCGCGCAGCAAACGCTGCGACACTTCCCGCACAACGTCATCCCGTCCGATCATCCGCTCCAGGCGGTGAGGCAGCACAGGCGAAGGCGTCTCAGGAACGCCCGGGGCCTGCACGGGAAGCGAAACCGCCGGAGGCGCGTCTGCGATGCGCTGCACCGGCGCGACGAAACAATAACCGCGGCTTGGTATGTTCGTGATGTACCGTGCGCCCTCCTTGCCGTCACCGAGTGCCTTGCGGACCTCGGCGATGTGAACCCGCAAATTGATCTCTTCGACGACAAGGCCCGGCCACGCGTGAGCCAGCAGCTCATTCTTCGATACGACATCGCCAGCACGGCTGACCAACAGCCAAAGGATATCCAGCGCGCGGCTACCTAGCTTGACTGGAACTCCATCCCGTTCAAGCAGCCGCGCCTTGTCGTGAAGGGAAAACGGTCCGAAGGAAGCGATGTCTGCATCGTGCGGTGCCCTCAGCTGGCTCGCGCGAGAACCGTTTGATGTTTCAAGTTCGGTCACCTGCGTGCACCCTTATCGATGCTGGCCGACGAAACTGCTGTACCGCGTTTTCCGCCAAAAGGCTCTGCAATGCGAGAAGTAGCCGCACTTATTGCGGCCTGTAAAGTCGGTAGTGGAGGATTAGAGGGCTGTGAAAAGGGCGAAATTGCTACGTTCGACTAAGCTCAATTTCGCTGCCCGGTCCGATCCCGCATCCTGCTTTCGCAGGTACGTTGCTGGCGCGCGGCGAATTTCTCCAGCGTAAGCAATCGGTAACAGCGCTTAACAACACCTAACGAGCATTTTTTAGGCTGTCAGGCGACATTCAAGCCACAGGCGGTGCGCGAACCAGATTGGTCGGTGCCCGCTCAGGCAAGGGAGAGCCAAATGCACGGGCCGCAGGTTTCCGAATTTATCGACCAGGATCGGCGCGCTCTGCTGGGCAGCGTCGCGATGGGCATCGCGATCGCCGGCACGGCTGGCCTGTTTCCTCTTCACCGCGCTCTGGCTGGCCCGAATGACGCAATTCGGCCGTTTCGTATCGACTTCCCAAAGGAGGCGCTGGTCGACCTTCGCCGGCGCGTCGCTACAACGCGCTTGCCCGACCGGGAGACGGTCGATGATGGATCGCAAGGCCTGCAGCTCGCCACGTTTAGCGAACTTCTGCGACACTGGGCCACGGGCTACGACTGGCGCAAGGCTGAAGCCAGGCTCAACGCCCTGCCGCAGTTCACAACGACGATAGACGGCATCGACATCCACTTCATCCACGTTCGCTCACGTCATGCCAACGCCCTGCCGCTGATCATGACGCACGGCTGGCCGGGCTCGGTGTTCGAGTTGCTCAAGACCGTCGGTCCTCTGACCGATCCGACAGACCACGGTGGACGCGCAGAAGACGCATTCGATCTTGTTCTGCCGTCGATCCCCGGCTTCGGCTTTTCCGGCAAGCCCGCAGGCACCGGATGGGGGCCGGAGCGCATCGCACGAGCCTGGGCCGAACTGATGAACCGCCTCGGCTACAGCCGCTACGTGGCTCAAGGCGGCGACTGGGGCTCGCCAATCTCCAGTGCAATGGCGCGACAGGCTCCGGCAGGATTGCTCGGTATTCACATCAACCTCCCCGCGGCTGTGCCGTCCGAGATCGCGTCGCTGCTCGCCACCGGCGCGCCGGCTCCGCAGGATCTTTCGCCAAAGGAACGTGCAGCGTTCGACGCGCTTTCCACCTTCTACAAGAGGTACCGGGCCTACGCCGCAATGATGGGCACCCGGCCCCAGACCATCGGATACGCTTTGACTGACTCCCCAGCCGGGCTCGCGGCCTGGATGTTCGATTACAACAACGCCGAGCCGCTGCGCCTGCTTACCCGCGATGAGATGCTGGACGATGTCACCCTGTACTGGCTAACGAACACCGCCACTTCCTCGGGCCGCATATATTGGGAAACCAGCGGCCAGAGCGTCATTCTCTCCGCCGCGCAGAAGACCGCGGAAATCTCGCTTCCCGTCGCGATCTCCGTCTTCCCGGACGAAGTGTATCGCGCTCCGGAGAGCTGGGCGCGCCGCGCTTATCGCAACCTCAGCTACTTCAACGAGGTCGAGAAGGGTGGGCACTTCGCAGCCTGGGAACAGCCCGAACTTTTCTCCCGGGAAGTCGCTGCGGCGTTTCGGCCGCTACGTCAACACTGACCTGAACCAGACACATCAATCGCTGCAAATTCAAACCTGAAGAAGGACAAGACTCAAATGAAAACGCTCCGCATTATCGCCGCAGCTGCGGCATTTCTCATCGCCACCGGCTCGACCTTGCCTGTGGCACAGGCCCACGAAGTCAGCCTGGGCGATATCAAACGAACCAATCTGCTTCGCAACGATCTCAGTGCCGCCGGACGCGAGGTTATCCAGGTACTCGTTGAGTTCGGTCCGGGCGTCAGCGCCGTCAGGCACTCGCATCCCGGTGAAGAGCTCGTCTACGTCACTGAAGGCGCGCTGGAGTATCACCTCGACGGCAGGCCGCCGCGGACCGTCAAAGCTGGCGAAGTGCTCTTCATTCCGCATGGAACGCCGCATGCGGTGAAGAACGTCGGCTCTGTCAAGGCCGCCGAGATTGCGACCTACATCGTCGAGAAAGGCAAACCTCTCCTGGTGCTGGGCGAGTAAGCAGCATCGAGAACGCCACGCAAGCGGCATCACAAATGAAAGAACGCGACTTTCGAGTTCGGGAGATTAGTCATGAGCAATAGCTCGGATAAAATCAAGGTTCGGCGCCGATGTCACGGCGGCGTGGCGATCGCAATCGCCGCTGCCACGGTACTCGCCGCGCCGGTATCCGGATCTTTCAGTGGGCCGGCACACGGCCAAACGCTATCGGCACAAGAGCACAACGCCGAAGTCAGCTTCCTTGAGATCGATAAGGACATAACGCTCCGGAGAATGGTGGTCCGCAATGCGAACCCGAAGGGGACCGTTCTCTTCCTGCACGGATTTCCGGAGACGATGTACGCCTGGAAAGATATCGCTCTTACTCTCGCCGGCGACTACGAAGTCCACGCTTTCGACTGGCCGGGCTTCGGGCTTTCGTCGCGGCCGACAGTCGCAATGTTCTCCTACGCTCCCAAAGACTACGCACGCGTTCTGTACGACTACATACGCAAAGCGGGCATCGACACGTCGAAGCTCACCATCTACGCAACCGACATCGGCGCTCTGCCGGCCCTTCTTCTGGCCCAGGAGAAGCCCGGCATCGCGACGTCGATCATCGTCGGCGATTTCGCCCCCTTCGACAGGCCTCAGCATATGTACGAGAGCCTGCAGAGATTGAAAGCCGGGCCTTCGATGGAACAGGCCCGCGACCAGCTGAACAAGAATCGCGATGACATCCTGGAAAACGCGTTCAGAAGAGGATTGCCCAAGGAAGCACAATTCGATGTGCCGCGCCCGCTCAAGGACGACATGTCACGCGCTTGGAGTCACGGCGCAATAACGACGGCGGATGCCTTTTCGCACTACTACGCGCACTTTACGCGGGACCAGAACCACTTCGAATCGAATCTGGAGCGGCTGGCAATCCCGGTGACGGTCGTGTGGGGCGAGAAAGATCTCTACATCAAAAAGGAAATGGGGATCGAATTCGCCGATAGAATTGGCGCCGAGCTAACGCTACTTCCCGGTATCGGGCACTACCCTCACCTACAGAATCCCCAGCAGATCATCGACGAGGTTCGCGCTGCATTTCGGTGACCAGGCAAAAGTATCCACCCCCGCGCCAATGGCGCAAGAAAAGGAGAAGTGCAATGTCCGTCTCTCACAAAGGTGTCGCAGTCATCACAGGTGCCTCTGCCGGAATCGGTGCGGTTTACGCTGACCGGCTGGCTCGCCGTGGCTACGACCTCATCCTCGTCGCACGCAACCAGGCCCGGCTCGACCAACTGGCGGCACGCATCGCCGGCGCCACGGGCCGCATGGTCAAGACTGTTGCCGCGGACCTGAACAACAAGGGTGACCTGAAGCGGATCGAGGCGATCGTGGCCACGGACCCCGGCGTCACACTGCTGGTTAACAACGCAGGCGTCGGCGGCCTGGAGCCGCTGTTGCAGTCCGATGTGGATGCCATGGAGGAGATGGTCAATCTCAACGTGACGGCGCTGATGCGACTTACCTACGCCGCGGCTCCTGCGCTCGTCGCCCGTGGAGGCGGGGCGATCATCAACATTGCCTCGGTGGTCGCCATCGCGCCGGAAGTCCTGAACGGCGTCTATGGCGGAACCAAAGCCTTCGTGCTCGCCCTGGGCCAGTCGCTTCACAAGGAATTGGCAGACAAGAACGTGCGTATCCAGACCGTCCTGCCCGGCGCAACGGCGACCAACTTCTGGGACGCAGCCGGTGGCGCCGTCGAGAATCTGCCGTCCAATATCGTCATGAGGTCGGATGACCTCGTTGACGCGGCCCTCGCCGGCTTCGATCAGGGTGAAGTAATCACGATCCCCTCGCTTCCAGATGCAGCGGACTGGGCCGACTACGAATTGGCGCGACAGAAGCTCATGCCAAACCTTTCCCTCAGCTCAGTGCCGGCGCGATACCGAAGTGCAGCTGCAGCGTAGCACATTTCCAACCGTACGGAGGCTACCATGTCACTCTTCATTATTCCGACCTCTACGCCGGTTCTCGCGCCGGTCGCCACTGCCGATTGGCGCGATCACGTGAGGTATGTGCTCGTCTACGCCGAGCCACTCAGCCGGTTCTGGCTCTACGCCTCGCTCGCGATCATCTACGCTTGGTTCGGTGGCATGAAATTCACCGAGTACGAGGCACAAGGCCTGGTGCCGCTGGTGGAGAACAGTCCGCTGCTGAGCTGGTTCTACACTCTGTTTTCGGTGCGCGGCTTCTCGACCTTCCTTGGCTTCGTCGAACTCAGCATCGCGCTGCTGATTGCCCTTAGATTAGCTAGCCCGATCTTCTCTTCAGCCGGTGGACTTCTCTCGGCCGGACTCTTCGTTACGACACTCAGCTTCATGATCTCGACGCCGGGCGTCGTCGTGCCGGAGCTCGGGGCGCCCGCGATCACCGTCGCGCCGGGCCAGTTCCTCCTCAAGGATGTCGGCCTGTTCGCCGCCTCCTTCTGGGTGTTCGTCGACTCGTTGAAGACTGTGGTTCGCCGGTGAGCAAGCCATTTTCGGACAACAGCATCAGCATCCCATGCAACCAAAGCCGAACACGATCATGAAAATGCAATCTGAACGTTGCAGACGTTAGCTGCTATTGGGCTTCCGACCAGGCCGGGACAGGCCTTAGGTCCGGCATGTCCGGGCAAGGGTCATTCGCCGATCCAATGTTATGGAATAACTAGATCTTTGAGTGTATCGCCGAGGCCTTGTAAATCGCGCGTGTGAGCGCGCGGCGTCCGCTTGACCTCGGAAAGCAATGTCAGCGCCGCTTACGATGGATCGGCTTCAGCAATGTGCAGCGTACCCTCTCAGTGACAGGGGGCGGCTCATTGCATCTGCTCTACAAAACTGCTCAGAACTCGTCATCTGACAAGGTGTACGTCTGCATGTTGCCGTTCCGTACCTTGTACAGCGTCAACGACAAATCGCTGTAGCGTACCCCCTCATAAGTGCGCGTTTCGGTCAGGGAGAACTGCTCAGATCGGGCCCCTCGGATCACGCTTGTTCATTGTCGTGCCCTCCGCCGTCTAGCGTCGGACCTTTGCCGCGACCATCCTGACGCCGCAGCAAAACCGGGGAATCCCAATCTGATTGGGCCTATGTTCGCAGGTTCGAGAATCCGATAAATTGCGACGGTGGTCGCAGAAGGTTGTCATAAGGCAGGAGGACGCCAATGCAAGGCTCCGATACTATGAAGATATTTTTTCGCAACCCTGGGACAAGCGCAAGTGGTCTATCTCTGCGGATTGTTCGGCAGCTTTCTCACGTCGTGAGACCGATCCATCAACAATCGGATCGTTGCGCCATTGGCTGTCGCATTCTCTGCTCCTGAAGCCACCCGCTCCGGGGTGCACATCGTCGATGGCGGGTTTCCGCATTGACGAGCGAGCGCTTCCCAGCCGACACACTTTCCCGTCTGATTGCGATAGCCCGGACCGCCATTGTCGCCGCAGGCTGCGTGAGCGGAAGCGCTCAATAGCGCGAGGAGAAATGATAGTCCTATGACATTATGGGCCGACATAGGCTCGCCGCTCCTTCATCGCGGGCGCTCAACTCGAGATCCCACAAATTGAACAATCTCTTGGGCGGAGTAGACGCCTTGAGGCGTGGGACCGGGTGGCAGTTTAAGCACGCGCACATAGACGTCTTGTCCGGGCCTGATCACCGTATCGACGCTGCCGGGTGAGGTGGTCGTGAAAGCTTGATTGCCAACGAACGTTGTATTGCTCGTTCCAGGAGTCACGATTGTCGAGGCCCGACTCGCATCGGATGCACTGATAATCTGAAAGTGCGTACCGCCGGCGGCTTGAGTAGTTTCTGCGGCCTTTAGGAGGACGTAGTCCTGTACTGTGGCAGAGTTCGTGTAGGCATTGCCTCGCGACTGAATGCGCCATGTGTCCGCAGTCATCTGCTGCGCGGCGACACCGCCTGTAAATCCCATTTCTTGATATTTTGTGCCGCAGCCGCCCAACGCAAGGCAGACCCCAGCGATAACAATCCAACGCATTTCCGCGCCCCCTCCTGTTATCCAAGCGCAACTAGGAGGAGAGATCAATGCGACGTTCGCCGAACCAGTAGAAATACGGACGAGAGGTCAAGGGCGCGCCGCAATAAGCGATGAAATGACACCGTTGATCCTTTGGCCCGCGCGACTCCAGAGCGGCCCCACGAGCGTTTCTGTTTTGAGCAAGGAGGACAAGTTTAATCTCAGGAGCAAACACCGTCGCGTGTGCCCTTGTGGTACGCCACGTCCATTTAAGGGGGTGCAGCGCTGGCCTTTCAGGTCGGCAGCCCCACGGGTAGCTAACATGCCATTAAGCCTAACGTAGACCCGGGTACAATGCTGCCGGCTACGCAGTTCAGATGTTATGGAAGAAGCCGGCCAAAGGCCGGCGTTTTGATGCGCTTAGCGGATCGCTATCAATCTGGGTAAGAACGTCAGCGATGGGCCACAAGCCTCAGCGGGCATGGCCGTGACAGTCCGCTAGGGGCCATAAGCTGCCCTTCACTTGCAATCAGCCCGTGGTGTTTCCCGGTGCCCTCCCGGCCATTTTGCAGTAGGCTTGAGCACGTGGTGCTCTGAACACGAGAGCCGGGAGGAGCCCATGGACGTCGCGGCCTGGCTGTGTGGTCTGGGGCTGGGACAGTACCAACAGGCGTTCCGGGAGAACGACATCGACGCCGAGGTCCTCATCGATCTTACGGCCGAGGATTTGATTGGGCTCGGCGTCGCCTCGATCGGCCATCGCCGCAAACTGCTCGCCGCCATTGCCGCCCTGCGCGCCGGCTCAATGTCGGCGACCACCCCTGCCACGGCCGCACCCGCCGCTATCCTGGAGAAAACCTCGCTCGCACCCGAGGCCGAGCGCCGCCAGCTCACCGTGATGTTTGTCGACCTGGTCGACTCGACCGCGCTCGCAGCACGGCTCGATCCGGAGGAGATGGCCCAAGTCCTGCGGATCTATCAGAACGCAGTGGCGGGCGCGATCGCGCGGTTCGAAGGGCACGTGGCGAAGTACATGGGGGATGGTGTGCTGGCCTATTTCGGCTATCCGCGCGCCCATGAGGATGAGGCCGAACGCGCGGTACGGGCCGGCCTCGCCGCGGTCGCGGCGGTTCGCAGCCTGGGATCGGCGCATGGCGAGACGTTAGCGGCCCGTGTCGGCATTGCGACCGGCCCGGTGGTTGTCGGCGAGTTGATCGGCGAAGGCGCGGCGCGCGAGGAAACTGTGGTCGGCGACACGCCGAACCTCGCGGCGCGGCTGCAAAGCCTGGCCGAGCCGGGCACGGCGGTGATCTCCGCCCGCACCCGGGAGCTCATTGGCGGGCTGTTCGAACTCGCCGAGCTCGGCATGCAGATCTTGAAGGGATTTCCCGTTCCGGTGCGGGCGTGGCGCGTGATCGGGGAAGGCGCGGCCGAGAGCCGTTTCGAGGCGTTGCACGGGGCAGGCCTGACACCGCTGGTCGGTCGCGAGAATGAGATGGGCCTGCTGCTCGAGCACTGGGAGCGAGCCAAGGAGGGTGATGGCCAGGTGGTGCTGCTGGCGGGCGAGCCTGGCATCGGCAAGTCGCGCCTCGTGCGGGCGCTCCGCGGGCGACTTGAAAATGAGCCGCATACGGCCCTGAGCCACTACTGCTCACCGCACCATCAGACCAGCCCGCTTTATCCGGTGATCGGCCTGCTGGAGCGGGCAGCAGGCTTCACCGCGGACGATTCTGCCGCAACGAGGCTCGACAAGCTCGAGGAACTGCTTGCGCTCTCGACCGATCACGTTGCAGTGGTAGCCCCGCTGCTCGCGGCATTGCTGTCGCTCGAGACGGCCGCGCGCTATCCACCGCTCGACATGAGCCCGCATCGGCAGAAGGAACGGACGCTCGAGGAGCTGGTGGATCAGGTCCTAGGGCTCGCAAGACGCCGGCCCGTCCTCGTCCTGTACGAGGACGTGCACTGGGCAGATCCCACCTCGCTCGAGCTGCTCGATCTTCTGGTCGACCGGGTGCAAGGCGCCCCCGTGCTCGTCCTCATCACCTTCCGACCCGAGTTCGAACCGCCCTGGATGCGCCACGCCTACGTTGCCGCGCTGACCCTCAGCCGGTTAAGCCGCCGACAAGGTGCGGCCATGGTCGCGCGGCTGAGCGGCGGCAAGGCATTGCCTGCGGCGGTGCTCGACCAGATCGTCGCCAAGACGGACGGCGTGCCGCTTTTCGTCGAGGAGCTGACGCGGACCGTGCTGGAGACCAATCTGCTCCGCGATGAGGGCGACCACTACGCGCTCGCGGGGCCGCTGCCGCCCATGGCGATCCCGACGACGCTCCAGGAGTCGCTGTTGGCCCGGCTCGATCGACTGGCCCCAGCCCGTGAGATAGCCCAGGTCGCGGCCGCGATTGGCCGGGAATTCTCGCACGAACTGCTCGCTCTCACGACGGCGCTGCCGGAGAGCGAACTGCACATGGCGTTAGACGACCTCGTCGGCTCGGGCTTGGTGTTCCGGCGCGGGACGCCACCTCAAGCGACTTACAGTTTCAAGCATGCGCTCGTGCAGGATGCGGCCTATGCGACCCTGGTCCGCGCGAAGCGGCAGCGCTTGCACGCCCGGATCGCCGCCGCGCTCGAACAGCATTTTCCGGAGACAGTGCAGGCACAGCCCGAGCTTCTGGCCCATCATTTGACGGCGGCCGGGCTGGCCGAACCGGCGATCGATTATTGGCTGAGGGCCGGACAAGCAGAGATCGCGCGCTCGGCCACAGCAGAGGCGATCACGCAATTGACCAAAGGGCTCGAGCTGATTCCTGCCCTCCCAGACGACGTCGCTCGATGGCGGCAGGAACTCGAACTGCAAGTCGCCCTCGGTGTCGCCCTGATGGCTGCGAAGGGCTGGGCGGCGCCGGAGGTCGGCCGGGCCAACGCACGGGCCCGAGACTTGTGCGAGCGCCTCGGCGACACGTCGCGGCTGTTCCCCGTTCTCTATGGGGAGTGGGTTTTTCACGTCGTCAGGGCGGAGCTCGACGCCGGTCGAACTGCAGGCGAGGATTTACTCCGCCGTGCCCAGGAGCAGAACGATGCTGCTGCCGAAACCATTGGCAACCGCATCGTCGGAACCGCTGAATTGCTTCGCGGCGAGTTAGTGGCTGCTCGCGCCCATCTGGAGCGGACGCTCGCTCTCTACGATCCGGCCGCCCATCGGTCGCTTGCCTTCCTGTTTGCGCAGGATCCAAGCGTGGCGGGACTGTCCGTTCTATCCTGGGGACTGTTCGCCCTCGGCTATCCCGAGCAGGCCCAGGCGAGAAGCGAAGAGGCATTGACAGACGCGAAGGAATTGTCCCATCGCAACACCCTCGGCTATGCCCTGCTTTACGGCTGCATCCTGTCGCAGCTCCGTCAGGACCAAGACGAGGCGCGAGATCGGGCGAATGCGCTGATCGCACTTGCAGCCGAGCAGGACTCCCCGCACTTCCTCGGAGCCGGCATCATCATTCGCGGCTGGACGTTGGGTGAGGCTGGGGATTTTGGGGCTGGTATGGCGCAGATTCGAGATGGGCTGACGAGATGGCAGGCCACGGGAGCGGGTTTCCTGGTGCCCTATTTCCTAAGCCTGCTCGCTGAGCTTCACGGCGATGCCGGCGCGGTGAGCGAAGGCTTGGATCTTCTCACCGAGGCGCTGGACCGAGTGGAAGAAACCGGCGAGCGGTGGTTCGAGGCCGAGCTCCATCGGATGATCGGCGAGCTGATGCTTCGGCTGCCAAGGCCCGACGCGGCCGCCGCAGAAGCACGGTTTGCCCATGCCGTTGCGACGGCGCGCCAGCAAGGCGCCAAGCTGTGGGAGTTACGCGCGGCGGCACGCCTTGCACGATTGTGGGGAGAACAGAGTCGGCGCAGCGAGGCACACGACCTGCTCGCCCCGCTCTATGGCCAGTTCACTGAGGGCTTTGGGGCACCTGATCTGCAGGCTGCCGACGCAATACTTCAAGGGACTACCTCGAGCTCCGGGCCGAAGATGGTTCCCACCAGTAGTGGATGCGGCATACGAGCATGGCAGGTCTCTTGACCACGTCGCCTGGATGGATCTCGCCGGCTTTCAGTAGTGGCATGAAGCCGCCCGCATCTGAATGGCGGCTCAGGGTCACGAGCGCCGCTTGGAGGAACAGTCGGTTGCTTCCGGTGTAGCTTGATGAGCCGACAATTGAAGGCCCCACCCTAACTTCGCATTTGGGCCAACAGTTGACATCGGAAGAGCGAAAAAGCGTATGACGATTGGATGATGTAAGGATTGCAGCGAGCCGGGCACTGTCAGCGGCCGGTGCCCCAGGTTTTTTCCAGAAACGCGAAGATTCGTCGCCGCGCCTCGTGGGTTGCGCTTGGGTCGTATCGGTAGATCACTTTCGTGCCACGAAAATCGGTCTTTGAGAACCCGTTCAGGTGCTGACAGTCCCAACAATGCGTAGCATTCGGGAAGGTGTACCACTCAACGGGTGCACCTGCGTTCTTGGCCGCTTGAAGTTTGGGAATACATTCTTCAGGCGGCGTTTCGGTATCCTTATCGCCCATCAAGACCAGAGTAGGACGGTCAATCTTAGTCTGAACGATTTCATATGGAGGGCCTGCTTTGGGTTGGATTGAGAAGCAACCCGGATATATCGCCACAGCTGCTGTAAATGCTTCACTCCCTGGCGCAGCTGCTCGCCAATTGCTGCTGCTGCCCAGCAGCGCGACCATTGCACCCCAGGAAAACCCTACATGGGCGACTCGTTGCTTGTCGACGAATGGAAAGGCTCGTAGGTGATCAGCAGCCTGAAGAGCATCGCGTACGCCGCGCGGAAAGTTAACGCCCTTCTTTGCTTCCAAACACACCATATCGACATCGCGAGGTCCCAGGGAATCTATCAAAAGCACTACGAAGCCTTGCTGAACCGCAGCTTGCGCCCAGGCGCCCATCGACCTGTTCGGGCCGCCTTTGGTGCGCAGACCGGCGCATTGGTGGTGCAGGACCATAGCAGGAAACGGTCCCGCTCCCTTCGGTTTGAGCAAGATCATACGTGAACCGTCTGGTGGGCTAGCGGACGGCGAATCGGGAAACGTCAGATCCTTTGCGCCTGTAGCGGCAGCAAACAACCCTTGAGCGCTGGCATAATGTTGATTCAGCCAAACAACGGCGGCAATCACGCCGAGCCACTTGGCTAGCGTACGTACTCTCTTGGGGTAAGATTGAATGAAATAATCCATCCTCGCTGGGATCAAAAATTCCCGCCGCCTCATGCCCATTTCCCCCGCTCGAACCGAGATCATAGCGGGTCAGACTAGCGCTTTGATAGGGGCTGAAAGTGCTCGCGCATTCAAGATGATGGCTCGGCCATGTCGGCTTTGGGTCAGAAGCGGGCCCCAGTCCGCATCACCGTTAGGGTCCGCTACGGGCCAACAGCGGAAGTCGCGCAAATTCGATCAGCTCGTTGCCGCAGAAGTCCTTGGCTCCGATTTCATTTCGGCAGCTCGGGGCCAATGTGCCAGCACCCCCCGTTTGTTGGAAACACTGTTCGGGGATGAGAAAAAAGGAGCTTCCGATTTCGCGCAGCGGAGTTGATACTTCGCGGTCACCACGTGGTGCCCTGACCTTCCGCCGCCACTGTGGAGCCAAGTCGCTCGGGCGGTGGTCGCATGATGGTCGGCGCACGAGACGGAAAGTTCCACTCCGGCGGCCTGCCTGTGACTGCGCCCGTATAGGCAAATCGCGGAGCGACGCTCCGGCGTCGGCTTTCGGGGAGCACAAGTGTCATGGATGAAATCCTGCGTTGGGTGGCGACAGTCGGCACGATCGGCGCCGGGCTGATCCTAGCTGCCCGGGCGCGGCCACTCATTACCGGCTGGGCCTTCGTCGTGCTGAGCGGTGCATCGGTGATCTGGATCGTCGTCGGCTATCTAACAGCGGAATATGCGCTGATGGTGCAAAACGTGGTGGTGACACTTATCAACGTGTTCGGCGTCTACCGATGGCTGATCTGGAAAGGAAATGTATGAAAGCGCTCTGCCTGCGCGCTCTGCCGCCCTCGCGCGCACAGGTCAAGCTCAGCTCGGCGGCCTCTGTCCGGTCTACCTCGCACAGCCGACACGGCGACGGCTCACTCGGTGTTCGGCTCAGGGCTAATAGGCGACTTGAACCAAATGGATTCGAAAGCCTGCTACCGTCTGGCAACGGCATTGGTTCACTCCCTTCAGGTCAGCGAACAACGCCGGCAGCGTCGTCCTTGCTGGGGACCAGCCAATCGACCACGAGCAGCCAAGCTTCGACGACGAGAAAAGCAACTGGACCGCCGATCCAACCGAAGAAGACGATGGAAAAGGTTAGGAGCAAGGCCGCGCAAAAGACGTCGGCGAGCACTTTAGCGATGCGCTCGCCGCGGTCCTGGTCAGATGTGAAGTAAGGCATTCTGGGGCCTCCTCGAAGCGCTCGACCCTAGCTTTCCGGTTGAGGACCGTCCACTCCCTTCAAGAGGGCCCTAACGCCATCGAAAGGATCGTGAGGAGACCGATGGCAGCTATTGCCAAAGCCAATAGATGCATCATCCACGTAGGGCGATTACTGAACATTCCCTACTCCTCCGGTGCCGCTCAACGTAGGCAACTGCGTGGGTCGAGAGGCTGTTTGATCTAGATCAAAGTCCATGTGTCGCCGTTAAACCCGGTGTTCCGTCCACTCCCTTCAGGCCAGTACATCGATTACTCGAAGAGGTTGACGCGGACCTGGACGTTAGCCTCAGGGATTTTCCGGCTGTTGATCTCGACCATGCACCCATTCCATTGGGTGTAGGTTGTCGATAGACCGGCGTCTTTCCAGGGGTCAGCGCATCTTCGTTCGGACAATTCCGGGTAAATCTGGATGTCGAAGACGAAGAACACGGCGGAGGGGTGGTTCGAGGCTGACAAGTTTCACTCCCTTCAAGGCAGTGAAAGCGGCCTTAAGGTCAGCTAAGGGTCAAAAGCTGCCTTGGACAGCTCGAATTGCGCGGTCAGCTTGCCTCCCGAAACCAGACCTAGCGGCACTCTGCTTTCACGTCAGCTACGAGCCAGAAGGAGAACCTTATCGGGTTTCGTTTTCGATCAGTTTGACGACTTCATCGAACTCGTTACGTGCTGCAGCATCGCCATCAAAATAGCGCTCCCAGAAGTCGCCCCGAAACGCTGCCGGGGAGAAAAGCAGCCAATTAGGCTTGAAGGTCGCGACCCAACATTTCGGGATCGTATCAGATACCGCTTCAAATTCGGACGATCGGGCTAGTATAGGCGTGCCAGCGTCGTCGCCAATGACCCGAATCTATTTCCGTTTTGCTCGTCAACAACAACCTCCAGAACAAGGTACTCTTTCCCAAGGGTCAGCCACCCGCTGGTGCGCACAGGCTCTCCATGCGCATTCAACAGCTTAATACATCGGACCTTCATCGCTTGGTCTCCGTCAACCCCGGCGAGCTTTCATTCATAGTCCTCTCTGCGACTACATGGCAGACCATTAAGTTCGGCTACGAGTCACGGCGCACGATGCAACCGACCCGCGGCGCGTCCGCCTTCTCACCAGCACCTGACGGCATTCGGATATGAGATCTTATGGAAGAAATCGGCCAGTGACCGATCGAGCTAAATTAGATGAGCAGCGATACAAGTCCGATGAAAACTAAAGAAGGAATTTGCGTAGTTCTTCTTGAAATATTGGCGCGCCGGGATCCTGTGGTAGCAGCATATGGTTTTTCCCAGGGAGTGCTACAAACCTCGCTCCGGGAATTTCCGCAGCTAAGTCGCGGCCAGAGGCGACCGGCACTCTGCGTTCATCGCGAACATGCATAACAAGCGTTGGCGCCTTCACGTGTTTGAGTAAAGGCCGAACATCAAAGTCGGACACCGTTTCGATATAGCGCACGGCGCACTCGGCTGAGGCGCTTAGACGTTGAAGCTCATTGAAGGCGTCTACTTGTTCCTTCGTGGCATCCGGCAACATCGAGGCGGTGAACAGTTGCCGGAAAGTCGGGTCATCTGCGCCCCACCCAAGTTTCATCAGCGTTTTCATTGCGGCAAACCGTTCTCGATCAGCGGCCGAGAAGTTAGGGTTTTTGTTCGCACCAACGGCGAATCCACCGTAAAGAACTAGGTGCGAGACGCGTTCGGGATGCCGCGCTGCAAATGCGATCGAAACCGCGCAGCCCTGCGAAAACCCGAGCAGCGGAAACCTGTCGAGACCGGCCGCGTCGGCTACGCTCTCCATGTCCTTGACCCAGGCATCAAGGGAGAGCTCTCCGACATCCCAGTCAGACAAACCGTTGCCACGCGCGTCGTACCTTACGAGGGTAAATGACGAAGCAAGTCCAAGCAGGAAATCGCGCTGGAGCGGAAAATCCCAGTCATATTCGAGATGGCCAAGCCAATGCGCCGATTTCAACAGACCAGGTCCTGTACCCACTTTAGCATAGGCTAACCGCACACCATCCGTGGCTCTGCAATAGCGAATTTCCTGTTTGAGGTTGGCTGCCGACAGAACTCGCGTTGCGGGCGATCCTTCCTCGTTCAGGTCAATCGCATAGACTTCGATTGGCCGCGCGATGTTCTTTAGATTCTGCCGGCCTAACTCGCGCAAAGGGAAGTTAAGCTTGCCATCGATCTGGTCAAGGACTTGGCGAGAGATGCATATTCCACCGCGCATCGCGATGCCTTCAAGTCGGGCAGCTACGTTGACGCCATCCCCAAATATATCACCCTCGTCCTCAATGATGTCGCCGACGTTGATCCCAACCCGGAATTCAATACGCCGGGCCTGAGGTACGTTTGCGTTCCTATCGACCATTCCGCGTTGAACTTCGACCGCACATTTCACAGCTTCGACGGCGCTTGAAAACTCCACCAACATGCCATCGCCGGTTGTCTTGATCAGGCGCCCTCGATGGGATTTGAGTTTGTGATCAACGAGCTCTCGGCGATGCGCTTTCAATCCAGCAAGCGTGCCTTCCTCATCTTCGCCCATCAGCCGTGAATAGCCGGCGACGTCAGCCGCCAAAATTGCCGC
This sequence comes from Bradyrhizobium sp. LVM 105, assembly GCF_003957705.1. NCBI lineage: Bacteria > Pseudomonadati > Pseudomonadota > Alphaproteobacteria > Hyphomicrobiales > Nitrobacteraceae > Bradyrhizobium > Bradyrhizobium sp. LVM 105. The sequence goes on along the minus strand of NZ_QZMV01000014.1, from coordinate 97,193 downwards.
TAGCCGGCGCTCGACCTGAACGTCTACCACGGATAATCCTCAGTTACGTCAGTGATCAAACAATTGTTCGAATGGTGAGGGCACCCGATTGCCCGTCAAAAACTTGCCTAGACTAGGCGCAGTTTGGGCAGGTCTGCAATGGTCCAAAATGGAACCGCTGCAATGTGCGCTTCGACTTCCGCTAATTTGGAGGCCAGCAAATCATCTGCTGTCCGCAAACTGCCAGGCAGACCCTTCGATTCGTCGATCCGCGCTCGGAGAACTTGAGATCCGTCCGTGCGACCAAGTCGGTTACGACCCGAGAGACAAGCACTTCGCTACTAGCGGACCGACATGACGCGGGCCGCGGCGTGAACCGCGATGCCACAAATATCACCGCCCCTGGCTTCCGCTTCGCCGCAATGCAAACCTGCTCGCACGGGCAAGCCGATGCTCTTGGCTTCCTCGCTCAGGGCGAGCGCACAACGGAGAGCTCGTCCCGGCCGTCGAACCCAGAACCTCGCCCCCCGTGCTCTTGATCAGAGTACCCCGATGCTTGCTGATAAGACGGCCGGAAACGTCATCGTGTGTATCCAACAAGCGCGCCAGCGCTAATCACCAATCTGAGCAGCCCGATTGGTGGGTTCGACGATGTCCGTGAAGAGAACCGTGGCCTGGATGCGACCTGCCTGGCGAGGCGAGTCCTAATAGCAAGAACAAACCATTTCAGTCCCCTCGCCTGCCATTTTGTGGGCTATGCCGCAGGTAGGCACTGATCTGGTTGCGGGAAATAAATAGCGAAAATCCGCCACTGCTCTGGCGATTGGCGGCGAGACGTCAAGTCGTGCGCCTGCTAAATGACGGAAGCACAACGTCGTTTTGTCGACGTCTCACTACATAGTTTGGTCGACCTTCGAAGGCAGTCGCCAAAAACAGGGGCAACCGGGAAAAAAAATCCGTATATGAGAGTGAGGCCGGTCCAACGGAGCACGGGCTTCGGAGGATTTGACCACCCCCACCCCCTTTGCTCCACATTCAGAGAGCAGCCGAGGCTCACCTCATCGGTGGGGCTGTTGTTCTCCCTCTGGAGGATTGGCCGTCAGATATGACGTTGCCATCGTGAGCAAGTGCACCGCTGCGGTCCCCAGCTTTTGCAAATCTGTCTCCATGACGTAAGCCCCAGCGGCGCGACGATATGCAATGGCGACGGTGGCATAGGCATCCGTAATAAAACCGGCAGTACTATCACCCACGTCGGCTCCACGCTCGTCCCGCGCTCTGACCACCTTGAGTGCAGCCGCGGCGGTCGACTGAGCGATCTGGGCATCTTCAGCTGTCGAGTCTGCGATCCCCGGATGACAAGCGGCTGATGCGCCTTCGACCGCTTCGTAGAAGCGCTGCTTTCGCACGGAGTCTGCGGCCAAGTAGGCCTTGAGAAAACGTCGTGCTCTTGCCTCAAGATAAATCCGGTCCTGGCGGATCTTCTTTCGCTGCCTGCTAGCCTTCAGAAACCCAAACACTAGACTCTCTTAGGTTTGAAGAGCTTGTCTATCCTGCCTGCGGGGAGAAGGCTGGCGTACACCCGGCCTTCGCGCACCGGCGCTCTAACGTCATTACAAATTGCCAAGACCGCCGTCCTTTCAAATAACTGCCGGGGCGAAAGGGTTGTAATGCTCCAAAGATGCTGTCCTGTGTTCGTTTAAGTTCGGCCGGGAGTTTTTTGTTCCCGCAGCTCCGAGGCCTGAAAGCCGCAATCTTTGCATCTCAACGGCCTTAATCGGCGCCTCGGTCAAATGCTACGCCCATCTACCCGCCTAAAACGGGAATGACTCCGACTTTAGATCCCAGTGGCTTTTTGTATTTATTTCTGAACTTTTTGCGTGCGAACCAGGGAGACCGGTCCCGAGGTCTCCCCTCTAGACTTTTGACCACCCCCTCCCCTGTCAACCTGGCTGTCAACCACGTCAACCTTGTCAACCTAACTTTTCAGTTCCTTCAGCTACCGCGCAGGCGCGGTGCGAATTACCCGCGAGCCGTTCTGATACCAGAAGGACCCATGCCTCGCTTTCGCGAGATATCTCCTGACGTTCGCTAGCAAGGTTCACCTACAATTCTCTCTAATTCTCCCATGTCGACTGGTGGGCGTTGTTGGAAGGTCATAGGAACGACACGCCCCCAGCAGAACTGGGTGCGGCGTTCCTAGACCGAAACAGTCATGCCGACCGGAGCCGCGCCGCCGTTTAGGCCCGCATGCTACGCTGGTCGCGCATGCGTCAGCACCTACTTCCGACGATATCCAGTTCGCCGCTCGTCGCCCTCGTGCCTTTCGGACCGGGCTTTGCGCTTGACGAGGCCCCATAGCTCGCAAAGTGATCCATCGTCGCTACCGTCGTGCTCGACCGACCGACGATGGATGCAAGCGAGCTAAACTGAACGATTAGACTTGAATGGTTTCGAACACACACGAGCCCGCTGCGAGATCCCTATTAGGGGGTCCTTTTCGAGCTTGCAGATCAACTACCTCCTTTAAATCTAGGAGGCTTCTTACCTAGCTTGAGGTCCAAGATATGCTGCTGCAGGAATGCAATCCTGTAGACTACGATGGAGAGCTTCTTCTCAAGCGTTTTCCGCTCATTAGGATCGAGTGCGTTCTTGAATTGGCAAAAGAGCTGAGTTCGCTGGGCGAGTAGCTCGTCTAGTTCGCGAAGGGGACGAGCGAGCGCATGCACCCAGCTTGTCACTCCGGAATACGTCTCCGCGTCGCGGCGGGTGGCATAGGAATAGACATCTCGCAGAAAATTATGGAAATCGCTTTTTTCTCCACCCTTTGCCTCATTCGGCCTAAAGCGTTGAAAGAGGCTCCAACCCTGAACGACCAACTGGTATTCCGCGGAAGTGCGGTACTCTTTGAACAGGTTTGTATTGCCACCTTTGTCGATTGATCCTCTCGGGAGACCTCTAACCTCCAGGAAACGGTCCGAAGCAGCGCACGCCGCTCGCTCCAATAACGTAAGACTTTGATTCCACTCGCGGCTGCCATCATAAAACTCGAGCCCTTTCCCAGGCCTGGAGCGATCTGGGGCTTCACGCTCATGGAGAGAAGCAAAGCCACCGACGTCACTGAATGCCAAGCGGGTGAAGTCGTTCACAGAGGAAATTGCATTCCGTAACACTTCGACGGCAGCTCGGATATCCTCGATTTCGCGAAGGACGTCTGCCGCCCGCGGAGCATCTTTGCTGCGAATAACATCCTTGTTGTAGACAAATGCCAGCTCTTTGACGCCGGCTTTCGCGCAGTCCTGACAGGTGCATTGCTCTTCGTTGTCCTGATGACGGCCCTTTGGGCTGAGACCATTTACGGCCCGCTCCAAAAACTCAGGCAATCCGCGCGGCGCCGCATCAGCAGGGTTGCTGAGATCCAACGACCAGGGCTTAGGCAGATTCATTTGGACCTTCCCTGAGGACGTACCTGATCGAATTCGGCCAGGTTATTCATCTGACAGATGGAGAGAACGGCGCTCACTAAGGCATGTTCGATTTACCATCTGATTCGACCTCCAGCGAAGGACTTGCTGAGCTTTCGAGCCTCCTGTCGGCCGGGCTCCAGCGTCTTTTGGCGCGCAAGTCCAGTCATTTTTCGCAGTGTAATCAACATATTCCTCTCGACTGTCAGGAGGTCCTGCAACGTCATGTCGGGAAAAACGGCCGGAAATTGTCCCCATGAAACCTCACGTTCTCTCGCAGTTGGCGGCCCTGAAGGGCGCCTCCGCGCCTGTGTTGAAGGCCCGCTGGCGCGAACTTTTCGATACCGAGCCACCTGCCTATAACCGTCGCTTCCTGGAGAGCCGGCTGGCCTACCGCATTCAGGAATTGGTCTATGGCGGCCTGTCTCGCGAAACCACCGAGCGTCTCAAGGCCATGGCCAAGCAATATGCCGACCAGAAGCCGGCCGAGCGCAAGGCCCGCCCGCTGTTGCGGCCCGTCGCCGGGACCAAGCTGATCCGCGAATGGGAGGGCGTGGAGCACTGCGTCACCGTTCGCCACGGCGACTTCGAATACCTCGGCCGTCCCTACAAATCCCTGTCCTCGGTCGCCCGCCAGATCACGGGCACCAAATGGAATGGCTGGGTCTTCTTCGGCCTCAAAAACTCGCTGGGCAAATGACCTCCCGAGCATCGCAAAAGCGGCGAGCCACCCCATTTGCCAGCTCTTTTGAGCGGGCAAATCCCGGCGGCTCCGCAGTCCGCAAAGTCCGCTGCGCGGTGTACACCCGCAAATCGAGCGAAGAAGGCCTCGACATGGACTTCAACTCGCTCGATGCGCAAAGAGAGTCTTGTGAGGCTTACATCGTGAGCCAGCGGGCTGAGGGTTGGACCGCCGTTTCCGATCGGTACGATGATGGCGGTTTCTCGGGCGGCACCCTCGAGCGACCCGCCCTGAAACGCCTCCTCGCTGCTGTCCAGGCCGGCAAGATCGATGTCATTGTCGTCTACAAGATTGACCGACTTTCGCGGTCGATGCTCGACTTCCTCAACCTCGTGGAGCTTTTTGAACGCCATGGGGTGACGTTTGTCTCAGTCACCCAATCGTTTAACACCAAGGATGCCATGGGCCGCATGGCGCTGAACATCCTGGTGACCTTCGCCCAGTTCGAGCGCGAGCTGATCGGAGAGCGCATTCGCGACAAGGTCGCGGCCTCTCGCAAGCGCGGCAAATGGATGGGCGGCTGGACGCCGCTCGGCTATGAAGTCCGCGACCGCAAATTGCTCATTCACGAGGCCGATGCAGGTCGAGTTCGGTCCATTTTTCGGCGCTTCGTACAGCTCAAGTCCGCTACCCTGCTGGCTCGCGAGCTCGTTGCAGCGAACGAGCGCACTCGATACGGACACCTGTTGGACAAGGGGGTGCTCTACAAGATCCTGCACAACCGGGTCTATCTAGGCGAGGCTGTTCACAAGGGCACGTCATATCCAGGCGAGCACGAAGCGATCATCGATCGCAAACTCTGGGACCAGGTCCACGCCATCCTTAAGGAAAGCCCGCGCAAGCGCGCGAACAACAGCCGCGCGCAAACCCCTGCCCTGCTGAAAGGCTTGCTGTTCGGGCCGGACGGCGCCGCGATGTCGCCGACACACACTCGAAAGTCCGGCCGCCTCTATCGCTATTACATCAGCCAGACTGCGTTGAAGCAGGGCAGATCAGACTGTCCCGTCAAGTTGGTGCCTGCGGCCGAGTTAGAGCGGATCATCATCGATCAGGTTCGTCTGCTCCTGCAGACCCCTGAAGTGATCGTTCAGACCTGGCGCGCTCTGCGCAAACAATCCGCTGAGGTCAGCGAGGCCGAAGTCCGAAGCGCGCTGCTCGGCTTCGACGAGCTCTGGGACGAGCTGTTTCCGGCCGAACAGGCACGCATTGTCGAGCTGCTCATTGAGCGCATCGACATGCATGCCGAGCGGATGGACATTACATTGAAGGTCCAGGGCCTGACCTCGCTCTCTTCGGAACTGCAGCCCCAGCCCTTGCAGCAGGCCGCCGAATGAACCGACCGACTACCCTCACCCTCGGCCCCATCAGTCGACCCAAGCTCAGTCGCGATAGCCGAACCATGCTCGTGAGCATCCCGATCTCGTTCCGCCGGCAGGGCGGGCGCAAGCGCGTCGTAACTCCCGCGAATGCGGAGGCTTGGTCCCCGCCGAAGCCGCAGGTGGACAACACGCTGATTAAGGCCGTGGTGAGGGCCCATCGCTGGCGCCACATGCTGGAATCAAACCTGTTCGGTTCGGTGCGAGAGCTCGCCAAGGCTGAGAAGATCAACGAGTCCTATCTCTGCCGGGTGCTTCGCCTCACCCTGCTCTCCCCCACCATCACCGAGGCCATCCTGAACGGATTGCAGCCGGAGGGGCTTGAGCTGGCGCAGCTGTTGAAATCCATCCCGGCCGAGTGGGACAAGCAAGACTCCATGCTTCGCCAGCCACAGCTTTAGGCCTACCTGTTCCTTGAGAGGACAGGTAGGGAGGCGATCAGCCGGATGCAGAGGCGCCGGGCGCGGAATTCGCACATCGAATGTTATGAAATTTTCCGACTGATTGCGACCGTGGACCAATTACGCCAGCATTGACCCTGGGCCGGCCGGAGAGCCTGAGAAGCAGCTTCTCGGATTCTTAAACTTGTTTATCAAGCGGCCGCTCGGACGGACCTCGACAAGTCGGGGCGCCCCCCCAACACTCCGCGCGCCATCCCCATTCAACAGCGGCGGCGAGATTAAGCCACCTTATTCAGGCTAGCCAGCACCGCGCGGAAACTGCTCAGACCCGCCTCAAGATTTTCGATAATCTCCTCGGCAAGGTCGTCCGGCTCAGGCAGGTTGTCGAGGTCCGTGAGGCTCTTGTCCTTGAGCCAGAATAGGTCGAGGCTTGTCTTGTCGCGCGCCACCAGCTCTTCATATGAAAACTTGCGCCAGCGGCCCTCAGGGTTCTTATCGGCGTCCCAAGTCGCTTTACGCTTGTGCCGGTTCTTTGGGTTATAGCATTCGACAAATTCCATGAGGTTCTCGAAGCGCAACGGCTTCTTCTTCAGTGTGTGATGAATGTTCGTTCGATAATCATAGTACCACACTTCCTTCGTCCACGGCTTCTTGCTGGCCTCATGGTTGTCGAAGAAGATGACATTCGCCTTCACGCCATTGGCATAGAAAATGCCGGTGGGTAAACGCAGGATGGTGTGCAACTCGGTAGTTTTAAGAAGGTTCTGGCGAACGATCTCACCAGCTCCTCCTTCAAACAAGACGTTGTCGGGGACGACTACGGCCGCACGGCCGGTGGTTTTCAGCATCGTGCGGATGTGCTGCACGAAATTGAGCTGCTTGTTCGACGTGGTGGCCCAGAAATCTTGCCGATTGTAGGTGAGGTCGTCCTCTTCCTCCTCACCTTCCTCATTCGTAAAGCTCATAGAGCTTTTCTTACCGAAGGGTGGATTGGCCAGCACGTAATCGAAGCTCTGCCCGCTGGCGGCGACCAGAGCATCATTGGGAGAGATCATGACCTCGCCATCGATCTCACCAATATTGTGCAGGTACATGTTCATCAGACAGAGTCGGCGCGTCCCGGCAACGATCTCGTTGCCATGGAAGGTCTTGTTCTTAAGAGCAGCTTTTTGAGCCTTGTCGAGATCGCAATTCGCCGTATTCGTCAGGAAATCGTAGCAGGCGAGGAAGAAACCACCTGTGCCGCACGCCGGGTCCGCGATCGTCTTGCCCGGCTCGGGGCGTACGCACTCGACTATTGCCTTGATCAGGGTGCGGGGCGTGAAATATTGACCTGCGCCAGACTTAGTATCCTCGGCGTTCTTTTCCAACAATCCTTCATATATGTCGCCTTTGACATCCGCGCCCATCGTTACCCACTGCACTTCATCGATCATGTCGATGAGGCGGTAGAGTTTCGCCGGATCTTGAATCTTGTTCTGCGACTTCGTGAATATCTGTCCGAGAACGTCCTTCCGCTGACCAAGCTCGCGCAGCAGTTCGATGTAGTGACCCTCCAGCTCCGCACCACGCTTGGCCTTTAGAATCGGCCACGTGTACTTTGCGGGTATCCCAATGTCGCGCTTGTAGGGCGGGTTGGAATACTCGTCAGCCATCTTTAGAAAGATTAGATACGTCAGTTGTTCCAGATAGTCGCCATAACCGACACCGTCATCGCGCAACGTGTTGCAGAAGCTCCAAACCTTCGAAACGATAGGCGCGGTGCTCATGCTACTTCCTTCTTCTTATCGGTCCGTGACAACTTTGCGGTAGGTTTAGCTCTCTCGGAGCGTAGTCTCTCGAACAGCATCGAAGCAGGTTGATCGCCTTGGTCCTGCATGACGAGCTGGCCAGAAAAGGCTTTCTTCAGAATCGATTGACGCAGCGAAGCAGCGTGAGAAATTTGATCCGCGATTACTGATTCAGCATTATCGATTAGAGATAGGCGCTCTCGCACCTGGGACACAATAAATTCCTGGTGGTGTTTGTTGAACGGCACTGGAACCGGTAGCGATTCAAGCTTCCCGTGGTTCAAACTTATGCCACTTTCGCTGATTCCTGATTTTCGTGAGTTAATTTCCTCAACTACGCGCGGCGAGTTGAGCGCCAACTCGAGGTACTCGGGCAGAATAAGATCTTCATTACAGCGGAATCTGTAGACCGTGTCGCACAGCATCGATCGAGGGCGCGCCTTTTTGACGTAACATACGACGCCTGTCCGGGGGCGGGGCCCCTTGCGAGTCATGAGGAGGTCGCCGTCATTGATCTCGATGTTGGGCCGCGGTTTCAAATCTAGCGGAAGTGGCTTGCACTCCGTGCCATCATATTTCATTGGCTGAACTGCCGTGGTTTTTATAATCGCCCATTCAGAATCGTTGGGTTGGCGATTCAGTTCGCACTTAGGGCTCCAGCCCTGATTGATCGGCCCTATTAGTTCGCTCAGTAACTTGGTGGGAAATTGCCTGCCAGTGTCATCTTGCATCGCTCGATTCAATACAACGAGCCTAAAAAGGGCCAGTTGAGAACGCGCGCGCAAGAGGTTGTCCAATCCCTTGTCTATTTCGGAGAACAGTTCTTCGATCTTCGCAACGATGCGAAGTTGTTCATTTGTTGGAGGTAGTTCAAATGGCTGTGCACGTACCTGATCTTCCTTCACAGCTGGATAGCTCACGCCGTACTGTTCACCGGTAAGCGCAGCGACGAAATCCCGAGAGATTGACTTGTAGAACAGGTAGCTAGGGTTCACCCCGTCGACGGCCCGTAGTACAGCGAAGCCGGTAGACGCAATTTCTCCATCTAGACTTTCAGGAACCTGGGCGATGTTTCGCAAGTAAGGTCGAACGGTAGCGAATAGAACATCGCCTGACTTTAATATCTGGCGTGCCCGCGACGGTGCTGATGAAAGACGCAGGTGCTTTGGTTCGGCAATCCTATTCCTGATGTTATCGATACTTGAAATATCAACGTACCGTATATCTCTGTCTTGAGACTCCGCTGCGTCAATCATTTCGACGGGAGCTGTTACATCAGCAATGGTGCACAGTACCCAAGTTGCAGGCAGATTGTTCATGCCGCCAGCGCCTCATTTAGTGCGGCAATGACGCCATCCATGTTCTCGCCGAATAGCTGGTACATTTTGCCCAGGCCACCTTTTGCATTGAACGGGGCCAGATCGAGATCCTCGCGTTCCATATGGATTGAGGTGGTAATGTGGTCTCGGATCATATGCAACCATTCAAGCTGCTCGCCGGTGAACTTCTCGCCAGCGCCACTGTGGCGCTTCAGAATCCAGCTCTGGAAGTTCCGACGTACTGTATCCCCATAGGGTGCGATCTTTTCGTCGATACCACAGGTGCGGCGAATGAGAGCGACAAGGGCCGTAAGCTCATTGACGGGATCGCTGCCCTTGTACTCGTCGAGCAGGGCGTAGGCGCGCCAGACGCGCAGCGGCGCGAGCTTTGGACGATCGGCCTTGAGTGCGTCGAACAGCACCTTGATCATCGCGTAGGTGACGGTCGATCGGCGCGCCGATTGAGTGTAGAAGATCGTAAGGGCTTCGATCTGATCCTTGTTCTCATTGAGATAATCCGCAAAGCCTTTTGCCATCGCTGCGGCGTTTTCTTTAGCGTCGCCACTCCATCCCGATTCGATGAGCTTGTCGAGATTGTCGTGATCGATTGTTTGCTCCTTCTCGCGACGGATGCCGTCGAGAAGGTTTATCAAGGGACCAGTAAAGACATTGGCGGCCTGGCCAACGAGCTTGTCACGCGCTTGGTTGCGCTGTGCGTCCGTCGGCTCCGTGCCGCCAGCTGCTAGCTTTGCGGTTTCTTCGATCCGGTCACCATCGATCGCATCGAACAATCCGCGCACAATGTCTGTCAGTGTTGCTCCTCCGGCGGCCTCCTTAATGCGGACCTGGTCTTTTTCGTCGAGTTCGTTGTTGAGGCGCGCCAGACGCCCAGCAAGAGAGCTGACGGTATCTTCGTCGCGTGCGCCCATCATAACCCCGGTCGCCAGGTCCTTGAGTGGGACTGACGGCTTGGTTATGAGAGGCTGGCTTGCGGTTTTGAGTGATTTCGTGACGCCTACGGCGTCCACAATGACGTAGTGGGTTTTGGCCATTGTTGCGGAGGGGGTAACCTTCTTCAGGTTATCGGCGTCTAATGTGCGCGTGCCGCGTCCCTTCATCTGCTCAAAGTAGTTCGAGCTTTTCACGTCCCGCATGAAGAGCAAGCATTCAAGTGGTCTAACGTCCGTGCCAGTCGCGATCATATCGACCGTAACGGCAATTCGAGGATTGTAGCCATTGCGGAACTGGGCGAGCACAGACTTGGGGTCTTCACTCGACTGATAGGTGATCTTCTTGCAGAAATCATTGCCCTCCGCGAACTCCTCGCGGATTATCTGAATGATATCGTCCGCGTGACTGTCGGTCTTGGCAAAGACGAGTGTCTTGGGGACTTCCTTACGTCCGGGAAAGATATCGGGGAGCTTGTCCCTAAACGCACGAACGACGGTTCGTATCTGGTCGGGATTGACTACGGCGCGATCGAGCTGCGTGGCGGCGTACCGTTCGTCCTCATCTTGACGTTCCCAGCGCTTTTGACGGGTAATGCGCTCGCGCTTCTGTACCTGCTGATTGGCCTTGATCGTTCCGCCCTCCTTTGTGACCTCAGTGTCGATTATGTAGATTTCGTTGCCGACATTAACTTTATCGGCAACGGCGCGCTCGTGACCGTACTCACTGACGACGTTCTTGCGAAAGAACCCGTAAGTGCGATTGTCAGGTGTGGCCGTCAGCCCGATAAGAAAGGCGTCAAAATACTCAATCACCTGCCGCCAGAGATTATAAATGGATCGGTGGCACTCATCGATGATGATGAAATCGAAGAATTCGGGAGGAATCTTCTTGTTATAAACGACAGGAAGCGCTTGTTTAGGTCTCACGAGCAACTCGGCAGGGTTGGTCTCCTCAGCAGACTCATCCAACGGTTCATCCTTGAGCAGGGAATACATGCGTTGGACAGTGCTGATGCAAACCTGGCTGCTACCGGCGATGAAAGGGGATCTCAGGCGCTGAACGTTATAGAGCTCGGTGAACTTCCTGTTGTCATCGTTTGGGCGGTAAGACATGAATTCCTGTTCGGCCTGTTCGCCCAGGTTCTTCGTGTCTACGAGAAAGAGAATACGCTTGGCGTCGGCAAATTTCAGTAGTCGGTAGACCGACGTGATTGCCGTGAACGTCTTGCCGGAGCCGGTCGCCATTTGGACGAGAGCGCGAGGCCGGTCTTCGCAGAATGACTGCTCAAGGTTTTGCAGTGCAGTAATCTGGCAATCGCGTAAACCTGCTGGGTCCAGCGGAGGTATATCGTAGAGGCGAGCGCGGAGCGACTTGGGCTTGGAAAGCCAATCGGCCATCGTTTCGGGTCGATGGAAAGTGAATACTTCGCGAGAGCGAGGTTTGGGGTCGCGTCCGTCGGTGAAGCGCGTAATGACGCCGGTACTCTCATAGACGAAGGGGAGAGGCTCCTTATTGTTTACCCACTTGAGCTTGGCAGCCGCATAGCCCGCAGACTGCTCTTCGACCGTTGTAATCTTCTGTCCCCAATCTTTGGGCTTAGCTTCGATCACGCCTACCGCAAGTCGGTCGACGAATAGTACGTAATCAGCCGGGCCAGCATCGGTCTGATACTCGCGTATAGCGATGCCTAGGCTCACATTGAAGTCGATGGCCTTCTTATTCTGAACGGCCCAGCCGGCCTCGATCAGGCTCCTATCGATCTGATCACGGGCAATCTGTTCAGGGTTTTGGTTGGACATCGCTGCAGATTACCTCTCCGGCACAGCCTTCAGTCTGGTCGGCCCGCTATGCCTTTGAATAAATGGCTTGTTCGCTACTTGCGTGTACCAGCGGAGAACGTATAGCGACTGAACCGTTTTCAGCCAAGAACCCTCATAGTTTCAGAGATTCCTCGATGGCCTGTGTGAAAGCATGCCATCTCTTTGTCTTGGCGCCGAAGCGAGGGATATTCGAAGCAATTGCAGTCATCTAACGATGGATCGCCGGCGGTAGATGATGGCAAAGCCCGCATCAACTGCTCTCGCCGGCCATCACCGAAGCCATCCTGAATGGGCTGCAGCCGGAAGGGCTTGAACTGGCGCAGCTGTTGAAATCCATTTCCCCTGAGTGGGACAAGCAGAAAGCTCTGCTCACTTATCGGCCCGCAAAGCTGGCAGCCGCTAAGACCCTTCCAAGCCGGAAGCGGTTTCGCGGCTCAGAGAGAGCGCTCGGATAGATCGAACGCTCAACACTTCGAAAGCGCCGATAACGGGATAGACACACCCAATTGGCTTTTAAGCTGTTAGTCGGCTCTCTGGTCAGCCGCCGCCCGATGGAGCTTCGACGGATGGCGTCGCGAGCCAGTGGGGGCAGAAAGGCGACACTCGCGACCTGAAGCGATCAAAACTTTGGGACGATGCAGCCACTCGTCCAGGGTCAATTTGACAGAACAAATCAACACCCACGCTTACCTCGTGGTATGTGATTTTCTTTGTGAGCATAAGGCGGCGAATTTCGCGCTTGCCGTGCAAGCCTTCGCAGCAGCTCGATATCTTTATGTCGTACACCTCGTCGAAATATCTCTCGTCGCCGAGCATCCAGTTCTCAATCATTCTATCGGGGCATGAGATGATGATGTCTTTCGTGGACACTCCCAAGCCTTTGAGTAGAGCCGCGAGTTCTTCCTCCATCTCAAGAGCGGATTGAGGACGCTTCTCACGGTCAACTATTAGCACAATAGGATAGTGCCGCCCTTTAAGCAGTGCAATCAAAGAGTGCGCGGCTTTTGCAATCGCCTCAAGGGCAACGTCTTTTCCGTTCAATCCGGTTAATCGTACAGTGGCGCCGTTACATAGGCGCTGGACAATCTTCTTCTCAGTCAAGCCATCGACCAAAAACGCCGGCGCCATTACTCGATTGCTCCAGCCAAATAGTAATAGCCGGCACCAAATCCGGTCTGATGGATCTCCCTTCGAATGTCTTCTGAGTTAGTCGGTCGCTTGGCGACGGTTCGCCCACTCTCCATATGCACTAACACCATCTCATCGGGGTCCACGCAATTGAGAATGGTTTCACTGTGAGTTGTCATAATAGCAAATCCGTCTCTACCGCCTGTTAGGAATGTGTCTCTAACGATGCTTACAATTTGCTTCTGCATCAATGGGTGCAGAAAGTTCTCAGGCTCTTCAATTGAGAAGACGGCAGCGCTCGTGACAATCGCAGTTACCAACGTGAACCATTTGGCTGTACCATCGGATACCAGGCTGAAGGGTAGCGCCAGCGAACCATCGCCGTAGTCGACCTTCAAGAATATGCGAAGCTGATTTTCAATGGTGTCAGGTTCGACTGTGATGTCTTGAATTGCGTCGTTCACAATCTTGGAATACCCAAGGACTTTACTTAGTGTCTCTTCTGGTGCTCGGAAAAACGGGCGGAGACCATAGTAAAAATCGTCAAAGTATGGCTCGCGGCGAGATCGGGTGAGCGCAAACAGAACAGCAGCGAGACCTGTACCGTCTTCTTCTATTGTAGGGTCGTTCGCAATATCTTCTGCCCGCCTGACCAGCGACGGCGATATGTTGAACGATTTGGCGCCGAACAGGTCCTGGACCAGCAGTTCGGAGCCCTGTACGTAACGCGTCAGCAATCGAAACAGGGTAGTTGCAGAAGAATTCCTAACGAGAATGTCAATCAACGCGACTCTAAGTTCTGCTGCGTTGGCTTTTGTTGGTCGCGGCATATAATATTCTTCAAGGTATTCCTCGATTTTCTTCGAGAGGACCGCCTCCATTTTGTCAGTGCCGGCCGCATATACGACTATCTCAACCGGCCAATCAGCTGAGACGGGCTCCTCGAACGCGAGTTTGAGGTACTGCCTGGAATAGGCAAGCGATCCGCTTCGGCCTGAAAGAGTTATTTCAGCACCGTACTCGTAGAAGACGTGGATCGACTTTTTTCGGGGGTAGGCCTGATGGCTGCCGTCGCCCCGAATGATGAAGTTGATGCTCTTGCCAAGAGCGCCGGAAGTATCACGGCGAAAAATCCGGCCGGCACCTCCGCTGCGGCTAACTGCTTCCAGCAGCTGATAGCGCGACAGATGACCGAGAAATTCTATGAAGCTCAGAACATTTGTTTTGCCGCTTCCGTTCGGCCCAATCAGAACGTTCAACCCTTTGTGGAAATCCAGCGTGAAATTCTCAAGGGATTTGAACCCTGAGACTGAAATGCTCTTTAGCAACGCCTGCTCCTCAATCTGAACGGGAACAAATGAACAGCTTTTCGCTGAAGCGATCAAGGCCCTGATGTTCGGGTACTAAACCGATAGAAGCGACCTCTACGCGGCGAGCGCAGAGTGATGCAAAATGGAATGCACTGCCTAATTCCTAAATGGACGTTGGGCGGTGAACGCCCCTGATCGACGCCTGCAGGGAGAATGGGCCGGCGCCTTTAAGATCGGGCGGTACGCGCCGGAAATTCAGGGCTCGTCTATGACCCCAGACTTGATTGGTTCAGCGAGAGGAATCCAAACCACTCCCCCAATTATCGCTCGGTTTGCTGAAAAATGCCGTACTAGACCGATTCGTGGGGCACTAAGATTCGGAGAAAATTCGGTTCTCCGGGCCTATCGAACGCCTATTTGATCGACAGCGGGATTTCTCTGGCGGGCAAAATGCAGGGAAATAGCCGAATTTTTTGACCTGTTTCCACATCGCAGTGCGAAATGACTTTGGCTTGCTGGCGGAGAGAGTGGGATTCGAACCCACGGTACGGTTTCCCGCACACACGCTTTCCAAGCGTGCGCCTTAAGCCACTCGGCCATCTCTCCGGAGCGCCCTCTCTTGAAGGGGCGCCGACGATTTTGCAAGGGATCGCTGGGAAAACCGGCGAATTTTCCGCAAGCCATTGTATTTAAAGGATAATATTCTGCGACGCAGATGCTCTGATCGGCCTGCGGGCTGAACCCGTGACGGGTTTGGCGCGACGATTCAGTTGAGGATACCGAGCGCGACCGGGGGAGCCATGACCATCCGCAAGACCATCTTCGCCCTTGGCCTGATTTCGGCCCTTGGCTCCGCCCTGGCGGCGCCCGCTGCTGCCCAGGTCTGCACGCGTCAAGGCGTCGATGTCAGCTGCGACGACGGGCGGCGCGGGGTGCTGTCGGGCGATGCCATCATGTGGCCGGACGGGACGCGCTCGAGCTCGGCGCCGCATCCAAGCGTGATCATCGGCAACAAGAGCTCGGTGCATGTCGGCACCGGCGTGTTCGTCGGCCAGGGCAAGGGCATGGTGCCGATGGACGATCCCAACGCGCCGAACAAGCGGCAGTGCGCGGTTCTGGACGGGGTCTCGTATTGCTATTGAAGGGAAACCTCGCCCCGCTTGCGGGGAGAGGCCGGATTGCATCGAAGATGCAATCCGGGTGAGGGGGCTCTCCGCGAATCCGACTATCACCTCTCTTGCGAAAAGCCGGCCCCTCACCCCAACCCTCTCCCCGTAAGAACGGGGCGAGGGAGAAGAAAGCTAAATCAGCCTTACGCCTGAGATCGCCGATTTCAGCCAGCGCAGCGCTTGCGGCGGTTGCGCGGCCAGCGGGGCGACGGCGGCCTTCTCGGTGCGGCACTTCTCAAGCGCGGCGACGAAATCGGCCGACCATTGCTGGATGGTGTGGCCGCGCAGCTTCTTCATCATCGCGTCCCAGCGCATCTTGCGCTCGGTGAGCGGCATCGATGCGGCGACCGCGATCGCGCGCGCCATGCCGTCGATATCGTGCGGATTGACGAGCAAGGCGGTATCGAGCTCGTTGGCTGCGCCCGCGAACTTCGACAGCACCAGCACGCCGGGATCGGCCGGGTTCTGGGCTGCGACATATTCCTTGGCGACGAGGTTCATGCCGTCATGCAGCGGCGTCACCACGCCGATCTGCGCTGTGCGGTAGAGACCCGCCAGCACGGCCTGGCTGAAGCCCTTGTTCAAATAGCGGATCGGCGTCCAGTCGACCTCGCCGTGGCGGCCGTTGACGTCGGTGACGAGGCGCGCGACCTCGTTCTGGAGATTGCCATAGGCCTCGATCGCACCGCGCGAGGGATTGGCGATCTGGAGCAGCGAGATGCTGCGCGCAAATTGCGGCTGCTCGGTCCAGAGCCGGTCGAACGCGCTGATGCGGTTGACGAGGCCTTTCGAATAGTCGAGGCGGTCGACGCCGATCGCGAGCCGCTCGCCGTTGAGGCTGCGCCGCAGCCGCGACACGTCCGGATGCGAGGCCGACTTGGCGGCATAGGCTGCGAACTTCTCCGCATCGATGCCGATCGGAAACACTTCACAGCGCGTGCGGCCATGCTGCGAGATCGCAACGCCGTCATCGATGGCAAGGCCAAGCTCGCCGCCGACATAACCAAGGAAGTTATGGCGATCCTCCTCGGTCTGGAAACCGAGCAGATCGTAGGCCAGCATCGCCGTGATCAGTTCGCGGTGGTTGGGAACGCCTTGCATCACCGCAGCGACGGGCCACGGCGTATGCAGGAAGAAGCCGATCGGATCGTCGACGCCGAGATCACGCAGCTCGGCGCCGAGCGCGAGGAAATGATAATCCTGCACCCAGAACGCGGTCTTTGTTTTTCGGAAGCGCATTAAGGCGCGCGCCATGAAGGCGTTGACCTCGCGATAGCTGACATAGTCTTCGCGCGAGACGCGGATCAGGTCGCTGCGTGAATGCAGCGCCGGCCACAGCGCCGAATTGGCAAAGCCCTCGTAATAGCCGCCGTAATGCGCCGCCGGCAGATCCAGTGTCGCGATAGCGCCCGCGCCGAGCGCTTCGATCTCAGCGAACGGTTCCTTCTGATGGCCGTCCCGTACCCGGCCTGAAGACCCCACCCAGATCGCACCCGAATGTTCCACAACCGGCAGCAGCGCCGCCGCGAGGCCGCCCGTCATGGGCTCGTTAGGTTTGCCGCGCGCGACGCGATTTGAAACGACGACTAGATTCACAGGTCGTCCCCTCCTGTTTCATTCCACCCGTTTAACTGCCGTTCATCAATATGGTTCCTGATCATCGTTTCAACCAATTGAAACCAAAATCGGGCGCGGGCGTTGGAACTGGTTTCGCTTGCGGAACCCGGGTGATTTCGTTGCAAAGACACCTTGTGCGATCGGGTTGCGCAACAGGTTTTGCCGCGCCGCGACGCCGATCCGCTTCTCATTATACCTGCGAGATGGCGCGGGCTTTGTTTCACCTCGGATCGAGCAGGCGCGCGAGGAAGGCACGCACGTCGCTCGGCGTGTCGAAATGGCCATTTACGCCCATGGCACGGCGACCGACCGAGAAGGCGAGCCCGTTCATGTCGGGCATGATCGCGAATACGGTTTCATCGGTGACGTCATCGCCGATGAAGATCGGACGCCGTCCCTTGAACGGCTCCCGATTCATCAATTCGCGCACGCCGGTCGCCTTGGTGAATCCGGAATGCTTGATCTCGCAGACGAACTTGCCGGGCAGCACCTCGATTGGCGCGTTGGGCAGATCGGCGCGGATCACCGAGACGGCTTCGTAGATCGCCTTCTCCGCGTGCGGCGCGAGGCGGTAATGCAGCGCGAGCGAATAGCCCTTGTCCTCGAGCAGAATGCCCGGGCTGAGCTTGGCGATGGCGGCGAGCCGCCGCTTCAGCTCCTTGTCCAGCGGCGGCGCGTGCACGGCATCGGCCTCATTGTCCACCGACAGCCGCATCTCGGCGCCGTGGCCGGCGACCGCGCGAAACACCTCGGGCGCGAAGATCAGGTCGATGTCGTTGAGCGAGCGGCCGCTGACCAGCGCCAGCGCGCCGGAAGTGCGCTCGGTCAACCGGTTCAGCGTCTCCGAGAGGCCCGGCGGCACCCATACCTCACGCGGCGTCGGCATCAGGTCGAGCAGGGTCCCGTCGATGTCGAGCAGAATTGCGGTCTCGTCGAGATGGGGCACCAGCGCATGCGGCACCGGCACCGTTTCGGGCGTGTCGTCGTCGAATATTGTGGGCTGCTGGTCCATCGCCATTTCTGCAAGTTCAGATTTCATCAGTCTACTCCATAAAGGCCAGCGGCCGCGCGATTTGTTCGAGCGATTTGCGCTCCGCCGAGACGGCATAGCGCCACGCCACGATCGCGGCCGCGAGCATCAGGACGGCCCCCAGCAAATAGCCGGCGAACACGCTGGTGCGCGATCCCGTGTCGATCAGCGCGCCGAACAGCGCCGGGCCGATCACGCCGCCGATGCCGGTGCCGACGGCGTAGAACACTGCGATCGCCAGCGCGCGGACTTCGAGCGGAAAGGTCTCGCTGACGGTGAGATAGGCCGCGCTGGCGGCCGGTGAGGCAAAGAAGAAGATCACCATCCAGGCGACGGTCTGTCCCTGCGCACTGAGCGCGCCGATGGAGAACAGATAGCCCGACAGCGCCAGCAGCAGGCCCGACATGCCATAGGTGAACATGATCATGGTGCGGCGTCCCAGCGTATCGAACAGCCGGCCAAGCAGGAGCGGCCCGAGGAAATTGCCGGCGGCAAAGGGCAGCAGGTACCAGCCGACGTGATCGGCCCTGATGCCGTAGAAATCGGTCAGCACCAGCGCGAAGGTGAAGAAGATGGCATTGTAGAAGAACGCCTGCGCGCTCATCAGCACGAGGCCGACCACCGCGCGCTGGCGATACGCCGAGAACAGCGTGTGCACGACCTCGCGGATCGGCGTGTGATCGCGCATCTTCAGCCGGATCTTGGGGAAGCGCGCCTCGCTGATATCCTGATCATGCCCGATCACGGAGCGTTCGATCTCGTCGACGATCGCATGGGCCTGATCGGGACGACCGTGGATCATCAGCCAGCGCGGACTTTCCGGAATCCACATGCGCATCAGGAGCACGACGAGGCCGAGGATCGCGCCTATGAGAAACGCCAGGCGCCAGCCGAGCTCGGGATCGATCACGGCAGGATCGAGCAGCACGATGGCCGCGACCGCGCCCATCGCGGCGCCGATCCAGAAGCTGCCGTTGATGACGAGATCGGTCCAGCCGCGATAGCGCGCCGGCACCAGCTCCTGGATCGTCGAGTTGATCGCGGTATATTCGCCGCCGATGCCGGCGCCGGTGAGGAAACGAAACAGTGCGTAGCTCGCGACATCCCAGGACAGCGCGGTCGCGGCCGTTGCCGAGAGGTAGAGTGCCAGCGTGATGAAGAACAGCTTCTTGCGACCGATGCGGTCGGTGAGCCAGCCGAAGCCGAGCGCGCCGAGCACGGCTCCGGCGAGATAGGCGGAATTGGCGATGCCGAGATCGAGATTGGAGAACTGCAGCGACGGACTCTGCTTAAGCGCCCCCGAGAGCGCACCGGCCAACGTCACCTCGAGCCCGTCGAGGATCCAGGTGATGCCGAGCGCGAGCACGACGCGGGTGTGAAAGCCGCTCCAGGGCAGCGCGTCGAGCCGCGAGGGAATGCTGGTCTCGATGATGCGGTCGGTCGCGGCCGCCGAGACCATTGGTGTGTAGTTCAGCGCTGGACTTTGCTGCAATTCCATCAGGCTGTTGCGCTCGATCAATGGCAGCGGCCCCGGTTCACAGGATGCGAACGGGGTCGATCCGATCATCGGGGTGCGGCATTCCGCCTGCCCCTGCGACAACGTCTGCGGCGAGGTCGGGTTCCCGCGGGAACGGCTCCCCGACCCGCTCGTTTTCGAAGCAGCTGCAAGGAGTTGACGCATGGCTCATGCCAGAAAGACGACACATTCTCGAAACAGCGGCACAGGCAAGTCCGGCCGTCGGAAGACGAGCACGCGGCGCAGCACGGTTGCGCGCAAGAGCACCAGGCGCGCCGCGCCGAAACGCTGGTCGCAACGTGTGACGAAAGAGAGCGACGCGCTCGACCTCAGGCAGGGCGTGTTCAAGCTGACCAGCCCGAAGAAGATCGCAATCTCGTTGAAGCAATCGGCCGAGCACAGCTCACGGCGCAAGACCGGCGCCTATCGTTCGGCGCTGTCGATGCTGGCCTTCTACATCAACCGCGCCGGCAAGACCTTGCCGAAAACGCAGCGCGCGCGTCTGGAGAAGGCGAAGGTCGAGCTGAAGCGGGCGTTCGGGCGGGAGTGAGATCAGTAGGGTGGGTTAGGCGAAGCCGTAACCCACCACTCAACTCTCGACGCTCGATTCGAGGTGGTGGATTACGCTTCGCTAATCCACCCTACGCGTTCCTTTCGCAGCCTCTACGCCGCGCGGATATTGGCCATGAAGCGATCGAGCTCGGCGCGCAGGCGGGTGCTTTCGGATGACAGCGTCTTGGCCGAGTGCAGCACCTCCTCCGAGGCCGAGCCGGTCTCGGCGGCGCCGCGGTTGACCTGGCCGATATCGGTGGCCGCGGTCTGGGTGCCCTGCGCCACGGTCTGAACGCTGCGCGCGATCTCCTGCGTCGCCGCGCCCTGCTGCTCGACCGCGCTGGCGATCGAGGTCGAGATCGACGAGATCTGGCCGATGGTCGCCCCGATCTCCTTGATCGCGACAACCGATTCCGCCGTGGCGCCCTGCATGCCCGCGATGTGCGAGGAAATCTCGTCGGTCGCCTTCGCGGTCTGGCTCGCCAGCGACTTCACCTCGCTGGCAACCACGGCAAAGCCGCGGCCGGCCTCGCCGGCGCGCGCCGCCTCGATGGTGGCATTGAGCGCCAGAAGGTTGGTCTGCTCGGCAATCGCCGTGATCAGCTTGACCACTTCGCCGATCTGCTGGGCCGCATGCGACAGCTTTCCGATGCGCCCGTCGGTTTCCTTGGCCTGGACCACGGCGGCCTCCGCGATGCGGCTGGAGTCGCGGACCTGGCGGCCGATCTCCTCGACCGAGGCGGACAGCTCCTCGGTCGCGGTGGCGACCGACTGCATGTTGGAGGAGGCCTGCTCGGAGACGCCGGCGACCTGGCTCGACAGGCTCTGGGTGGTCTCGGCGGTGCGGGTCAGCGTCGAGGCCGCCGATTCCAGCTGCACGGCCGAAGCCGAGACGTTGGAGACGATGGCACCGACCGCGCTCTCGAAATCGTCGGCGAAGCGGATCAGCTCGGCGCGGCGGCTTGCGGCCTGCTCCCGGTTCTGGACCTCGCTGGCGGCAGCGTCGCGCTCGGCCTTGGCCACGGCTTGAACCTTGAACTCCTCGACCGCGCCGGCCATCTCGCCGATCTCGTCCTTGCGGCCGAGGCCCGGCAGCACGACGTCGAAATTGCCCGAGGCAAGCTCCCGCATCGCCTTGCACATCGCGATCATCGGACGCGAGATGCCGTTGCCGAGCATCAGGGCGAGGACAGCTCCGATGGCAAGGCCGCCGAGCGCCAGCATCATCATCAGTCGCTCGGTATCCAGGATCGTCGCATTGGCGCTCGCTTCGATGCGCTGCTGATCCGCAGTCAGCTCCGACCGCAGCTCGCCCGAGAGCTTGAGGATGGTCGCCGCGGTCTTGGTCATCTCGCCGTTCAGCTTGACGATGATCTTCACATTCTCCGACAGCTTGGTGAAGGAGGTGCGGTATTGCTTCAGGAGATTGCCGATCTCGGTCACGCGGTCGGTGATCTTCTGGTCGCTGGCATAGATCGAGACCAGCAGGGTCTCCAGGAATTTGACGCGGGCGATCACGCCATCGGCGGTCTTGGGCTCCGGCTTGGCGACGAAGGCGCTGACCGAGGTGGAGACCGCCAGATATTGCGAGGTGATGTCCTTGGCCGTGGTCTGGACCGATGCCAGCCCCGCCAGCGCGGCAGTATCGGCGAGATCGTCGAACTTGAACCGGATCTTGTTGCCGACGCTGTTGAGCTCATCGGCCGCGATCTTGTTGTTCTCGCGCGTCAGCGTGATGATCTCCCCGAACACCTTCGTGAAGCGCTGGAACTCAGCCTCGAGCTTGCCGACCTGCTCGCGGCGCGCGGCGCCGGTCGTGGCGGCCACCGACTTGGCGATGGCGCCCTTCAGATTTTCTTCGGCGGCCTTGGCTGCGGTCTCGTCGTCCGCCGCCCCGGTCAGGGTGTAGGCCCGTGCCAATCCTTGATAGGCGATCAGTTCGCGGTCGACCGTCCGCGCGAGGTCGGCTTCCGAGACGCTGGTGCGATAGGAGGCCACGGCGTCGGCAATCCGCTCGAAGCCGAAATAGGCGAAGGCCATGCTGACGGCGAGGATGGCCAGCACCGCCACGAAGCCGAGGATGATTTTTGCGCGAAACCGCAGAGTTGGCAGCTTCGATTGGTTCGACTTGGACTTGACCGACATTCCCCCACCCCATTCCATTCGCGGAAAACCAGGCGCAGCCCGAGAGCAGCCCGCCCTCCGACTCGTCCGCACGGTAATTGGCAAAGGATAAGCTGTGGTAAATTTGTGGCGCCGCAACTGGCGTTAGATGACGCAAGGGAATTGTTAAGGTGTGCTTTCCGGCGCTGTTACAATTCAGTACCGCGCCAATCTCTCGCTGTCGTGCCGGACAAGCGTAGCGCAGTAAGATCCGTAGGGTGGGTTAGGCGAAGCCGTAACCCACCACTCAACTCTCGACGCTCGATTCGAGGTGGTGGATTACGCTTCGCTAATCCACCCTACGCGTTCCTTTCGCAGCCTCTACGCCGCGCGGATATTGGCCATGAAGCGATCGAGCTCGGCGCGCAGGCGGGTGCTTTCGGATGACAGCGTCTTGGCCGAGTGCAGCACCTCCTCCGAGGCCGAGCCGGTCTCGGCGGCGCCGCGGTTGACCTGGCCGATATCGGTGGCCGCGGTCTGGGTGCCCTGCGCCACGGTCTGAACGCTGCGCGCGATCTCCTGCGTCGCCGCGCCCTGCTGCTCGACCGCGCTGGCGATCGAGGTCGAGATCGACGAGATCTGGCCGATGGTCGCCCCGATCTCCTTGATCGCGACAACCGATTCCGCCGTGGCGCCCTGCATGCCCGCGATGTGCGAGGAAATCTCGTCGGTCGCCTTCGCGGTCTGGCTCGCCAGCGACTTCACCTCGCTGGCAACCACGGCAAAGCCGCGGCCGGCCTCGCCGGCGCGCGCCGCCTCGATGGTGGCATTGAGCGCCAGAAGGTTGGTCTGCTCGGCAATCGCCGTGATCAGCTTGACCACTTCGCCGATCTGCTGGGCCGCATGCGACAGCTTTCCGATGCGCCCGTCGGTTTCCTTGGCCTGGACCACGGCGGCCTCCGCGATGCGGCTGGAGTCGCGGACCTGGCGGCCGATCTCCTCGACCGAGGCGGACAGCTCCTCGGTCGCGGTGGCGACCGACTGCATGTTGGAGGAGGCCTGCTCGGAGACGCCGGCGACCTGGCTCGACAGGCTCTGGGTGGTCTCGGCGGTGCGGGTCAGCGTCGAGGCCGCCGATTCCAGCTGCACGGCCGAAGCCGAGACGTTGGAGACGATGGCACCGACCGCGCTCTCGAAATCGTCGGCGAAGCGGATCAGCTCGGCGCGGCGGCTTGCGGCCTGCTCCCGGTTCTGGACCTCGCTGGCGGCAGCGTCGCGCTCGGCCTTGGCCACGGCTTGAACCTTGAACTCCTCGACCGCGCCGGCCATCTCGCCGATCTCGTCCTTGCGGCCGAGGCCCGGCAGCACGACGTCGAAATTGCCCGAGGCAAGCTCCCGCATCGCCTTGCACATCGCAATCATCGGGCGCGAGATGCCCGTGCCCAGCACGAAGGCGAGAAGCGCGCCAAGCAGCGTGCCGCCAACGGCGAGGATCAGAACCAGCCGCTCGGTCCGCCCGATGGTCGCTTCCGACTCCGAGTCCAACCGTTGCTGTTCGGCGACGAGGTCCGCCTTCATGGCGGTGGCGCCTTGCAGAATCGCACCGGCCGAGCCGCTCATCTCGGTGACGAGGTCGTCGACCAACTTGGCTTTCGCGATCAGCTTTTCCAGCGCATCGCGATAGGCGCCGAGCAGCGCCTTGGCCTCCTTCAGGCCGGCGAGGACCTTGTCGTCCATGGAATAGACCGCGCCGAGCGAGTTCTCGACGAATTTCAGCCGCGCCATCGCACTTGCCCCGACGGCCTGGTCCGAGTTGAGAATGAAGTTGCTCGCGGCTGCACTCGCGGTCTGGAATTGGGCGTTGACCTGCTTGGTGCCGAATTCGATCGCCTGCGCCTCGGAGTCGGAGGCGTTGTTACCGATGTCGTCGAGCTTGTATTTCAGCAGGTTGGCGTTGCGCTGAAGCTGATTCTGGACCAGAAGCGCGCTGTCGCGCTTGGCCTCCAAGATCTTGGCGAAGGTCGCCGAGAAGTTTGAAAACTCCTTCGCGAGCTTGTTGAGGCTCTCCAGCCGCGCCGGCTTCCTGGCATTCTTGATCGCCTGATCGATCGCATTCTTCAGGCCGGCCTCGGCTTCCAGCGCCGCCTTGGCGTCGTCTTCCTTGCCGGTCACCACGAAATAACGGGCGGCCGAACGATAGCCGAGCAGTTCGCGATCGATATTGCGGGCGAGATCGGCCTCCGAGACGCTGCTACGGTAGGATTCTACGCCTTCAGAAACGCGCTCGAAGCCGAAATAGGCGAAGGCGAGGCTCACCGCGGAGATGGCGAGCACAATCGCAAAGCCCAGGATGATCTTGGCGCGGAACCTAAGCGTGGGAAATAGCGTGCGCTTTGACGGCGAATTGATACGCCCGGACATTCCCCACCCCCAGATCGGCTTTTGCAAAGTGCAGCACGGCCGGGAGCAGCCCCGCCCGACCCGCGATGAAAATTAGGGCAGAATCGTCAAGGGGCGGTAAATTCGTGCCCGAACGCCGCCGGTCACGGAACACACCTTCCGCGGATCCGGCCGCTATGTTGCGACCAGACGAAAAAGGCCATACTCTTTGGGCACTTGTCAGGCACTCGGCATAAGACCGAGCGGATCCTTGAGGGAGAAGCGGAGTGGGGCAAACCGACTTTCGGTTTGGCGGTGCGTCAGGCGTTGCCGTCGCGAAGTCGAAGGCCGCGGGCGTCGCGCCGGCCGTTGCCGATCTCGCCGCTCAGCTCCCATCCGACGAGCTGGCTCTCATCCTGCTCTTCGTCTCTCCATGCTACGATCCGCACCAATTCATCGCAGAGATCAGCCGGCAATTCGACGGGACCCAGGTCTGCGGTTGCACCACTGCCGGCGAGCTGGCTCCTGACGGCTGGGACGAGAACAGCGTCGTTGCCCTGGCCTTCAGCCGCGCCGACTTCTCGGCCGTGGTGCGGCCGATTCTCAATCTCGACAATTTTCGCGTCGAGGACGGCCGCAGGATCGGCACCGAGCTCCGGCAGGAATTGCTGCGGGTATCGTCGCAAGGCGAGCGCGGAAATCCGTTCGGCCTGGTTCTGATCGACGGCCTGTGCCGCCGCGAGGAAGCCGTGATGTCCGCGATCTATGCCTCCTTGGACGACATTCCCATCGTCGGGGGATCTGCGGGCGACGGCATGCGCTTCGAGCGGACCTGGGTGTTTCTCGACGGCAAGGCCCACACCAATGCCGCCCTGCTGATCCTCTTGAGCACGTCGCTGCCGTTCCGGGTCTTCAAATGTGACAATTTCGAACCGCGGCCCCGGAAGATGGTGGTCACCGAGGCCGACACCGAGAATCGAACCGTCAGGGAGCTGAACGCCGAGCCCGCGGCCCAGGAATATTCCCGCGTCGTCGGGATCATGGACGCCAAGCTCGACCCGTTCTCGTTCGCCTCGCATCCCGTTCTGGTCCGGGTCGGCGGCTCCTACTACGCCCGGTCGATCCAGCGCGTCGAACCGGACGGCTCGCTGCACTTCTTCTGCGCCATCGACGAAGGCATGGTGCTGACCGCAGCGACGTCGCGCAGCCTCGTCGGCACGACGCGCGAGGCCTTCGCGGAGACGCGCGACCAGATCGGCGAAGTCTCGCTCTATATCGGCTTCGAATGCCTGCTGCGCCGGCTCGACGCCGAGCAGCACCAGCTCGCCCGCGACATGTCCGAGCTCTACCGGCAGAATCGCGTCGTCGGCTTTCATACCTACGGCGAGCAGTTCGGCTCGATGCACGTGAACCAGACCTTCACGGGCGTCGCCATCGGCAGGCGTCCCGCGTGACCAGGCTGTGGCAGGACCCTGATGAGGTCGAGCAGCTGCAGCGGGAAACCGCGAAGCTGAAGAAGATCAATGCCGCGCTGATGTCCCGCGTCGAGCGCTCGATGGACCAGCAGCTCAACGCCTTCTCGCTGTTCGAGACCGCCATCGCGCTCGACCGGCAGGTCCGGGACCGGACCTACCAATTGCGCGAGGCGCTGCATTCGATCGAGCGCGCCAATGAGGGTCTGTATCGCGCCAAGCAGCAGGCCGAGGCCGCCAGCTCGCTCAAATCGTCCGTCCTGATCTCGGTCACCCACGATCTGCTGCAGCCGCTGAACGCGGCGCGCCTGACGCTCTCGGCGCTGGCCGAGATGATGGAAACGCAGGAGGCGGGTCTGCTGATCGACCAAGTCGACCGCTCGCTGGTGACGCTGGAGGATCTGTTGCGCTCGCTGCTGGAGATCGCCAAGCTCGACGCCGGCGCGCTCAGGCCCGACGTGCGTCCGCTGGCGCTGGCGCCGCTGTTCGAGCAGCTTCGCAACGAATTCGCCCCGCTCGCTGCGCGGCAAGGCCTGTCCCTGCGCATCCGCAGCTCGCCGGTCGCGGTGTCGTCGGACGCGATGATGCTCCGACGCATCCTGCAAAATCTGCTCGCCAATGCCATCCGCTACACCCGCAGCGGCGGCGTCGTGATGGGATGCAGGCGCCGAGGCAACCGCATCTGCGTCCAGGTCTCCGATACCGGACCGGGAATCGCGCAGACGCAACAGGAGGCCATCTTTCGCGAATTCCAGCGCGGCGAAGCCAGCGCAACCGACCAGGCCGGGTTCGGGCTCGGTCTCTCCATCGTTCGCCGCTTCGCGACCGTGCTCGGACACGAGGTGCGGCTGTCGTCGCAGGTCGGCAAGGGATCGACGTTCGTCCTCGAGCTCGAGCCGGCCGATCTCGCCGAGGTCAGCGACGAGGTGCACGAGCCCAAGCTCAGTGAACGTCAATATGGCGGCCTCGAAGGCGCCAAGATCCTGCTGGTCGAGAATGATCCGTCCGGCTCCGAGGCCATGGCCGCCCTGCTGGAAGGATGGGGCTGCGACGTCGCGACCACGCCCTCGGCTGCGGACGCGCTGCTGCGTCTCAGCGAGCTGGGCGGAGCGCCCGACGCGGTCATCGCCGATCTTCATCTCGATCACGGCGAGAGCGGATTGTCGGCGATCGCCGACATCCGGGAGCACCTCAAGCTCGACGTCCCCGCGATGATCATCACCGCCGATTATTCCGAGAAGGCCGCCAAGCAAGCGAGCCTCGTCGGCCTCGAAGTCCTGAAGAAGCCGGTCAAGCCCGCCGAGATGCGCGCGCTGTTGTCGTTCCTGCTGAGCTAGCTAGCGCACGATCCGGAAAAATGCGCAGCGGTTTTACTGCTGATCCGGTTGGGCACGATCGCCCCTCGGCACGGGGCCCTCGCCTGCCAGCGTCGCGAAATCGATTCTGGACATCTCGACGATCGCCTTGGTGCGGCTGACGACGTTCAGCTTGCGCAGGATGTCCGAGACATGGACCTTCACGGTGGTCTCGGAAATCTTCAGCTCATAGGCGATCTGCTTGTTCTGAAGGCCGCGCTTGAGCATTTCGAGGACACGCAATTGCTGCGGCGTCAAATCGTGCAGCCGCTTCAGCAGATCATGGGCGGGACTTGGAGCCCGCTGCGGCCGCAATGCGCGATAGGCATTGGGAAGGCAGACGAGACCCCGCAGCGCCTCGCCGATCGACTGGGCGAGCTCCTGCTTGGAGCAGGATTTGAAGATGTAACCGGCGACGCCCAGCGACAAGGCGCCTGAGATGATCCTGGGATCCTGATGTCCCGACACGATGACGACGGGGACCTTCGGGAAGGCCTTACGGATGCGAACGATGCCCGAGAGGCCGGTCGTGCCCGGCATCGACAGATCGAGCAGCAGGAGATCGAGCTCGGCGCCCGCGGACAGCTGCGCGAGCGCGCCGTCGACCGACGTCGCCTGCAGGATCACGGCCCCGGGCGCCACCATTTGCAGCGCGCCTTCGAGCGCCTCGCGAAACAACGGATGGTCTTCCACAATCAGAAATCGGGTCACGCGTCAGCCATCCCCAAATCGTTGCCGGATGTCGAGCTTGACCGGAGGATGTATCAGCTGGCGCGAGCCGGCTTGATCGAAGTCAACAACGGCAAGGCCGATCATTGCGGCCTGCCGCGGTCGGCCCGCGCATAGGGGCGGTTCCTGGGATCGGGCAGGTCCATCTTGCCGATCTCGATGATCGCCTTGTTGCGGCTGAACAGGCCGAGCTTGCGCAGGATCTCGGTGATGTGCGCCTTGACCGTGGATTCGGCGAGCTGGAGCTCCTGCGCGATCTGCCGGTTCGGGTAGCCGCGGCGCAGCAGGTCCAGAACCCTGATCTGTTGCGGCGTGAGCTCGCGGAGCTTGACCTCGAGGGCCTTGCTGGTCTCGGCCTTTCGCCGCTGCGGCGTCGCCACGAAATCCCGCGGCACCGACACCGATCCGGACAGCACGCCCTCGATCGAGGCGGCCAGCTCGCGCTTCGACGTCGACTTCGGCAGATAACCGGCCGCGCCGAGCGCCAGCGCTTCGCGGACCACGTGCTGGTCCTCCTCGCTCGATACGATGGCGACCGGCAGGCGCGGATAGGTTTCGCGCAAGCGGAGGAAACCGGAGAAGCCGGTCGCATCCGGCAGCGACAGATCGAGCAGCGCGAGGTCGATCCCCTGCTCGGCCGACAGGATGTCCAGCGCGTCCTCGATCGACATCGCCTCCAGGATGCGGGCCTCCGGCAAGGCCAGCCGCACGGCGTTGCCCAGAGCTTCGCGAAACAGCGGATGATCGTCGATGATCAGGAAGCTGGTCATGGCGCCTTCCAAAGGATCCACCGCACTTCGCGGCAGCAGCGCACCCATCCGTGCCGGTCCGGCGTCGGAAAGATGCAGCATGGATGCTACCACATCTTGCCGGTTCCGTCCGTTCAGTCGTTCGATTCGACCTGGACCGTCAGCAGGAAGGAATAGATGCTGTCGAACTGGTTGTCGGTGAAGACCTCCTTCCACGCCGGCATGCCCTTGGCCGGTCGCCCGTCATGCACGGTCTTCAAGTAGGTGTCGCGCATGTCGTCGCCGTAGCGGTGACGCAGGAGCCGCAGGTCGATCTTGCGCTCGCTCTGGATGGCGTCGGGGCCGTGGCAATGCGCGCAGGTGCCGTTGAAGATCTCCTTGCCTGCACGCGCGATCTCCGCATTCGGCGCCGCCGCATCGCCCTTGGTCTCGGTCGCCACCACATTTGCGACCTGTCCTACGGCCGCGCCGGGACCCGCTCCGGTCGTGGTTCCCGCCGGCATGGCCTCGGCCGTGCCGAAGCGGACGGGCTGCCCGTCCGGCAAGCCGTATTTCACCGCGAGACCAGCGATCGTCTTCTGAAGTGTCGGCAGGATCGCATCGACGCGATCGCGGAGCTCGGCCGATCCCCTCGCGAAGCCGATGGCGGCATCCCATGACAGGCCTTCGCCTTCGGTGAGCCGGATCTGATAGCGATCGTTATAGGCGGTCATGTTCAACCAGCCGGCGACGGGCCCCCAGATGAAGGCGACGTCCGCCCTGCCCTGGTCGAGCGCCTGCATGGCCTCCTCGGGCGACAGCACCGTCACCTTCTGGATGTCGTCACGTGTCGCGAGAAGGTTTTGCGGTGTGCTGGCGAACTGGACGGCGACGCGCTTGCCTCTGAGGTCGTCGACGCCGCCGATCGCCTGAGCTTTCGCCGCGACCAGGGCATAGCCCTCCTTCGCGATGGTGTCGGAGAAGATCACGGCCGGTCCCATGAAATCCTCGGACCGCGGCAGGCCGATCATGGCGTCGCATTGCTTGCCCAGCAGCGTGACCCGCACGGTCCGCTTGCCGAAATAGGATTTGTACCAATCATACGTGATCGGTTGGCCGAGCGCCTGTGCCAGCGCCTGGCCGATTTCGACATAGAAGCCCGGCTGCGACGGATTATCGCTCGAGAACGGCAGATTGGTCGGATCGGCGCACAGGCGAAATGGCTTGGTCTCGTCGGCATGAACGGCTGAGGCCGATGCGATCGCCGCGGCCATTGCGGCCCATGCGAGCCGTCCCGCGATGCTGTGATGTCGGCGCTTGCCTTTCCCTGGAATGATCGGACGCATCCTCGTCTCCGGCAGTTGGGAATTGGTGGACCAGGCGTTGCGGCACGGGGTCTGAGCCAAGATCAGGCCTGTGCCGTCGCCGCGCGATGTCGAGAAAGCACGCGCGTATCCCGTCTCCTTCGGGATACGCGCGCGAGTCGTCACTGGACGGAGAACACGAAGAGCGAGCCGCCCTCGGGGGCTGCGGCCGTCATCTTCTTTCCAACCTCGCCCAGGAACGCGGGCAATGCCGCCGTGCGGCCGACGACGATGGCAACGTATTGCTTGCCGTCGACGCTGTAGGTCACCGGGCCCGCGCCGATGCCGGAGCCGAGATTCTTGCTCCACAGCACCTTGCCGGACTTCGCATCGATGGCGCGGAAGTCACCATGGATGTTGCCGGCGAACACGAGGCCGCCGCCGGTGGTCAGCGTGCCGCCGTTGAACGGCAGGTCTTCCTTGATCGACCAGACCTTCTTCTGGGCGATCGGATCCCAGGCCACGAGTTCGCCGAGGAAGCCGCCGGGGCCTTCCTTGGTGGGGAATTCGGCGCCGAGATAGAACACGCCGCGCTTGTAGGCGACGTCGGAGACCGACCAGTCCATGCAGACATTGTTCGAGGGGATGTAGACGAGCCCGGTCTGCGGATTGAAGGACATCGGCTGCCAGTTCTTGCCGCCGATCAGGTTCGGGCAGATGTCCTTGGCGGGATGGCCCGGTCCCGGACGCTTGTCCGGATCTTCGACCGCGCGCATGGTGTTGACGTCCCACTTCTTCGCCCAGTTGGAGAAGACGTATTTCTCCGCAGAGAGCACCTTGCCGGTCTCACGGTTGGCGACGAAGAAGTAGCCGTTGCGGTCCGCCTTCATCAGCGCCGGAACGGTGTTGCCGCCGATCTTCAGGTCCGCGAGCACGGCCTCGTTGACGCCGTCATAGTCCCAGGCGTCGGCCGGCGTGGTCTGGATGTGCCACTTGATCTTGCCGGTGTTGGGATCGAGCGCGAGCGTCGAGGCGGTGTAGAGGTTGGTCAGCTTGCCGAAATTGCCGTCGCCGGTCGATCGGACGCCGGTGTTCCACGGACCGGGATTGCTGGTGCCCCAATAGACGGTGTCGGTCTTGGGATCGTAGGAGCCGACCAGCCAGGCCGCACCGCCGCCGTGCTGGGCGGAATCGCCCTTCCAGGTGTCGCCGCCGGGCTCGTCCGGACTGGGCACCGTGAAGGTCTGCCACAGCTGCTTGCCGGTGTTGATGTCGAAGGCCTGGAGCGAGCCGCGCACGCCGTATTCGCCGCCACCGAACCCGGTGATGACCTTGTCGCGCACGACCAGCGGAGGCGAGGTGATGACCGAGCCCTGCTTGTAGTCGACGACCTTCGTGGTCCACAGCGACTTGCCGGTCGCGGCATCGAGCGCCGTCAGCTTGCCGTCGAGACGGCCGATGAAGATCTTTCCGTCCGCATAGGAGACGCCGCGATTGTTCACGTCGCAGCAGGCATATTGCAGCACGTCCTCGGGAATTTCGGGCTCCCAGGTCCACTTGCGCGCGCCGGTCGCGGCATCGAGCGCATAGACGTATTTCGGGCCCCAGGAGCTCGACACGTACAGCGTGTTGCCAATGACGATCGGCGAGGATTCGTTCGAGCGCAGCGACGCCAGCGAGAACGAATAAGCGAGCGTCAGCTTGCCGGCGTTCTCGGTGTTGATCTGCTTGAGCGGGCTGTAGCGCGTATTGGCGTAGTCGTGGCCGGCAACGGCCCACTGGTTTGCATCCGATTGCGCCTTGATCAACGAGTCGTTGGCGCGAACGCCTGAGTTCACGGCGGCCAGCACCGCAATCATCGAGATGCCAGCCAAGAATCCCTTCGTTCCAAAGGTCATGTATTCCCTCCACGATGTTGTTGTGCACGCCACGTTGGACGCCTGAGCGCGTTGCGCTCGCGATGCGCAGTTCGTCTGCGAACCATCGTTGGAAATTACAGCATCGGCTTGTGGCGCTTAGTATAGGCGGAAGGTAGTAGTGCAAATCATTGGCGACTTTCGCCGCTCATCTCGTTGTCCCGCCTCGTGTCTTGCCCTTATTTTGCAGCTCGAAATGCGCCATCGAATTCAGGCAGCATCGCGCCGCGATCGCGCATCGGTCACGATGACGGCGCTACCAATGTGGCGAAGTTGTCGAAGAAGTTCGCGGCGAGTTTTCGCGACGTCGAATCGATCAACCGCGCGCCGAGCTGCGCGAGCTTGCCGCCGATCTGCGCCTCGGCTTCGTAATGCAGGATGGTGACGTCCGGTGTCTCTTCGGCGAGCCTGACCTTCGCGCCGCCCTTGGCAAAGCCGGCGACGCCGCCGGCGCCCTCGCCGACGATGCGATAGCCGTTGGGCGCATCGATATCGGTCAGCGTGACCTTGCCGCTGAACGTCGCCTTCACCGGGCCGACCTTCAGCACCACAATGGCCGTCATCTCCGTGGGCGACGCCATCTCGAGCGATTGGCAGCCGGGAATGCAGCGCCTCAGAATCTCGGGATCGTTGAGCGCGGCCCAGACTTTCGCTTTCGACGCCGGGATGCGCTGGCTCTCGTTCATCTGCATCGTTCCACCCTCCGTTGTGCTTGGTCAGCGCGGATAGGGCGGCAGCCGCCGTCGATCAATCGCCAGGAAGTAGGAGGCGAGCGGATTCGGCGCCCATCACCTCAGAAGACCCACAGTAAAATCAACTACTTAGCGTTCCGCCGCATACTACCAAGATCGCGATTACAAAGCCGCGGGCACGTGCTCCTATTCACGCCAAGGAACAAGACATCCAGGGGAGAACAACGTGCGACAGGGCTGAACTCGCGCGCGAGCGGCGGCGATACGCGGCGTCGACGCTGCGACGTTGCCCGCGGAAGCGATGCCGAACTTTCCACACCTGCCTTGCGGCCGCGCCACGTGTTGGTGACGGCTCGGAGCGTCATGACCGAATTGCGCGCCGTAACGACTGCCACGATGACCTTTCCATGACGCGAGGTCACCAAAATGCCAGTTGCAAAGTTCCGTTGCGCTGTCTCTAATTAGAACCAATCAAAATCACTTTGGGAGGACGTCACGTGTCTACAGTCAAACTGACGGTGAACGGCAAGGCCGTTGCCGTCGATGTCGAGGACCGCACGCTGCTGGTCCAGCTTCTGCGCGATCACCTCAACCTCACCGGGACCCATGTCGGCTGCGACACCAGCCAGTGCGGGGCCTGCGTGGTCCATATGGACGGCAAGGCGGTGAAATCCTGCACCATGCTGGCGGGCCAGGCCGACGGCTCCACCATCACCACCATCGAGGGCATCGCCAAGGGCGACGAGCTGCACCCGATGCAAGCCGCCTTCCGCGACAATCATGGTCTTCAATGCGGCTATTGCACGCCGGGCATGATCATGTCGGCGATCGACATCGTGCATCGCCATGGTGGTCAGCTCGACGAGGCGACCGTCCGCAGCGAGCTGGAAGGCAATATCTGCCGCTGCACCGGCTACCACAACATCGTCAAGGCCGTGCTGGATGCAGCCGGGCGCATGAAGGTCTCGCAGGCGGCCGAGTAAATCGGCGCGCCTCGAAAGAAGAATCACCGCCTGCTGCTTTCGAAGGAAAGCGCAGCCATAAAATTTCCGGTCGGGAGGACCAGACATGGGTGTTGAAGGTATCGGCGCGCGCGTCGTGCGCAAGGAAGACAAGCGTTTCATCACCGGCAAGGGCCGCTACGTCGACGACATCAAGCTGACGGGCATGACCCATGCCCATTTCATCCGCAGCCCGCACGCCCACGCCAAGGTGAAGAAGATCGATTCGTCGGCCGCGCTGAAGATGCCGGGCGTGGTCGCGGTGCTCACGGGCCAGCAGATCGTCGACGACAAGGTCGGCAACCTGATCTGCGGCTGGGCCATCACCTCCAAGGACGGCAGCCCGATGAAGATGGGCGCCTGGCCGGCGATGGCGCCGGAGACGGTGCGCTTCGTCGGGCAGGCCGTCGCGGTCGTGATCGCCGAAAGCAAGAATCTGGCGCGCGATGCCGCGGAAGCGGTCGTCGTCGACTACGAAGAACTTCCCGCGGTCGCCGACGTCCAGGCCGCGATCAAATCAGGCGCGCCGCAGCTTCATCCCGAAGCGCCCGGCAACCAGGTCTATGACTGGGTGATCGGCGACGAGGGCGCCGTAAATGCGGCCTTCGCCAAGGCCGCCAACGTCGTCAAGCTCGACGTCACCAACAACCGCCTCGCCCCCAATGCAATGGAGCCGCGGGCGGCGATCGCCGATTACGATGCGGCGGAAGAGCACTTCACGCTCTACACGACCTCGCAGAACCCGCACGTCGCCCGCCTCGTGCTGTCGGCGTTCTACAATATCGCGCCCGAGCACAAGCTGCGCGTGATCGCCCCTGATGTCGGCGGCGGCTTCGGCTCCAAAATCTTCATCTATCCCGAGGAGATGGTGGCGCTGTGGGCTTCGAAGAAGGTTGGCCGGCCCGTGAAATGGACCGGCGACCGCACCGAGGCTTTCCTCACCGACGCGCATGGCCGCGACCATGTGACCCATGCCGAGATGGCGTTCGACGCCAACAACAAGATCACCGGCTTCAAGGTGAAGACCTACGCCAATTTCGGCGCCTACATGTCGCTGTTCTCGTCCTCGGTGCCGACCTATCTCTACGCGACGCTGCTGTCGGGCCAGTACAACATCCCGGCGATCCATGCCGAGGTGATCGGGGTCTACACCAACACCACGCCGGTCGACGCCTATCGTGGCGCAGGCCGTCCCGAGGCCAGCTATCTGATCGAACGTCTGATGGAAACGGCGGCGCGGCAGCTCAAGGTCGATCCGGCCGAACTGCGGCGGAGCAACTTCATCACCCAGTTCCCGCACCAGACGCCTGTGATCATGGCGTACGACACCGGCGACTTCAACGCTTCGCTCGATGCCGCGATGAAGGCGATCGACTATGCCGGCTTCCCCGCCCGCAAGGCCAAGGCGAAAGCCGACGGCAAGCTGCGCGGCATCGGCGTGTCCTGCTACATCGAGGCCTGCGGCATCGCGCCGTCGAAGGCGGTCGGCAGCCTGGGCGCCGGCGTCGGCCTGTGGGAATCGGCCGAGGTGCGCGTCAATCCGGTCGGCACCATCGAGATCCTCACGGGGTCGCACAGCCACGGCCAGGGTCATGAGACCACATTCTGCCAGCTCGTCGCGGAGCGCCTCGGCGTTCCCATCAGCCAGGTCTCGATCGTCCATGGCGACACCGACAAGGTGCAGTTCGGCATGGGCACCTACGGCTCGCGCTCGGCGGCCGTCGGCCTCACCGCGATCCTGAAGGCGATGGAGAAGATGGAAGCGAAGGCCAAGAAGATTGCAGCCCATGCGCTGGAAGCTTCCGAGGCCGACATCGTCATCGAGAACGGCGAGTTCAAGGTGACCGGCACCGACAAGGCGATCGCCCTGCCGATGGTGGCGCTCGCGGCCTACACCGCGCACAATCTGCCTGACGGGATGGAGCCGGGCCTGAAGGAAAGCGCCTTCTACGACCCGACCAACTTCACCTTCCCGGCCGGCACCTATATCTGCGAGCTCGAGGTCGATCCCGGCACCGGCAAGACCTCCTTCGTCAACTTCGTCGCGGCCGACGATTTCGGCCGGCTGATCAACCCGATGATCGTCGAGGGCCAGGTCCATGGCGGCCTTGTTCAAGGCATCGGACAGGCCCTGCTCGAGCATGCGATCTACGATGCCAACGGCCAGCCGGTCACGGCCTCGTTCATGGACTACGCCATGCCGCGCGCCGACGACGTGCCCTCCTTCAACCTCTCCCACACCACGACGCTGTGCCCGGGCAATCCGTTGGGCATCAAGGGTTGCGGTGAGGCCGGCGCGATCGGGGCGTCAGCGGCCGTGATCAACGCGATCACGGATGCGATCGGCAAGAACAATCTGGAAATGCCCGCGACCCCTGACCGGGTCTGGCGCACCATCCACGCGGCTTAAGAGGGAGCAACCAAGATGTATCAGACCACCTATCATCGCGCTTCCTCGGTCGACGAGGCCGTCAGCCTGTTCGGCAAGAGCAGCGAAGCGAAGTTCCTGGCCGGTGGCCAGACGCTGCTGCCTGTGATGAAGCAGCGCCTCGCAAGCCCCTCCGACGTCATCGACCTCGGCAAGATCAAGGAGCTGCAGGGCGTCGAATTGTCGGGCGACACGCTGACCATCAAGGCCGCCACGACCTATTACGACATCATGACGAATGCCGATGTGAAGAAGGCGATTTCCGCGATCGCCCATCTCACCTCGGTGCTGGGCGACCCTGCCGTGCGCTATCGCGGCACGATCGGCGGCTCGATTGCCAACAACGATCCCGCCGCGGACTTCCCGGCCGCGCTGCTCGCGCTCGGCGCCACCGTCAAGACCAACAAGCGGTCAATTGCGGCGGAGGATTTCTTCCAGGGCCTGTTCTCGACGGCGCTCGAAGACGGCGAGCTCATTACCGCCGTATCATTCCCCGTGCCGGCGAAGGCAGGCTATGAGAAGATGCGCCATCCGGCCTCGCGCTTCGCGCTGACCGGGGTGTTCGTGGCCCAGACCAAGTCGGGCGAGGTTCGCGTCGCCGCCACAGGCGCCTCGCAGAGCGGCGTGATGCGGGTTCCCGCCATCGAAGCCGCGCTGAAGGCGAACTGGTCGCCGGCGGCGATCGACGGCGTCAGCATTTCGGCAAACGGATTGCTGGCCGATATCCACGGCACCGCGGAGTATCGCGCCAATCTCATCAAGGTGATGGCGCAACGCGCGGTTTCTGCTGCGGGCTGATCCCGCGGCCAGCGCCTCGACACAAATTTTCCGCGGCGCGCACTTCGGTGCGCGCCGTTTTATTTTGGCCATGCGGCATGAAAACCGCTTGCCTCGCTGGCGTGAAGGCGAGAAAAGTTAATCGGCCGATTAACTCGCCCCACAAAAGAATGTCAGAGACGGCTGCCGGATCGCCGGCATCCGCCCGCGACCCGAGGAAACGACAACGTGCTCGATCAATCAGCCCAAGAAAAATCAGAAGCCTCGTCCGCCCGCAGCTCCGGCCCGCTTGCGGGCTTCCGCATCGTTGAATTCGCCGGCATCGGGCCCGGCCCGTTCGCCTGCATGATGCTCGCGGACATGGGCGCCGACGTCGTCACGCTCGACCGCGTCGGTGCGAAGAAGAACATGAAGTCGGTGGCCGGGCGCGGCCGCAAGGTGATCGAGCTCGACCTCAAGGACAAGGCGGCGATCGCGCAGGTGCTGGATCTGCTCGCGAGCGCCGATGCGCTGGTCGAGGGTTTTCGTCCCGGCGTGATGGAGCGGCTCGGCCTCGGGCCGGACGTCGTGCTCGCGCGCAATCCCAAGCTGGTCTATGGCCGCATGACCGGCTGGGGCCAGCAAGGCCCGCTCGCCAATGCCGCCGGCCACGACATCAATTACATCTCCATCACCGGCGCGCTCGCCGCCATCGGACCGAAGGAAGCGCCGGTGCCGCCGCTCAATCTGGTCGGCGATTTCGGCGGCGGCGCGCTCTATCTCGTCGTCGGCGTGCTCGCCGCGCTCCTGGAAGCGCAGAGATCCGGCAAGGGCCAGGTCGTCGACGCCGCGATGTGCGACGGCGCGGCATCGCTGATGTCGTTCTTCTTCGACATGACCAATATGGGGCGCTGGACCGAAGGGCGCGACCAGAACTTCCTCGACGGCGGCGCGCATTTCTACGGCGTCTATGAATGCGCCTGCGGTCATTTCATCTCGATCGGCTCGATCGAGCCGCAATTCTACGCGCTGCTGCGCCAGCATGCCGGCCTGACCGATGCCGATTTCGACGCGCAGATGAACCCCAAGGCCTGGCCGGCGCTGAAGGAGAAGCTCAAGGCGGTGTTCAAGAGCAAGACGCGCGAGGATTGGTGCAAGATCATGGAAGGCACCGACATCTGCTTCGCGCCCGTGCTGACCATGTCGGAGGCGACAAAGCATCCGCACATGGTCGCGCGCAACGTGTTCATCGAGCGCCACGGCGTGAAGCAGCCCGGTCCCGCGCCACGTTTCTCGCGCACGCCCTCGGCGGTGCGCGAGCCGGAGCCGGCGGAGATCGCCGCGGTGACGACGGCCTGGAAGAGATAGCGCGGAATGGGTTTAGGTTAAATCGACTGCCGCGGGTCGTTCACCTCTCCCGCTTGCGGGAGAGGTCGGCGCGGAGCGCCGGGAGAGGGCTTTCTCCTCTTGGGGATTGTCCCTTTGAGGATACAGCCCTCTCCCCGACCCTCTCCCGCAAGCGGGAGAGGGAGCGCACCTGCCTTGGAGCAATCAAATCTGATCCCATCACGCCTTAGGATCTCTTCTGCCGCACGGCCATCAGGCCGGCTGAAATCGAGGGAACTACGTCGTTCGCACCGCGGGCGCGATCTGCGATGATCGCGGTCGCTCCGGGAGATTTGCCATGGCCCTCCAGCTTCGGCCGAACTGCGAATATTGCGACCGCGACCTGCCGCCAGACGCAACGGACGCGCGGATCTGCTCCTACGAATGCACGTTCTGCGCGGACTGCGTCGAGACCAAGCTGTTCAACGTCTGCCCGAACTGCGGCGGTGGCTTTGCGCCGCGCCCGATCCGCCCCACCAGGGAATGGCGGCCGGGGATCTGCACGGCGAAGCAGGCACCGTCCGACAAGCGGGTGCATTTGAAATACAGCCTTGAGGACGTCGCCGCCCATTGCGCGCGGATCAAGGGCGTGCCGCCCGAGAGGCGGTAGGCCTTTCCACGCCGTCATTGCGAGCGCAGCGAAGCAATCCAGAAATGCATCCGCTGAAGCAGTCTGGATTGCTTCGTCGCAAGAGCTCCTCGCAATGACGGAGAATGTGGAGAGGGCGGCCTACTCCGCCGGCAAGATCGTCCCCTCGACCTCGCCGAAGCCGATGCGGTAGCCGTTGCCCTGGCACCAGCCGCGCATGACGAGGCTATCACCGTCTTCCAGGAACGAGCGCTTGGTGCCGCCGGGAAGCTCGACCGGCTCGCTGCCGTTCCAGCTGATCTCGAGCAGGCTGCCGCGCTGGTTCTTCTCCGGGCCGGAGATGGTGCCGCTGCCGAGGAGATCGCCGACATTCATGGCGCAGCCTGAGGAAGCGTGGTGCATCAGCTGCTGCACCGAGGACCAGTACATGTACTTGAAATTGGTGCGGCTGATGCTGGCGGGAGCGTTGGCGCCGGCGGCGCGCAAGGAGACGTCGAGCTCGACATCGTAGTTCTGCGGCTTGCTCTGCTTGAGATAATCGAGCGGCACCGGCTCCTGCTGCGGCCCCTTCAGCCGGAACGGCTCCAGCGCCTCGTGCGTCACCACCCAGGGGCTGATCGAGGTCGCGAACGCCTTGGCAAGGAACGGCCCGAGCGGCACATATTCCCATTGCTGGATGTCGCGCGCGCTCCAGTCGTTGAGCAGCACGAAGCCGAAGATCATCTCCTCGGCCTGTTGCTCCCCAAGCATGCCGCCCATCGGCGAGGGCTGGCCGATCACCGCGCCCATCTCCAGCTCGAAATCGAGTCGCTTGCACGGCGCAAAGCTCGGCAGATCCACATTC
The DNA here is from genome assembly GCF_003957705.1 of Bradyrhizobium sp. LVM 105. Taxonomy (NCBI): domain Bacteria; kingdom Pseudomonadati; phylum Pseudomonadota; class Alphaproteobacteria; order Hyphomicrobiales; family Nitrobacteraceae; genus Bradyrhizobium; species Bradyrhizobium sp. LVM 105. The sequence continues at coordinate 57,347 of NZ_QZMV01000014.1, read as the reverse complement.
GGCGGCTTCAACTGCCCGCGCGGGCGCTTCACCTTGGTGCCGGAGACCACGACGGTCGAGGCGCGGCCGTTATAGGCGATCGGCATATGCAGCCAGTTCGGCTGCAGCGCATTGTCCTTGCCGCGGAACATCACGCCGACATTGGTGGCGTGTTCCTTCGAGGAATAGAAATCGGTGTAGCCGGAGACGGCGAACGGCAGATGCAGCTTGGCCTCGCGCATCGGCACCAGCGCCTGTTTGCGCAGCTCCTCGTTGTCGCGCAGCTCCGGATGATCGTGGCGCAACAGCTCGCTGATCCGTGCCCGTGTCTTTGCCCAGACTTTTGGCCCCAGCGCCATGAAGGGATTGAGCGAAGCTCCGGAGAACACGCCGAGCGGACCGACATCGAGCCGGGAATCCTGCTCGAGCTCCCAGAGATCGAGCACGTAATTGCCGATCGCGACACCGACGCGCGGGGTCGGATTGACCGCGGTCGAGAACACGCCGTAGGGCAGGTTCTGGATCGGGAAGTCGGAAGAAGGATCGACCTCGATGAAGGAGCGCAGGCTGGGGTCGTTGGGGTGGGGCATGGGTTTCCTGCCGGATATTTTCTGACGGTTTCTCCACCGTCATTCCGGGGCGCGCGGAGCGCGAGCCCGGAATCCATACTCACGATCGTGGTTATGGATTCCGGGCCTGCGCCTTCGGCGCATCCCGGAATGACGCAGTAACTACGGCTTGCTCGGATCGAACTTCTTCTCCAGGCCCTTCCAGCAATCCGCATAGTCGTCCTGCAGCGTCGAAGCATTGGCGGCGTGCGCGGTGACGCGCTGCGGATAGCGGGTCTCGAACATGAAGGCCATGGTGCCGGTCAGCTTCACCGGCTTGAGCTCGCCATTGCTGGCATGCTCGAAGGCGTCGCGGTCGGGGCCGTGCGGCAGCATGCAATTGTGCAGGCTCATGCCGCCGGGGACGAAGCCTTGCGGCTTGGCGTCGTAGACGCCGTAGATCAGGCCCATGAACTCGCTCATGATGTTCATGTGGTACCAGGGCGGACGGAAGGTGTTGTCGGCCACCATCCAGCGCTCGGGGAAGATGACGAAGTCGATATTCGCGGTGCCCGCGGTTTCCGACGGCGAGGTCAGCACCGTGAAGATCGAGGGATCGGGATGATCGAACCCGATCGCACCGACCGGCGAGAAGGTGCGCAGGTCGTATTTGTAGGGCGCGTAATTGCCGTGCCAGGCGACCACGTCGATCGGCGAATGCGCGAGCTGCGTCTTGAACAGCGAACCGCCCCATTTCACGTAGAGCTCGGTCGGCGTGTCCTTGTCCTCGTAATGCGCGACCGGCGTCAGGAAGTCGCGGGCATTGGCAAGGCAATTGGCACCGATCGGCCCGCGCTCCGGCAGCGTGAACGCGCCGCCGTAATTCTCGCAGAGATAGCCGCGGGCCGGCCCGTTCGGAATCTCGACGCGAAACTTGACGCCGCGCGGGATCACCACGATCTCGCCGGGCTCGGCATCGATGCGGCCGAACTCGGTGACGAGGCGAAGATTGCCCTGCTGCAGCACGAACATCAGCTCGCCGTCGGCATTGTAGAAATGCTGGTCCACCATCGACTTGGTGATGAGGTAGACATGCGCGGCCATGCCGGCCTGCGTGTTGACGTCGCCGGCGGTGGTCATGGTCTGCACGCCCTGGACGAAGGTGACGTCCTCCTTCGGCAGCGGCGTCGGATCCCAGCGCAGCTGCGCGATCGGCAGATCGTACTCATGGCACGGTGCCGAGCGCCACAGGCCGGCATCGACCTTCTCGAAGCGGCCGGAATGCTTCACCGACGGGCGGATACGGTAGAGCCAGGAGCGCTCGTTGCTGCCGCGCGGCGCGGTGAAAGGCGAGCCGGACAATTGCTCGGCATAGAGCCCGTAGGCGCAGCGCTGCGGCGAGTTGCGCCCGATCGGCAGCGCGCCAGGCAGCGCCTCGGTCTCGAAGCTGTTGCCGAAGCCGGACATGTAGCCCGGCGTCACCTGGGCCGAGCTGCGGATGATCTGATCGGGCGAGGTGTTGATGTTCATGGCTATCCTCCTCCTTGCAGGGCGGCCCACATCTCCTGGTCGCGCTTGTCGGTCCAGATCACGGGATCGTCGATCCCCGAGGCCTCGTCATAGGCGCGCGACACGTTGAACGGCAGGCAGTGCTCGTAGATGGCAAAGCTCGAAAACTTCGGATCCATCACCTCGCGCGTCGCCGCCATCGTCTCCTTCAGCGAGCGGCCCTTGGCCACGGACAGTTCGGCGGCACCATAGAGCGAGGTGACGAAGTCGCGCGTCATCGCGATGGCCTCGCGGCCCGTGGCGAGCCCCTTCAGCGCGTCGCCTCGGCCCGGCGCGATGGCCTTGGGATTGAAGTTGCGGATCTCGTTCAGCGTCAGCGGCCATTCGCGCAAATGCGCATCGCCGCAATAACAGGCCGAATGATATTCGATCAGGTCGCCGGAGAACATCACTTCGGCATCCGGCACCCAGGCGACGATGTCGCCCGAGGTGTGGCCGGCCCCGAGCTGCATCAGCCGCACCTCGCGCTTGCCGAGGTAAATTGTCATCTCGCCTTCGAAGGTCAGCGTCGGCCAGGTCAGGCCCGGGATGCTCTGCGCATCCTGGAACAGGCGCGGGAAGCGGCCATATTCGGAATCCCAATCCTGCTTGCCGCGCTCCGCGATCAGCCGGTAGGTCTCCTGCGAGGCGACGATGCCCTGCGCCTTGTAGGCGGAGGCCCCTAACACGCGCACGGCGTGATAATGCGACAGCACGACATATTTGATCGGCTTGTCGGTGACGGCGCGGACGCGCTCGATCACCTTGTTCGCCATCGCCGGCGTCGCCTGCGCGTCGAACACGAGGCAGCCGTCGTCGCCGACGATCACGGCCGTATTCGGATCGCCCTCGGCGGTGAAGGCATAGAGATCGGTGCCGATCTCGGAGAAGGTGATCTTCTTCTCGGCGAGATCGCCGGTGGATGCGAAGTTCTTCGCCATCAATTCGTCCTTTGAGCTTTGCTTTGAATTCTCAGGGTCATTGCTGCTGTTGTTGCTGCTGCTGGCCGTCGATCATGCGGCGCTTGGCGAGGCCGATCGCCTCGCGCAGCACATCGATGTCGCCGATATGATTGGCGAGGATCAGCACCAGCGCCGCGTCGAGATCGGCGCTCTGCTCCTCGGTGAGGCCGCGATGCGCTTCGACGACGGCGCGAAAGGCGTCGTCAGGTCGCGCGAAATTGGAGCTGGTCGACAACGGCATGCAAAACCTCGATTCAGGCCGTCAATTGAAACCTTGGGCGCGCGACAGCGCCGCAGCGACGGCTTCGCGTGTGGGATGACGGAAGCGCGCCGTGACATAGCCGTCGGGCCTGAGCAGATAGGCCGTGCCGGGCTCGCCATCATAGCGCTTCGCGACGAGGCCGGAGGGATCGGCAAGTCCGCTCTCACCGCCGATCCGGATCGCCTTGACGCCGGCCGGCGCATCGATCGCGGCGCCATTGCTGAACGACAGCAGCGTGAAGTCCGTTCCACCCTTGCGGAACGCATCCGTCAGGTAGGCCTGCTCGGCAATCGGCGCATCGAGCATGGAGCAGCCGGGAGGCGGCCCGCCGTGCCAGGCATCGGCATCCGGCGACGACAGCGGGGAGTCGTAGCTGCACGGCACCGACAGCCGTCCGCCATTGACCATGCGCTTGCCGAACTCGGTCTCCTTGGCGAGCGACAGCACCGCCTTGCGCAGCCGCGCTTCCTGATGCGAGTTCGGCGCCATGAAATCGGTGGAGCGGGTGGATTCGCGGATGTTCTCGTCGGCCGCCATGCTGCGCTCGGCGTTATAGCTTTCGAGCATGCTCGCCGGCGAAGCGCCGCGCAGCACGCGGTCGAGCTTCCACGAGAGATTTTCGGCGTCCTCGAGTCCGGAATTGGCGCCACGCGCACCGAACGGCGAGACCTGATGCGCGGAATCGCCGGCGAAGATCACGCGGCCATGGATGAAACGATCCATCCGCCGACACTGGAATTTGTAGAGTGAGATCCATTCGAACTCGAACTTGTCGTGCCCAAGCATGCGCGCGATCCGCGGCCGCACATTCTCGGGCTTCTTCTCGACCACGGGGTCGGCATAACGATTGAGCTGAAGATCGATGCGCCAGACGTCGTCGGGCTGCCGGTGCAGCAGCGCGGAGCGGCCGGCATGGAACGGCGGATCGAACCAGAACCAGCGCTCGGTCGGGAATTCCGCCGTCATCTTGACGTCGGCGATCAGGAACTGGTCCTCGAACACCTGTCCCGCGAACTCGGCGCCGACCATCTGCCGCAGCGAGGATCGCGCGCCGTCGCAGGCGATGACATATTGCGCATGCAGACGATAGACGCCCTCCGGCGTCTCGATCGTCAGCGCCACGCCGTCGTTGCGCTGCTCCAGCGCCGTCACCTTGTTGCGCCAGCGCAGGTCGATCTCGGGAAGCTCGCTGACGCGATCGACCAGATAGGCCTCGGCGTAATATTGCTGAAGATTGATGAAGGCCGGCCGCTTGTGGCCGTCTTCAGGCAGGAGGTTGAACTGGTAGAGCTGGGACTCCCCGTGAAAGATCCGGCCGACGCTCCAGACCACGCCCTTGGCGACCATGCGGTCTCCGACGCCGAGCCGGTCCCAATATTCCAGCGACCGTTTCGAGAAGCAGATCGCGCGCGAGCCCTCGCCGATGCGGTCGGCGTCATCCAGCAGGACGACGCGCTGGCCGCGCTGGGCCAGATCGATCGCAAGCGACAGCCCGACCGGGCCTGCGCCGACAACCACGACCGGATGCTCGGCCGGGCTTTGGCTGGCGCGGTCCTGATCGGGATGGCGGCGATAGCCGAACTGGGCTTTGGCCTGATGCGTCGTGGGTTGCGCCATACACTAACCTCGGCTCTGGTCAGGAGAGCACTGATCTGTTAGATAGTCTCACGTGCAACTATTTTGGACCGGAGCCGGCCGGCCGTCAACTGGAATTCGGAGCACTCTCTTGGCGAGGACATCCAGCGACACCGCACTGAAGGCGCGCGAGGCCGATCAGGCCGCAGTGCGGCGAGAACCGCGGCTCGATCTGTTCAAGTTCGTGCCGTTCCGGCTCAACCGGCTCGCGGCCGAAGTCAGTTCCGCGCTCGCGGTCGAATATCAGGAACGCCACGGTCTCGACATCCCGGCCTGGCGCGTGATCGCCACGCTCGGGTTCCGTAACGATGCCTGCAGCGCGCAGTTCATCGCGCAATGCACCCGCACGCACAAATCCACCATCAGCCGCGCGGTGACCGCGCTGCTCAATCAGGATCTGATCGAGCGGGTCGAGAACAAAGCCGACCGTCGCGAATTCCGCCTGCAACTGACGGCGAAGGGCCGCGCCCTCTACGAGCAACTGTTCCCGCAATTGCTGCGGCGTGAAGACGAGATCCTCTCCTGTCTCTCGGCGCAGGAGCGCAAGCAATTGTCCATGCTGCTCGGCAAGATCGAGCAGAGCCTCGATTTGATTCAGACCAGCGAAGAGGCCGACGCGAAGCAGGCGTATTAACGCGTGTGCCCATAACGCGGACATCGACGAAGCACGGGCCCACGTCCGCGATGGGCCAGAAGCGGACATTCGCCGAGGCTGGTTAGGACCTAGGGCGTCCGTCGCTGCCCTGAAAGAAGTAAACCTTGTACAAAAAATAGAATAAGCAGACGAAGAAGCTCTCAAACAACAGCAGCGTGGCTATGAAGAGAGCTGGCTCTTCGGACAGAACAATCGTCCTGGTGAAGCCCAGTTTTCCCCATCCGATTGTTAGGTGTCCGAATAAATATGGATACGCCGCAACAGAGATCGCGCCTGTGGCAAGTCCTGCGATCGCAATGCACTTCTCCCAGAGCGGTCGAGCAGCCAATCGCCTGAGGTTCTCTGTTTTAGTTCTTTGCCGCTCAGTGTCGCTCATGAGCAGGACGCGACTGTCAAGAACACCAGCGTCGGCGAGCCATCGTTTCCATCGCGGCCAAGTTGCAAGCTGCTGAGTTTGACTCTCTTCGGATCGCAATTCGCCCATGAGTGTGTATGTCGGTCTGCGTGACGGATAGGAAGCACACCTTATGGGCACAGACTTAAGAGATTGTTCTCTGAAATGATCGAACGCTAAGGGGCGAAGAACTCAACCTGAGCAAATCTGGTTCGCAATGCCTCACTGAGCGGACCTCAATGGGCTGCGCTGCTACTTCACTGATGGGCCGAACGCAGACGTCGCCAGTAGTCGCGACAATTAACGCCATTCGATTCCGTATGCATCAATGGGCTGCTGAAAGCCTTTGAGATGGTGGGCACCCAAGCTTGACACTTGCACACGATCTCGGATGCAATCCTGTACAGCCTTTGACACGAGAATGGCATCGGGGTCGGCCAACTGACACAAACGAGCGGCCAGTTGAACGGTCGCACCGAACAGGTCGTTGCTGTCAGCAATCGGCTCGCCGACATCGATGCCAATTCGCACCTGAAGCTTCTCCTTGCTCGCCAGATTGAAGGCTTCAAATGCGCGCTGGATGGCGCGGGCGCATTGCACGGAGGCAGAGGCGTCGGCAAAGGATGCCATGATACCATCGCCGGTGTGCTTCACCACATGCCCGCCCTCGTCCTTCAAGGCCCGGCGCACCAGCGCGTCATGAGCCCGAACCATCTCCACTGAACGGGCATCGCCAAGACGCTCCGTCATGCTGGTAGAGCCAACGATGTCGGTGAACATGATAGCTCGCAGCGCCGAATCGAATTTGACATCGTCTGCCGCGCCGCTAGGGGCCGGGTCGGACACCCTCCCCAGAAACGCCTGGACCGCCGAGAGGTCCACTTCGATGACATCTTTCGCTACGTCGCCGTGAGCTTCGTCATGAACCCTCATCGCCGTTCGGATATCCGGTGCGTCAATGAGACAGAAGCCCGTACCGCGCGATTCATCAAACCAGTACGTTAGAAAACGAACGCCGTATCGATCTTGCACTTCCAAGTCTTTGCGATGCGCCTCGGCGATATCGGCGGCGGTCAGCCCCGAGAGATCGTGTCGATCAAGGAAAATTGGCATCGGCAGCACCCTATCCAATTCTTCGAAATATGGCCTGAAGTCTGCACTAAGCTTGAAGTTCCCGAAAGGCCAATCCCTGCGTCCTGATGTCAGCTCCGGGTCACAAGGCGACGTCCCGCGGGTAGGGCTGCGTGTCCGCTCGCCCCTCGAAAGCCGGCATCCAGGATCTATGAGCACGAACCCAAGTCGATCGCGGAGGTGCGTAAGCGCCGTCTCGCGATCGATGCTTCGCATCGCCGCGAGAACCATGAAGGCCCGGCTGCTGCATCTCGGCCTTCATCCTTCGAGACGCGTGCGAGGGCGCGAGGCACTGACGCCATGCTATTTCGCAAACGACCGCGACGGCGGCAGGTGCAGCGCGAAGGCGTCGACCTTGTCGCCGGCACGCGGATAGATCTCCGTCACGATCGGATCGTGGCCGGGAATGAAGCGGTCAGGATGGCCGGCGAGGCGCTCGATCGTCTCCCAGCCTTGCGCCATGTCGCCGACATTGTAGACGATCGGGAACGGGCTCCTGCGCTGCAGATTGGCGTAATAGTGCGCGGCATCGGATGCCAGCACCACCGGCCCGCGCGCGGTTTCGACCTTGACCACCTGCAAGCCGTCGGAATGGCCGCCGACACGATGCACGGTGACGCCGGGCGCGACCTCGCCCTCGCCCGAATAGAACGTGACGCGCTCGCCATAGACATGACGCACCATCTGCGTGACGTGCTCGACCGAGAACGGATGGCGCAACAGGCCGTTGCACATGCAGCGGCCGGTCGCGTAGGCCATCTCGCGCTCCTGCAGATGGAAGCGCGCCTTCGGGAAACGGTCGAGATTGCCGGCATGGTCGTAATGCAAATGCGTCACGATGACGTCGCGAATGCTTGATGCGGCGACGCCGAAGCGCTCCAGCGCATCGACGGGGTTGAGCGTCAGCTTGCGCGCCCGCGCGCTCGCCTCTTCGGCATTGAAGCCGGTGTCGACCAGAATGTCGCGGCCGCCCCCGCGGATCAGCCAGACGAAATAATCGAGATCCTGCGCCGCGCTGTCATGCGGATCGGGCGCCAGGAAGTTCATGCCGGGGGTGCGCGGCGACATCGTCGCATAGCGCAGGGCGTAGATCTCGTAGGCGCTTCCCATGGTTCTTGCTTTGCTTTTCTGAGTGGGTCTTGACGGGACGATGCTGCGCAAGCAAGCCATCGTCCGCCGTAAAGGTCAAACCCCGCGCGGCGCGACCGCGGCGGGGCCTTCAATGTGAGACCCATCACGTTTTCGACGCCGTTCCTGCCCTACCATGCTGCCGATAGGATCGAGCCGGATCGCGACGAGGACAGCCATGACAACCTGCTTATTCCCCTTGCGGCGCACCCAGGCGTTGCGGTCAATAGTCGCGATAACGCCGAATCTCCAAGCGGTTGACGCCCCCCGTCCCCGGTTTGATAATGGAAGAAGCGTAAGTTAAGGTCGCCGCGGCGCAAGCTGGGAACGGCGCCTTTTTGGCTGGACCGCGCTGATTATGAAAATTCGCTTCTTTTTTCTTCTGCCCTTGCTCATCTCGCTCGTCCCGACTGTCCCCTCGTTTGCGGCCGGTGAGCGTTTTGCGCTGGTCATCGGCAACGCCAAATATCCGGACGCGGATGCTCCGCTGAAGGAACCGATCAACGATGCGCGCAACGTCGCCGACGAGCTCAAGCGCGACGGCTTTGCGGTCGAGATCGGCGAGAATCTGACCGGCGACGGCATGCGCCGAGCCTTCGACAAGCTCTACAGCAAGATCAAGCCGGGATCGGTGGCGCTGGTGTTCTTCAGCGGCTTCGGCATCCAGTCGGCGCGCCAGAGCTACCTGCTGCCGATCGATGCGCAGATCTGGACGGAGTCCGACGTGCGCCGCGACGGTTTCAGCCTCGAGACCGTCCTCGGCGAGCTCAACACCCGTGGCGCCGGCGTCAAGATCGCACTGATCGACGCCTCGAGGCGCAATCCGTTCGAGCGCCGGTTCCGCAGCTTCTCGGCCGGCCTGACCCCGGTCATCGCGCCGAACGGCACGCTGGTGATGTATTCGGCGGCGCTGGCCTCGGTGGTCTCCGACGCCGGCGGCGATCACAGCCTGTTCGTCCAGGAGCTTTTGAAGGAAATCCGCGTCCCCGACCTGATGGCCGAGGAGACGCTGAACCGTACCAAGATGGGCGTTACAAGGGCGTCGCGCGGCGAGCAGGTGCCGTGGATATCCTCTTCATTGGCCGAAGATTTCTCGTTCAGCCCGGGAGCCGGCGGACCGCGTCCGGCACCGGCGGCATCGCCCGCGCCTCCCGCGCCGCCGCCGGTCGTCGCCAACAACCCGCCGGCCCCGCCCGCGCCGCCGACACCGCCTCCGCCGCCGAAGCCGGCCGACACCGCCGCGGCACCCGCGCCCGCTCCCCCGCCTGCACCTGCACCGGCGCCGGCGCCCCCGCCGAAGCCGCAGGTCGAGGCAGCCCTGCCCCCGCCGCCACCGCCTGCGCCGGTGAAGCCGATCGAGGCCGCGCCGGCGCCGAGCACGGACAGCGGACCGAGTGCCGCGGCCCTGGCCGACGATCCCACGATCAAGAGCCTGACCTCCAAGATTGCCGCCAATCCGGACGACGTGAACGCGCTGTACCGGCGCGGCCAGGTCTACGCCAGCAAGGGCGCCTACAACCTCGCCATCAAGGATTTCGACGATACGCTTCGGATCAATTCGAAGGACGTCGAGGCGCTGAACAATCGTTGCTGGACCCGCACCGTGGTCGGTGACCTCCAGGGCGCATTGAAGGATTGCAACGAGGCGCTGCGGCTGCGGCCGAATTTCGTCGATGCGCTGGATAGCCGCGGGCTCGTCAATCTCAAGTCGGGCGCGGTCAAGAACGCCATCGCCGATTTCGATGCGGCCCTGAAGATCAACCCGCGCCTGACCTCCTCGCTCTACGGACGCGGCCTCGCCAAGCAGCGCAACGGCTCCGCCCAGGAAGGGGCACTCGATATCGCCAACGCCAAGGCGATGGATCCGAACATCGTTCAGGAATTTGCAAGCTACGGAGTGCGCTAGTATTTTTTTGAGCTGAGGCCGGCGGCGCCTCGAACCCTGGGGGGCCCAGGCAAGACTAACGAACGGATGCCGCAGGCTCCCCACGGGGGCTGATTGCAGGAATTTTCGAACCGCGCGAGCTGGCTGCACTGGAGGGACTGGCTATGAAATCGGCTGCAAAGGGACTTACCGCGATCCTGTCCATCATCGCTCTTGGCGCCGCCCTGTCGCTGCCGGCCGCGCCCGCATTCGCCGGCGACGACGGCAACAGCAAGAACGTCACCGAGGACGACATCGTCCGCGCACTGGCACCGGCGCCGAAGAAGCCCCTGACCCGCGGCCTCTCGATCGGCCCGCAGGCCAATCCCGCGCCGAACGCGGCGGAGACCAAGCTGATCCAGTCGGTGCGCGGCCGCTCGACGCGTTCGCTGTCGTCGACCGAGCGCGAGGAGATCGCGTCAGTCGCCAAGGACAAGCCGAACATCGATCTCGAAATCACGTTCGACTACAACTCCGCCAATATCAGCGCCAAGTCGATGCCTTCCGTGCAGGCGCTCGGCCGCGCACTGACCAGTCCCGACCTGAAGGGCTCCACCTTCGTGGTTGCCGGCCATACCGACGCCGCCGGCGGCGAAGCCTACAATCAGGACCTGTCGGAGCGTCGCGCCGACGCGATCAAGCGCTACCTCGTCGACAAGTACAGCATCTCCGCGACCGACCTCGTCACCGTCGGCTACGGCAAGAGCAAGCTGAAGGATCCGAGCCAGCCGATGGCGGAGGTCAACCGCCGCGTGCAGGTCGTCAATATGGAAAACAAGACCACCGCATCGAAGTAAGCACGACGCAATCCTTTGAAGTGACCGGTCGTGATGTGGTGTAAAGTCTCGCTTCCAAAGCGCGTCCCGCAGCCTTGCGGGACGCCGCTTCGTTTCAGGGAAACGCGTTTCATGGGCCTCGCACGGACGGCCGTGAGCCAGGCCAGGATGATCCGGCGATGAATCTCTCCGAATATCTCAAGCCTGCCGGAACCGTGGTGTTCGTCGTGGCACTCGGCGTCGGCTATTATCTGTTCGAGCATCGCAAGCGCCCCGAGCCGAAGGAGACGCAAAGCGATGCGCTCGTCATCGTGACGAAGTCGACCAATGCCTGCTTCTCCGACCTCGTGCGTGTGACCGGCTTCTTCGTGCCGCGCCGCGAGGCCGTGGTCATCGCCGACCAGGAAGGCTCCAAGGTCACCGACCTCCTGGTCACCGAGGGAACAATCGTCGCCGACAACCAGGAGCTGGCGCGCCTGACCGCGCCGCCGCAGATCCCGGGCCAGCCGCAGCGACCGGGCCCGCAAGGTCCGATTTCGCTGAAGGCACCGGCGGCGGGCCTCGTCACCGAGGTCCGCACCATCGTCGGCGCGCCGGCCTCGCCGCAGGCCGGTCCGATGTTCCGTATCGCTGTCAACAACGAGATCGAGCTCGATGCTCAGGTCCCGGCGGTGCACATGACCAAGCTCAACTCCGGCGCCACCGTGCGCATCAGCCGCGACGACGCGCCCGATCTGATCGGCCGGGTCCGGCTGGTCGCGCCCGAGATCGACCGCACCACGCAGCTCGGCCGGGTCCGTATCAGCGTCACCAACAATCCCTCGCTGAAGGTCGGCGTGTTCGCGCGCGCCTCGATCGACGCGAAGCGAAGCTGCGGCGTCTCGATTCCCAAGACGGCGATCGACCATCTCACCATTCAGGTCGTCAAGGGCAACACGATCCAGACGCGCAAGGTACGGGTCGGACTGTCGTCCGACAGTGCCACGGAAATCCTGGAAGGGCTCGAGGTCGGCGAGATCGTCGTCGCCGATGCCGGCTCTTCGCTCCATGACGGCGACCAGATCAAGACCATGTTCGCCGATGAACTCGATCGCACGCGGGTACGCTGATGGCTCTCAATATCTCGGCATGGTCGATCCGCAATCCGCTGCCGTCGGTCGTCTTCTCGATCATCCTGCTGATTCTCGGCTGGGTCTCCTTCACCAAGCTCGCAGTGACGCGGCTGCCGTCGGCCGACATTCCCGTGATCTCGGTCGTGGTCTCGCAATTCGGCGCGGCACCCGCCGAGCTGGAATCCCAGGTCACCAAGACGATCGAAGACGCCGTCTCCGGCGTCGAGGGCGTGCGGCACATCACCTCCTCGATCACCGACGGCGTGTCGGTCACCACGATCCAGTTTGCGCTGGAGACCAATACCGACCGCGCCCTCAACGACGTCAAGGACGCGGTGACGCGCGTGCGCTCCAACCTGCCGCAGAACGTCACCGAGCCGCTGATCCAGCGCGTCGACGTCATCGGCCTGCCGATCGTCACCTATGCCGCGATCTCGCCCGGCAAGACGCCGGAGCAGCTCTCCTATTTCGTCGACGACGTGGTCAAGCGCGCGCTGCAAGGGGTCCGCGGCGTCGCCCAGGTCGAACGTATCGGCGGTGTCGAGCGCGAGATCCTGGTCTCGCTCGACCCGGACCGTCTGCAGGCCATGGGCCTGACCGCCGTCAATGTCAGCCAGAGCCTGCGCGGCACCAATGTCGACGTCGCCGGCGGGCGCGCCGAGATCGGCAAGAACGACCAGGCGATCCGCACGCTCGCGGGCGCCAAGACGCTGGGTGACCTTGCCGGCACCATGATTCCGCTGTTCGGCGGCGGCGAGGTCCGGCTCGACGATCTCGGCACCGTCACCGACACCATCGCCGACCGCCGCACCTTCGCCCGCTTCAACGGCGAGCCGATCGTCGCGCTCGGCATCAAGCGGTCCAAGGGCGCCAGCGACGTCAAGGTGGCCGAGGCCGTTCAGAAGCGCATCGACGCGCTCAAGGCCGCCTATCCCGACGTCGATCTGAAGGTGATCGACACCTCGGTCGAATACACCAACGGCAATTACCACGCGGCGATCTCGACCCTGTTCGAAGGCGCCATCCTCGCCGTCATCATCGTGCTGCTGTTCCTGCGGGACCTGCGCGCCACCATCATTGCCGCGATCTCGTTGCCGCTGTCGATCTTCCCGGCGTTCTGGGCGATGGATCTGCTCGGCTTCTCGCTCAACCTCGTCAGCTTCCTCGCTATCACGCTGTCGACGGGTATCCTGGTCGACGACGCCATCGTCGAGATCGAGAATATCGTTCGGCACATGAACATGGGCAAATCGCCCTATCGCGCCGCGCTCGAGGCCGCCGACGAGATCGGCCTCGCGGTGATCGCGATTTCGCTGACCATCATCGCGATCTTCGCACCCGCAAGCTTCATGTCGGGCATCGCCGGACAGTTCTTCAAGCAATTCGGCATCACCGTCTCGGTGCAGGTGTTCTTCTCGCTGCTCGCCGCGCGCTTCGTCACGCCGGTGCTGGCCGCCTATTTCCTCAAACATGGCCATCACGAGGAGCCGCCGCCCGGACGCATCTTGCGGTCCTATCACCGCATCGTGACCTGGTCGGTGAAACACTATTTCATCACGGTGCTGATCGGCCTCGGCATCTTCGCCGCCTCGATCTGGAGCATCACGCTGCTGCCGCAGGGCTTCCTGCCGGCGCAGGACAGCGCCCGCTCGCTGCTTGCCCTCGAGCTGCCGCCGGGCACCCAGCTCGCCTACACCGAAAAGGTCACCGAGGACATCGTCGCGCGCCTGCGCAAGCGGCCCGAGGTCAAGAGCATCTTCGTCGACGGCGGGCGCGTCCCGCCGGGCACGCAGGAAGTGCGGCGCGCCGCCCTGATCATCAACTACACGCCCAAGGGCAGCCGCGACATCACCCAGCGCGAGCTCGAGTTCTCGATCAGCCAGGAGCTGGAGAACGTTCCCGATATCCGCTTCTGGTTCCTGGACGAGAACGGCCTGCGCGCCATCTCGCTGGTGGTGACCGGCGTCGATCCCAACATCGTCAACAACGTCGCGAGCGAGCTTGCGACGCAGATGAAGCGCATTCCCACCATCGCCAATGTGATCTCGGAGACCTCGCTGGAGCGTCCCGAGCTGCGTATCGAACCGCGCGCCGATCTTGCCGCGCGGCTCGGCGTGTCCACCGAAAGCCTGTCGCAGACCATCCGCGTCGCCACCATCGGCGACGTCGGCCCTGCGCTCGCCAAATTCGACGTCGGCGATCGCCTGGTACCGATCCGGGTGCAGCTCGAGGATGCCGCGCGCGGCAATCTGAAGACGCTCGAACAGTTGCGCGTGCCGCTCGGCGAGCGCGGCGAGAAGGGCGGCGTGCCGCTCTCGGTCATCGCCGACGTCAAGCTCGACCAGGGTCCGACCAGCATCAACCGCTACGACCGCGAGCGGCAGGCCACCGTCGCCGCCGACCTCGTCGGCTCCGCCGCGCTCGGCGATGCCACCAAGAAGATCTACGACCTGCCGGTCATGAAGACCCTGCCGAAGGGCGTGAAGGTCTCGCCCTCCGGCGACGCGGAAAGCCTGAACGAACTGTCCGAGGGCTTCGCCACCGCGATCACGGCGGGACTGATGATGGTCTACGCCGTGCTGGTGCTGCTGTTCGGCACCTTCCTGCAGCCGATCACCATCCTGTTCTCGCTGCCACTCTCGATCGGCGGCGCCATCGCCGCCCTGCTCCTCACCGGCAAGCAGCTCACCACGCCGGTGTGGATCGGCATCCTGATGCTGATGGGCATCGTCACCAAGAACGCGATCATGCTGGTGGAATTCGCGATCGAAGCCATTCGCGCCGGCAAGCCGCGCGAGGAGGCCATGATCGACGCCGGCATGAAACGCGCCCGGCCGATCGTGATGACCACGATCGCGATGGCCGCCGGCATGATACCGAGCGCCCTCGCGGTCGGCGCCGGCGGCGAGTTCCGCTCGCCAATGGCGCTCGCGGTGATCGGCGGCCTGATCTTCTCAACCATCCTGTCGCTGGTGTTCGTGCCCGCGATGTTCATGGTGATGGACGATTTCGGCGCCCTGATCTGGCGCTTCGCCAAGCGCCTGATCGTGCACAGCGAGGACGCCGAGACGGACGGCCATCGCGGGGCGACGCCGGCGGAAGCCGGGCCAGCGCCGAGGAATATCGTGCATCCCGCGGCGGAGTAGGGTTCGAAAGGCCGCGGTCGTGCACTGGCGAAAGGCGGCCGCTGGCGCTATGTTGTGCCTATGACGTTTACGCGCATTACGATCGATCCCGCGGTCTGCACCGGCAAGCCCTGTATTCGCGGGTTGCGGTTTCCAGTGGCGCGGCTGCTCGGCCTGCTGGCCGCCGGCGAAACCCGGGAATCCGTCCTGAACGACTACCCGTATCTCGAACGTGAAGACATTGACGAAGCGTTGGCCTATGCGGCCTTCCTCGCTGAGGACGAGGCCGTCGAGCTGCGTCCCACAGTCCCGGCTAAGTGAAGTCCCTCGTCGACATGCCCCTCTCGCCGGTGCCGTCGCGCTGGCTCACAGAGATGGGACATGATGCCGTCCACGCCTCTGCGATAGGACTTCATGCTGCGAGCGATGTTGAGATCATCGATCGCGCCAGGCAGGAGGCGCGCACAGTCGTCACAGCAGACCTCGACTATCCGCGCCTCATTGCAACGGCGGGCGGCGACAGCCCAAGCCTCATTCTTTTCCGAGGTGGTGACTGGACCGAGGCGAGGGTCCGGGTCCGGCTGGCGGAGGTTCTATCCGCTCTCGCCGAGTACGAGATTCAGCACAGCATCATCGCCATTGACCGGGATCGCGTCCGCCGACGCAGGCTGCCGATCGGTTGACCTCACTCGTTTCGCGCGATCGCCGTCAGCTTGGTCATGTTCCGCAGCAATATCCGGCCGCGCTGCAGATCGAGGATCGCCTCCTTGCGCCAGGCCTGGAGCTGACGGTTGACGCTCTCGCGGGCGGCGCCGACGAAGACGCCGAGCTGCTCCTGCGAGATGTGCACCTCGGAGCCGAAATCGGCGGCGAGCGCGCAGAGCCGTCGCGCCAGGCGGACCGGCAGCGGCTGCAGCATGGATTCCTCCATGCGCTCGCTCTGCCAGCGGATGCGCTGGCACAGCAGCGCGATGATCTTGATCGCGACCTTCGGCTCGCGTTCGAGGAAGCTGAGAAAATCTTCGCGCCGCAGCACGAATAATTCGCTGGCCTCGCCCGCGGTCGCATCCGCGGTGCGATTCTGGCCGTCCAGCACCGCGACCTCGCCGAACAGGTCGCCCGGTCCCATGAAATTCAGCGTCAGCCGGCTGCCGTCGGCGGCGCCGGTCTCGATGCGGACCTGGCCACGGCGCACGCCGAACAGCGCGTCCCCGGGGTCCCCTTTCTGGAACAGCACCTCGCCATTGCCCAGATGCTGGGTGTGGCAGAGGTTGGACAGCCGCTGGAGCTCGTCTGTACCGAGATCCGCGAACATCGCGTTCATCTTCAGGATGACCGCAAATTCGGCCTGCTTGCTCATTTCAATGTCCTTGTGAACGTTTCTGGTCCGTTGTCTCGGCAAATCGCTTGAAACCATCACCATCAGGATCGCGTAAAACCGCGTCGGAGAAGTGTGTCATAAGTCACATAACTTTGCAGCACCCCCTGACTATTTTTACGCGCTTGGAGCCGCTTCCCGTCCGGGGATAAACTCAGGGCGCGAAGGATGGGTGGCCGGCGGGATTCGACGCCGACCGTCCGTCATTGGAAAGTCGACATGAGAGCAGTGAAATTCGTCGGCGCGGCTCTGGCCGCCGTCATTATCGTGATTGCAGCCCTGCTGGTGATCGGGATCCCGTCGGGCTTCCTGACCTCGACGATCGCCTCGCGGGTCGAGAGTGCGACCGGCTATCGGCTGTCGATCGACGGCACCACGAAGATCAGCCTGTGGCCGACGCTGAACGTCACCCTGAACGACCTCACGCTTGCAGACCCCAGGGATCGCAGCGGCATCACGCGCCTGACGGTCGACAGCGTGCAGGCCGAGATGTCGCTCTCCAGCCTGTGGTCGGGCCGCCCCGAGATCAGCGAGCTCATCGTCACCCATCCCGTGCTCTACCAGCCGCTGCTGCGTGAGCGCCTGCCGAATGCCGGATCGTCCTCGAAGCCGCCGACGCTGAAGGTCGACGGCGCGACCATCGACCGCGTCAAGGTCACCGACGGCGAAGTCGCCTTCTCCCGCCTGCGCGATCGGGTCGAGGGCCGCATCAGCGCCATCAACGCCGACGCAATCGTCGGCCGTGACCGCAGGGTCAACGTCACCGGCACCGCGCGCGTGGGCGATCATCCGACCAAGTTCGACATCAAGGCAACCGCGCCGGCATCGCCGGCCGAACGGCCGACCGTTCCCGTGGATTTCGCCATCGACATGCCCGATGTGCTCAAGTCTCAACTCACCGGACATGCCGAGATGCGGCTGAGCGGCGACGTCGTGATGATCAACGGCGTGAATGGCCGGCTCGGCGACGGCGCGTTCAACGGCTGGGCGTCGGTCGACATCGCGAGCAAGCCCCTGGTGAAGGTCGATCTCGACTTCCAGCGGCTGGCGATCCCGCTGGCGAAATCGCCGCAGGGCGCGGCCGGACAGCCCTGGAGCAATGCGCCGATCGACGTCTCCGGGCTCAATTATGTCGATGCGCAGGTGAGAATCTCCGCGAACGAGGCCGTGATCGGCGATGCGCGCATCGCGCCGCTGGCGCTCGATGCAAAGCTCGCCGGCGGCGTGCTGAAGGCCGGCACCGCCAATCTCGGCGCCTATGGCGGCCAGGTCTCGGGCGAGGTGATCCTCGATGCGACCACGGGCGCGCCGAGCTTTGCCATGCATTCCGATCTGGTCGGCGTGCGGGCGCTGCCGCTGCTTCAGGGCCTTGCCGAATTCGACCGCATCGACGGCAAGCTGCAGGCCAAGCTCGCGCTGCGCAGCGCCGGCACCAGCCAGCGCGCCCTGATGGCGAACATGCAGGGCACCGCCTTCGTCAATTTCCAGGACGGCGCCATCCGCGGCATCAACGTCGCGCAGATGATCCGCTCGCTGACGACGGGCACGCTGTCCGGCTGGCAGGACAGCCAGAGCCCCGCTCAGGAGCAAAGCACGGACCTGTCACAGCTCTCGGCCTCGTTCCGCATCGACAAGGGGCAGGCGGTCACGACCGATCTCAACCTGATCGGACCGCTGGTGCGCGTCACCGGCGCCGGCACCATCGCGCTCGACACCAAGATGATGGGTTTCCGCGTCGAGCCGAAGCTGGTGATGACCACCGAAGGCCAGGGCCGCACCAATGAGCCGGTCGGCTTCGGCATTCCCGTGATGATCCAGGGCTCCTGGTCGCAGCCGCGAATCTACCCTGATATGGCCGGCATGCTGGACAATCCGGACGCCGCCTATGCCAAGCTGCGCGAGATGGGCAAGGGCCTGTTCGGCCCTGACGGCGCCGGGCTCGGCAACATTCTGGGCAGCCTCGGTCTCGGTGGGGCCAATGCGCCGGGCAGCGGCAATGCGGCCGGCAGCGCCAATCCGCAGGCCCAGCAGTCCGGTCAGAACAACCCGCTCGGCGGCCCGCTGGGGGAGGCGATCGGCAATCTGATCCAGCAGGGGTTGTCCGGTGGCGCGGGAAGCAGCACCGGCACCGCGCCAGGCAGTGGCCGCAACCGCAGCCTGCCGGCCCCATCCTCCACACCGGCGCCGCAGGCTTCGCCCACCGCCCCGACCCTGGACGACCCGCCGGTCGCGCAGCAGGACAGTCAGCCAATGAACGACGTGCTGCGGCAACTCTTCAACCGCTGATGGGGCTGCGACCATCCCTCCTTCCATCCGCCCCGGCGTCCACAGCGGGTAACCACGCCGGCTTGTCGCCGGGGCGCGCGGCGGTCCTTTGGCCCAAATTGTGATAGAACGACCCCGCATGGGCCCATCGGCCCTTAGCGCCGGCGTCGATGGCGGCGCAAGAGGATCGGGATGGCAGGAGCGAACGACAAGACACGGTTTCTGCGCGAGGGCCTGTTCGCCAAATATGTCGTCTCCCTCGTCGGCCTCGTCGTGTTCGTCCTCGCGGTCAACGGCGCGATGGAGACCTGGATCTCCTACCGCGCCACCAGGACCCAGCTGACCGACGGCCTGGAGGACAAGGCGCAAAGCGCCGCCCGGCGCATCGAGCAGTCGATCTCGGAGCTCGACCGCCAGATCAGCTGGGTGACGCGGGCGAGCCAGGACACGCTCGAGAAGCGCCGCGCCGACTATGCCTCGCTGCTGCACCAGGTCTCGGTCGTCAAGCAGCTGTTCCAGCTCAACGGCGAGGGCCGCGAGGTGCTGCGCGTCTCGCGCCAGTCGACCACGACCGGCAGCAACGCCGACCTCTCCCGCGACATCCGCTTCACCGAGACGGTCGCCCGCGGCGTCAGCTATGCGCCGGCCTGGTTCGCCGACGGCACGCCCTTGATGTCGATCTCGGTGGCGCATTCCGGCTTCAATGCCGGCGTCACCGTGGCCGAGATCGATCTCAGCTTTCTCTCCGACTTCCTGTCCGACGCACAGGTCGGCAAGGCCGCCTTTGCCTATGTGGTCGATCCGCGCGGCCGCGTGCTGGCGACGTCGTCGAAGGGACCCGAGGTCGGCAAGGATCTGTCGAAGCTGCCGCAGGTCGCGGCCGCGATCGCGCCCGACCACGCGGCCGACACCTCCGGCACCGACTTCAACGGCCATGCGGTGATGAGCGCCGCGAGCACCGTGCCGAAGCTCGGCTGGAGCGTGCTGTTCGAGCAGCCGACCACGCAGGCCCTGATGCCGATCCGCGACCAGCTGGTGCGCATCGCGCTGCTGATCGGGATGGGCCTGATGGTCGCGATCCTCGCCGGCACGCTGCTCGCCCGCCGCATGATCATCCCGATCACGGCGCTGCGCGACGGCGCCCACAAGCTCGGCGAAGGCGATTTCAGCCACCGCATCGACGTGCACACCTCGGACGAGCTGGAAGACCTCGCCAGCCAGTTCAACCGCATGGCCGACCAGATCCAGGAGACCTATTCGAACCTGGAGACCAAGGTCGAGGAGCGCACCCGCGATCTCGCGCAGTCGATCAACGAGCTGAAGGTGCTGGAGGAGGTCGGCCGCGCGCTCGCCGCCTCGCTCGATCTCGACGCCGTGCTGCCGACGATTGCCGCGCGCGCGATCGAGATCACCCATGCCGATGCCGTGCTGATCTACGGCTTCGACGCCGAGCGGCGCCGCTTCAATCTGGTCGAGGCGGGCGGCATCGACAGATCCGCCGACGGCGCACATGTCACCATCGACGAGGGCGACAACATCCTGAGCGATGCCGCTAGCAGCGGCGAGCCGATCGCGCTGGCCGATCTCGATCAGGCCACTGAACAGCCGCTGCGCGAGGTCGCGCTCGCGGCCGGCTTCCACTCGGTGCTGGTGGTGCCGCTGGTCGACCAGCAGGGCACGCTCGGCTCGCTGGTGGTGCTGCGCCGCGGCGGTGGCGAGTTCGCTCCCAGCCTGATCGGCCTGATGCGCACCTTCGCCAACCAGGCCGTGCTGGCGATGCGCAATGCGCGCCTGTTCACCGAGGTCGACCACAAGGGCCGCGAGCTCGAGGCCGCGAACGAGACCGTGCGCGCCCAGGCCGACAAGCTGCGGATGCAGACCGAGCAGCTCAAGGACTGGAACAAGTCGCTGGAGGAGCGGGTCAAGACCCAGCTCGGCGAGATCGAGCGCATCCGCAAGCTCGAACGTTTCCTGGCGCCGCAGGTGGCGCAGCTGATCGCCTCCTCCGACAGCCCGGAAGGGCTGCTCACCAGCCAGCGCCGCGAGGTGACGGTGGTGTTCTGCGATTTGCGCGGCTTCACCGCGTTCACGGAAGCCACCGAGCCGGAAGAGGCGATGAACGTGCTGCGCGAATATCACGCCGCGCTCGGCGGGCTGATCTTCAAATACGAGGGCACGCTCGACAAATATGCCGGCGACGGCGTGATGATCCTGTTCAACGCGCCGATCCAGTTCGAGGACCACACCAGGCGCGCCGTGAAGATGGCGGTGGAGATGCGCGACACCATCGGCCCCCTGACCGAGCGCTGGCGCAACCGCGGGCACAGCCTGGGGTTCGGCATCGGCATCGCGCTCGGCTATGCCACGCTCGGCCAGGTCGGCTTCGAGCAGCGGCTGGAATATGCCGCGATCGGCAGCGTCACCAACCTCGCCTCACGCCTGTGCGGCGAAGCCAAGCCCAACCAGATCGTGGTCAGCCGCCGCGTCTACGGCATGGTCGAGCCCTGGGTCGAAGCCCGCGCCCTCGACGATCTCCAGCTCAAGGGTTTCAATCACCCCGTGCTGGCGATGGAGATCCTGAGCTGGAACGATGAGGCGGAGAACGTGGTGGACGCATCAGCGGTGCGGCGACGGGGATAATCTTTCCGCCTGCGTCATGGCTTGTTCTCGTTCGCCGGCAGCATGTCGCGATCCCGCGGCGCATGGCGCCCGGGTTTTGCGCAGGTCTTGCGACCCTTCGAAATGGAAGGGCGCAGGGAAGGCCGGGCACCGGCTGGCACCCGCAAGACCCCTGTGCGTGAGTGCGCAATAAGTCGCTCACAGGGGAGAAACAGGTGTGGCCGAATGCCCGGCCTTCCCTGCGCGATGGTTGAAACGGCTTATGTCGCGCTCTCGCCGGTGAGTCGGTCCCTTTGCCACCGTCGCCTTGCGGCTTTCATCGGATGCACAGGTCCGGTTGGACCCACGCAACGCCGCAAGACTTGACGCCGGAGATTCGGGCGTCACGACCACACGATTTTGCCGTACGCATGCAGCGCCGTCGTACACGCGCCCGCTGATCGCTCACGGGGACTACCCGCCCTGCGACCGCATTTGGCGCCAACGCCGCCCGCGTCCACCGCCCCTCACCCCACGAACCCTGACGATCGCGATCCGTCCCTTACCATGGGATGAGTTGGGAGAGATCATAGGGTGTGTCGCGCTTCTGGTAAAGAGAATTTTTGATTATTCGAATGTGGCCGGCTGCGGCCCGGACACGGAATGTAAAAAACAACCCCATGCACAGTAGATGGGGCCAGCCGGATCAAGGGGTTAGAGGACACGGATTCCGGCAGACTGAGGCTTGAGCGGGCACGTTCGCTGAGAGCTTGTTTGCTCATCGTGGTATGAGCCGAGAATGCATCCATGATGGCGTTCATCAACTCTTTCGACAACGTCGGCGCCCCCGCGCTCGCGACCCAACTCGAGCAACGGGATCAGCCGACGGTAGAGCATGAAACGCTTCTCAATGAGGGCGGAAAACGGCTCGTCAACGTTTTTCCTTGACGACGGATAGACCTCCTTCTGGACTACCCCTCTCCCGCTCCCTCCCCCGCAAGGGGGAGGGAGCGCAGCAGGGCATGCCGCGCCGCAGGTCTCTCAATTTGGCACGAACCACATCCCCGCTCCCCGCGACTAACCCTCGCCTCAACGGCGAGGCGGCTTCGATAGGAGACGGCCTGTGGCGTTTGCCTTGCCTTCGCGTGCGTATGATCTGCAGATGCTGGACCGGCCCACTGACCGCGCACGCGACCAGGGCTGGGTCTTTGGGCTGCCGCCGGGCATCGCGAGCGAGCAATGGCCGCTCGATCCCGTCACCGGATATCCGCTGATGCACGGCTTCACGCTGAAGCTGCCGGAGGATTACCGCGTGCATGGCAAGGACATCGTCGCATTGTCGTTCTTCGCCACTCCGGCCGATCACACTGACGGCGGCGCGATCGATGCCCCCGAGATCCGCGAGGCCGTGATGGCGCGGCCGTCGCATCCCCGTCTGTCGCGGATGACCGACATCCTCGACTACGAATATGCTGCGCTGTTGCTGACCAAGAGCGAGTACGAAGGCGCGTTGGCGACGCCGCCGGCGCCGCTTGCGCTGGCGACGGCCGATCGGCCGCGCTGGCTCGATGTCGGCGGCGCCAGCGCCTTCTACGGGGCCGCCCCACCCTTTGCGCAGAAAATGTTCGCGGGCCCTCCGCGCGCCGATCTGACCGAGAACCTCGGAATTGCCTTGAGGCCGCGGGCGACCGATCCCAACGCCGGCAAGCCCCCGCAGGACCCGCACTTCCCGCGCAACCCGCCGAGCGACTATCAGCCCTACTACTACTTTGTGGGCGCCCCGAGTCCCGAGAATTACCGCCTGCACGAATGGGCCAAGGACCACGCCCACAATCATCTCGGCGGCACCATGCGGCCGTGCCAGGCGGTGCCGGAGATGAGCCCGTTCTACATCGAGTTCGAGGAATATTTCGGCGGTTACAATTTCGGCACGGGCAATGCGCAGCTCGATTTCAAGGAGATGAAGTTCGACTGGGCGTGCGGGTGATCACGCCCCCCGCTTCGGCCCGATCGCCTCGAACCCCGCCTTCTGCTCGTCGCTCAAATCCGCCTCGAAATCGTCGAGCGCGTCGGTGACGCCGCTCACGGCCTGCAGCATCGTCTCCAGCCGTGCCTTCACTGCGGTGAGGCGGGCTTGGGGTGTCGCGGCGGGCTGCGTCGGGCAGGCGCTGAGCGTCTGCATGGTGCGCAGGGCGGTGTCCTGGAGCACCTCGAAGCGGGCGCGGGCGGTCTCGTCGAGGCGCAGCGTGGCGGCGATGTCGTTCGCGGGCCATTGCTGCTGCACCAGCTGCTCGTATTGACGCTGCAGCTTTTCGTCATAGCGGGGATCGCTGTCGGCATCGCAGGCGGCCGCCTGCGCATCCTTGCTCGTGTCCTTGCTCGTGTCCTTGTTCGTTTCCTTGCGCTGCATCGACGCCAGCGCGGCGCGGCGCTCGCCCCCGAGCGCATTGAGCCGGGCCTTCTGTTCGTCGTCGAGCAGATCCGTGAACTTCGCCAGCGGCGGCGCGACGGCGTCGATGGCCTTGATCATGGCATCTAAGCGCTCGCGCATCAGGCCGAGGCGCTCGGCGGCCGCGGCCGGCGCCTGCGCCGGGCAGGCCGCGCGAATGGTGTCGCGCGCACTGGTCCAGGCGGATGCGAGCTCGTCGAGCGCGGTGCGCTGCAGTTCATTGGGTGCCACGGCCGCAGCGATGCGGTCGACCGGCAGGCCGCCGGTGTCGCTGGCCTCGCAGAGGGTCTCGGCGGTCGGCACACGGCGGCCGCGCCGGCCTTGCGGCGCGGTGTAGGCCGCGAGCTCGGTCGCCGCATAGGGCGCGAAGATCGCGGCATAGATGTCGCCATAGCCGTACAGCGAGAGGCTGGTCGCATCGCCGAGGATGATTGCGTTGGTGAGGTCGTCGTGCGCGAACGGCCAGAACACCGGGCCGACCCAGCCATAGCTGCCGTCGGGATGGCGCCACCAGCCTTGCAGGCGGCGGCCGCCCTGCCAGCCGGCAAGCGCGGCCTGCGCCGTGAGCGCCGCGCGCAGCACGTAAGGGTTGGCAGGCTGGCCGCGCTCGGCGCCGCGCGGGTCCTGCGATCGCAAGGCGGCGGAGCGGTAGCGGCCGCTCCGCACCGCCATGCGGGAATGGCGCAGCCGCGACATGCCGATCATGTGGCCGACGGCGAAACGCGCAACGCCGAGCGGGCCGCCGCGGATGCCGAATTGCGCCTCGGCTCTCTCAGGCAGCAGCACGGCCGCAATCAGGAGGGTCGCGCCGGTCAGCGCCAGTCCCATGCGTCCCGACATGACCGCCGACCTGACCAATCCGGCCTCCCTCCCAGCTGCTCACGCGCGCACTGCGTCGCAGGGGACATGACGCGCAAGGGAACCAATTGTTCCGGGGAGACACAGGGCAAAGCGTCGCGGGCGACCTGTGTCGGGGCCTGCACAATGACGCTTTGGCAACGGCCTGCGCGCGCGCCTCGCCCTTCGAGACGCTTGCTGCGCAAGCTCCTCAGGATGAGGCTAAGCACCATCGGTGTCCGTGGAAATTGGCGCCACACACTCTGTCCACATCCTGAGGGCCCGCCAGAGGCGGGCGTCTCGAAGGATGGCCGCAGGGAAGCACTCTCGGAGGCTTAGCTCGCAGAAAGACGAGAAGAACCGCCGCTCACTCCGGCTTTTGCGGCAGCACGAAAGTCTGGCCGGGATAGATCAGATTGGGGTTGTTGATCTTGTCGCGGTTGGCCTTGAAGATGACGGCATAGCGGGCGCCGTCGCCATAGGCGAGCCGGCTCAGCGCCCACAGGCTGTCGCCGCGGGAGATCACGCGGCTGCCGCCGGCCTCCGGTGCGGCGTGAAGCACATCCGCCGGCGAGGCCGATGCCACGGTCGTGGCCGCGGGCACCCGCGCCATGGCCCGGGGTTTCGGCCGGGCCGCTTGCCTGTCGGGCACTGACGCCAGGCGCGGCGATGCCGACGGCAGCGCGGCCACGACGTCCGATTTGTCATCGACCTTCTCGGCCTGCTTCGGCTCCGGCTTGATCTCCGGCTTGATCTCCGGCTTGGTCTCTTGCCTTGCCACAGGCGCCGGGCGCGCGGGCGGCGGCGCCGCCTCGGCGATAGTCACCGGCATGGTCCGGCCGGACTGCGTGACCGTGCCATCCGGCGCCTTGGCGCGCAGCGTCAATTCATAGGACCCGGCGGGAAGCCGCGGCGGGGTCATCACGAACTGGCCCGAGGCGTCGGCGATCACCGTATCGAGCGGCTTGCCGTCGCGCAGCAGCTCGACCTTGGCTCCCGGCGCGGCCTGGCCCGCGATCACCGCCGCCTCGCCGTGATCGTCGACGCGGGCGACGTCGAAACGGGGCCCGGTGTCGGCGGCCGCCGGCGGCTTGACCGGCGCGAGATCGGGCAGCGCCGCAGCCTGCTTCGCCGTCTCGGCCAGCGGGGCCGCCTTCGGCGCGAGGGCCGACGCCGGCGCAGGTTCAGGGGCGGGCGGCGTGACGGCAGCCAGCTTTGACTGATCCGGTTTGGGCTGTTCCGGTTTCGGCTCGGGCTTGAGCTCGACCTTGGCCTCGACTTTGGGTTCGACCTTGGCTTCCGGCTTGGCTTCCGGCTTGGCGGCGATTGCGGTCTTGGTCCCGTCGTCCGGCAGCAGGCGGCGCAGCTCGGTCGGACCGATCACCAGCACCGTGCCGACCAGGGCGAGCAGGCAGAAAGCAATGAAGGCCTTGGATGCGGTGATCATCGGAAAAACCTTGGATGGCAAATCAACCGAGGCCGGCAGGGTGCGCCGATTTGGCTGCGGCAGCAAGCCGGTCGAAGGGATGATCGCCCGGTCGCGCCCACGCGCCGCGGATGAACCGGCGCCGCCCCCTCGGCGTCATATCAGCGAGGCCACAACTCTATATTGTAGGATCTTCCAGTGACCGCATCCATTCGCACCGCGCGATGGCTGGCGCTCGCCTTGATGCTCGCCGCCGCCCCCGCGCTGGCGGCCTCCGGTCCGCCGCCCGGCTTCACCGTCACCGACGACGCCGACCTCGCCTTCACCTCGCCCGACGGCGCCACCAGGCTCGAACAATACATGAAGGACAATGGCGACTGGGACGTCAAATGGCAGGTCTGGGCGCGGCGCGGCGAGCAGATGACGGAGCTGAAGCCGGAGCAGGACTATCCGGCCGGCTTCCGCTTCACCAGCGACTCGCAATGGCTGGTTCGCATGCAGAAAACCGGCTCCGGCGAGCAGGACCTCTTTCTCTACCGTGTCGAGAACGGCGCCTTCGTCAGCGCCACCAAGCAATCCCTCGGCGATCTCGCCTGGGCCTATTTCCGCAGCCGGCCCGACACCCACAAGATGAAGCTCGACTACCACATCTCGGCCAATCTCGTGAAAGGCACCGAGGACGCCTATCGCTGGCTCGGCGTCGACTGGCCGAGCAACCGCTATCTCGTCATCTCGCTGTCGGGCGAAATGGACAAGCATCCGAAGAACGTCGCGGTGAAGGGATTGGCGGATTGGAAATGCCGTTACGATCTCACGACCGGCAAATTCGACGTGCCCAAGATGTTCGCCAAGGGCAATGCGGAAGCGCTGAGATGGGAGATCAAGCGGTGAATGCCGCAACGGTGCTCTCGCCGTTCCCTCCCCCCTTGCGGGGGAGGTCAGGGAGGGGGGTGCCACACGGGGACTCCTTCCGTCACTCGCCACAATGAATGCGTCGTCAATAAGGGGCACCTTTTCCTGAGCCACCCCTCTCCCTAGCCCTCCCCCACAAGGGGGGAGGGAACATACTTCCGTCGCGGCGCCATGCGGGTCTCGACCAGCGGTCGCTTTCGCTAGAAACCAACCCACTCGCTCCGCTCCGATTCATATTTTCCTAACCCTTGCTGGTAACGGGGTCTTGTCGGTTTTGCCGCATCCTGCATTCCACGGGAGGGCTGGATGGGCGCATCGATCCGATGGACCGCGCGACTACGCGCGTTGCTTCGCCGTTGGCAGGGAGCCCCGCTGACGTGGCTGATCGTCGGCGGCTTCGTGCTGATGGCTGCGATGGCGATCGGCACCGCGCTCACCGTCGACCGCTTCCGGCAGAATGCGATCGAAAGCGGCCGCGACCACCTGGAAAGCTCCGTGCGCCTGCTGGCCCGGCATTTCGACCGCGAGTTCGAGGACTTCGCGGTGCTGCAGAAGAGCATCGTCGCCGAACTGGAGAGCCGCGGCATCGAATCCGCCGATGTGTTCCGCAGCGAGATGGGCACGCTGGCCGTGCACGAGGTGCTGCGCGCGAAGGCCAGCGGCTGGGCCGACGTCGCCGGCGCCAATCTGTTCGATTCCGGGGGCATGCTGATCAACTCGTCGCGGCGATGGCCGGTCGCCGACATCTCGGTCGCCGACCGCGGCTATTTCCGCCGCCTCCAGAACGATCCGGCCGCGCAGGAGGAGATCGAGGTCGTCCAGGGCCGGCTCGACAACAGACCGGCCATCGTGCTGGCGCGGCGCGTGTCCGGGCCGCACGGCCAATTCCTCGGCATCGTCGCGCGCGCGATCGCGCCCGAGCAGCTCGAATCCTTCTTCGTCTCGGTCGGGCTCGGCGAGGAATCCTCGATCGCCATGCATCACCAGAACGGCCAATTGCTCGCGCGCATCCCGCGCGTCGATGCGATGATCGGGCAGAACTTCCGCAAGGGCACGCCAGAGCAGATCGCGGTGTTCCAGCGCACCTTCGTCTCCACGCAGCTCGCAAGCCCGATCGACGGCAAGGACCGCATCGTCGCCTCGCGCCTCCTCACCGGCGTGCCGCTGGTCGTGGTCGCGACCAAGTCGCTGGACGCGGCGCTCGCGACCTGGCGCACGCAGACGAAATTCTTCGTCACCATCGCCGTGCTGTCGATCAGCCTCCTGGTGCTCACGCTGTTCCTGATCTTCCGCCAGGTGACGCACCGGCTCTCGCTGGAGAAGCAGCGGCTCGACACCGCGATGAACACGATGACGCAAGGGCTCCTGATGTTCGACCGGCACGAGCGGCTGATCGTCTGCAACCGGCGCTACATCGAGATGTACGGCTTGTCGACCGACGTGGTGAAACCCGGCGCCTGGTTCCGCGACGTCATCCAGCATCGCCATGACACCGGCTCGTTCCATGGCGACGTCGAATCCTATTGCGGCGACGTCCTGAGCAATGTCGGCCGCACCCAGAGCGCCATCGTGGAAACCGCCGACGGCCGCCTGATCGAGATCAAGAACCAGCCTGCAGCCGCCGGCGGCTGGCTCGCGACCCATGAGGACGTCACCGACCGCATCCGCGCCGACGAGCGCATCGCGCATATGGCGCATTACGACGCGCTGACCGACCTGCCCAACCGCGTGCTGATGCGCGGGCACCTGGAGCGGCGCGTTGCCGAGCTCGGCGAGGGCAAGCCGTTCGCCATCCTCTATATCGACGTCGACGAGTTCAAGGGCGTCAACGATTCGCTCGGACACGAGGTCGGCGACGAGCTGCTGCGCCAGGTCGCCAACCGCCTGCGCGCCTGCGTCGGCGGCAACGACCTGGTCGCGCGGCTCGGCGGCGACGAGTTCGCCATCGTCAAGGCCGGCACCAGCGACCAGGCCGAGCTGACGGCGCTGGCGGAGAACATCCTTGCGGCGTTGCGCGCCCCGGTGGATTGCAAGGGCCAGGAGATCCCGACCGACGCCAGCATCGGCATCGCGATCGCGCCCGACCATGGCGACAATCTCGACGACCTGCTCAAGTGCGCCGATCTTGCCATGTATGCAGCGAAGTCGGAGGGACGCCGCACCTACCGTATCTTCGCGCCCGAATACGACGCCAAGGCGAAGCAGCGCCGTCAGCTCGAGCTCGATCTGCGTCAGGCCCTGCTCCGCGGCGAGTTCGAGGTGCACTACCAGCCGCTGGTCGACCTCGCGGCCAATGTCGTGACCGGCTGCGAGGCGCTCTTGCGCTGGCGCCATCCGCAGCGCGGCATGATCTCGCCGGCGGACTTCATTCCCGTGGCGGAGGATACCGGGCTGATCGGCGAGATCGGCGAGTGGGTCTTGCGGCAGGCCTGCCTCGAGGCCGCCTCCTGGCCCGGCCAGATCCACATCGCCGTCAACGTCTCGCCGCTGCAGTTCCGCTCGCGGACGCTGGCGCTCAAGGTCGCCGCCGCCCTCGCCGAGTCAGGCCTAGCGCCCGGACGGCTCGAGCTCGAGATCACCGAGACGGTGCTGATCCGCGACGACGAGGAGGCGCTGACGATCCTGCAGCAGCTGCGCGAGCTCGGCGTGCGCATCGCGCTCGACGATTTCGGCACCGGCTATTCGTCGCTGAGCTATCTGCACCGCTTCCCGTTCGACAAGATCAAGATCGACCGCAGCTTCATCAGCGACATCGGCGAACCCGAGGATTCCTCGCCGATCGTGCAGGCCGTGGTGCACATGGCCGCCGCCCGCCGCATGGCGACGACCGCCGAAGGCGTCGAGACCGAAGCCCAGCGCGAGGTGCTGCGTCAGCTCGGCTGCAGCCAGATGCAGGGCTGGCTGTTCAGCCCGGCGGTACCGGCGGCGAAGCTGAAGCAGTTGCTGGCGGCGCAGGCGGCGGCGGCCTAAAGCGCGCTGCGATCAGGATGAATCGTCATCGCGCTTCCGGCTGTTGTTCAAGCATGATCTCTGCGGAAAACCGCTGCGCACTTGTCCGGATCATGCTTTAGCGAACGCGATTATTTCGGAACGCGGGCGAATACGGCGTCGGCTTCGACAGGCCCGGCAGGCTGCATGCGTTCACCCGCCAAACGGGCGAGCGCGCGTTGCACGGCGATCCAGCTCAACAGCGCGATCGCCAGGCCGGCGATGACGTCGCAGAAATAGTGGCTTCCATCCACCGGCGTCGCCGCGATCATCGCAACATTGAGCAGGGCGGCGATTCCGCCGACATACTTCACCGGCCACAGCGCCAACAGGAACAGCAATCCGAGCGCGGCATGCAGGCTCGGGAAGCTGATGATGCCGTCGGCGCCCTCGGCGACCAGCTGGCGGATGGTTCCGTCGCGCAATCCGAAGAATACGGGAAGAGGCAGATCCCGCGTGACCGGCACGATCGCCGGAGAGTCGACCGACGACAGATGCAGATAACCCCAGACGCCCTGCGCCGGCATCAAGGTCGACACGCCGATCGTCACAAGGGTCGTCAGCACGAAGCTCAGCATGAAGACGCGCAATCGCAGAGCATGCCCCGCGGCGGCCAGGACGAGAACGATAGCGGTCGCTTGCAAGGCAAAGCTCGCATAGGCAAACGCCAGCGTCCGATGCAGAAGCGGCGCGGCGTTCATGGCGTCGAGCCACGACATCCAGTCGAAGCCGAGGCGCCGGTCCAGTGCGGCGAACTCATTGTCCCACAATGGCAATGCCGCGCTCGCCGCGACATAGGACAGAGGGGCGGCCACCGCTGCAAATGCAATGAGCTGGGCCGCCGCGATCAACGCGCCGGCGAGGGCCGCGTCCTTTCGGACGGCCGTGTAGAACCAGCTCATCGATACGAGCAGGATGCCGACGAGGGCAGGCTTCCAGAACGAAAGCCATTCGATCCGGAACGGCCCCAGCATCGCCGCGATCAGCACGACACCGGCCGTGGACCCGATCGCGAGCCAGGCGATGCGATCGGCGTGCTTCGACGCGTCGGGGGCGGTGGGGTGGGTCATGGACGGCGATCGACCAGGGCGGCAGCGGGAACGACCGGCGGGATGACGTATGACAATTCGGCCGCCAGGTGGGGCCAGCTTTATCGGACGAAGATTAAAAGAGTCGTTCCTGGGACCCTTCAATTGCCTTCAGTCGGCGGCACGATCGAAGCCGTCGTCCTAAAATGGACGTTGCACCACGCCCATCGCAGGCAGTCTCTCGCCTGCACCGTGGCGCGCGCGTGCATGGAGGACGATTCCGCCCTGAGATGGCCGACCTAGCGCTTTGAGGATAGCGCGGGCTTAGAGCTTCTGTTTGGCCGCGCTGATTTCGACGAACTCGGCGTCGGGATGGCTGACGATGGTGGCGACCCAGATGCCGCTGATGATCAGCGACCAGGCGGTGTTCCAATAGATCCAAAACACGAGCCAGCCTCCATTTTCGATCGCCGTCCGCGGCATCGGGATCGCGACAAGCCGAGGGCTGCTCTTCCCAGGGCGGGGTGCGGTGCGGCCACCGGCGCTATGTTGGCCACTATTTAGATTTGGTCGGCGGCGACACATGATCGGTTTGGCCGGTGTGGCGCTTTGCCACGACGTCCTCATCGCGCTCGCCGTCGCGCGGACGCGGCGGCGACTTGGGGAGGCCGGCCTGGCCGCCATGCTTGCCACCCATGTCGGGCTTACCTTCGAGATCGTTTTCACGGGGCATGCGGGTTCAATGCGCTGGCGCGGCTTTGGTTCGCATGGTGCCGGCCAATTTGGCTGCGAGCGATCTCATGGGATGGCCGCACGTTGCATCCCTCGGGCCCGCCTTTGCCGTCGCGCACGGCGGCGATGCGGTCGTCATCCCGCGGCGACCGATACGATTTCGGCATCGATCGATCCCAATTCGAATTTGGTGCGGCGGTGCGCCGCCCGCTATCCTCACGGGCAAAAGGACAAGGTCGGCAAAAGGACAAGGCCGCGACGCGTCCTGCAGGAGGAGCCCATGTCGAGACCGCCCCGAGGCAGCGCAGCCACGGCGCCCCGCGCTGCGATCGCCGTCACCCTGTTCGCTTCCCTCACTCTCTTTTTTGGAGTCCGCGCCGGCATGGCCGAAACCTACACCTATGTCGGCAACGCCGACAGCAACGACATCAGCGTGTTCAAGATGGCCGAGAGCGGCGAGATGATTCCGCTGCAGACGGCCGCCTTCAAGGGCGTCGACAAGCCCGGCTCCTCGACGCCGCTTGCGATCACGCCTGATCGCCGCGTGCTGATTGCCGGTGTCCGCTCGCAGCCATACCTCGCCGTGAGCTTCGCGATCGATCCCAAAACGGGACAGCTCAGCCCTGTCGGCAGCGGGCCGCTCGCCGACAGCATGGCCAATATCGCCGTCGACCGCAGCGGCAGGTTCCTGTTCAGCGCCTCCTATGGCGGCAACAAGGTCGCGCTGAATCCGCTTCCTGCAAACGGCGTCGCCGGCGAGCCGAAGCAGGTGATCCCGACCGGGCTGAACGCGCACGCCTTCCTGCCCTCGCCCGACAACCGCTTCGTGTTCGCGACCAATCTCGGCTCCGACCAGGTGCTGGCCTTCGCGTTCGACGCCGCGACCGGCACGCTGACGCCGAGCGATCCGCCGGCCCGCAAGGTGCCGGAGAAATCAGGGCCGCGGCACTTCGTGTTCCACCCCAATGGCAGGTTCGTCTATCTCGTCCACGAGCTGAACGGCGACGTCGCTGCGTTCGCCTACGAGGCCACGAGCGGCGCCTGGGACGAGATCCAGCGCATCACCGCGCTGCCGGAAGGTTTTACCGGCAAAGAGCCTGACAAGAAACCCTGGGCCGCCGACATCCACATCACCCCGGACGGCCGCTTCCTCTACGCCTCCGAGCGCAGGACGAGCACGCTGACCGCCTACAAGGTCGACGCGGCCAGCGGCAAGCTGACCACGATCGGCAGCGTGCCGACCGAGAAGCAGCCGCGTGGCTTCCACATCGATCCCTCCGGCCGCTACCTCGCCGCGGTCGGCGAACTCTCCGACAGCATGACGGTCTATGCGATCGACCAGAGCAGCGGCGCGCTGGCCAAGCTGAAATCCTATCCCACCGGCAAGAAGCCGAACTGGGTTGAGTTCGTGACCCTGCCGTGAGCAGGGCAATCGTTTCGAGCCCTGCACTTTCGAGCACGATAATTCCACATCGTCATGGCCGGGCTTGTCCCGGCCATCCACGGCTTGCCCGCGGCACGAAGAACGTGGATGCCCGGGACAAGCCCGGGCATGACGACCTCCCGTGCAGGTGCATACGATCACCCTCCGCCGTGAGGGGCGCCACGACCGACCTACGTAATCATCCGTAATTTCGGAGAGCGCGCCTTGTCGTCATATCATCGGCCATGGACCGTCATATCGTCTTCAAATGCCCGCAGACGGGCATGAACGTGCAGCATCGGCTCGGCAACGAGCCGACCGACCGCACGCATGAATCGGTGTCCTGTCCGGCCTGCACGCGGCTGCATCTGATCGACCGGGCCAGCGGCAAGCTGCTGGGCGAGCGCCGCGGCTGACGGGCCGTTTACGGCCGGGCCGCGACCTGCGCCGTGATGTCCTCGACGTGGTGCAGCAGGTAGAGCAGACGGCCCGCCGCGTCGTGGATCGGCGAGTTGATCGGCTGCCAATGGCGCTCGACGAAGACCCCGCCGGGATCCCTGATGTCGTAGCGCTGGACCGCCATGGCGTGCGCCCGGCCGGTCTCGCCGACGATCTTCAAGCTGCTGTAGAGGTTGCTGACGCCATCGGCGAGCGGATCGTCGGGATTATCGGGAAATATCTCGAACAACGACCGGCCGGCGATTTCGGCCCGGTCGGTCAAGGTCGCCACGGCATAGGCATCGTTGATGTCGACGATCACGAGGCCCGGCCCCGGGTCCAGCAGCATATAAGGATGCGGCGAGGCATCGAATTCGGGCTGGAATTGCCGCCGGATCGTGTCGGCGTCGCCTTGCTGCCGCCGCCGCTGTTCGAACGGCGTCGTATCGGCGCCTGAAACCACCGAGCTCAGCAGCGCCAATTGGCGCTTCGCCGATGCCAGCAGCCCCCGCACGGTGTTCTGGACCGTCGGATCGGTCGCTTCATGGAGCAGCCGCTCGAAATGAGCGATATTCTGCTCGCAAACGAACCGTTGCATCCCACCTTGACCATGAGCTGTGCGGCGGCACTACCGCGTTATCCCGATCCCAATCCCATACAGGCGGCTCTGGCCTGTGAGAAGGCCGCCAGAGTCGCACCTTGGAAGTAGCGCCGGCCGCGGGGCGCCGCCCGCAAGAAGCGAACCTGTTCTCCATTCCCGCGACTAATCAAGGACTTGCTGCGACGGCCCGCGGCGGTGCGGCCTCCTTTTGGGGGACAACGCTGCCGTAGTCCGCGACCCTGCCATCTGCTATCGATTGGAGGCATAGAACCCGTGGAATTTCCGATGCGTCATTTGCCCCGTGCCGTTGTTCGAAGCTTGTGTCCCGCAGCCGTCGCCGGCGCGCTGGTCCTCGGTTCATTTCCGGCCAGAGCCGCCGATGACGAGGCGCCCAAGGGGCCGGCGGTCACGGTGCTGAAGGTCGCAAAATCCTGCTTCTCCGACATCGTCGAGGCCACAGGCACGATCATCGCGCGGGAGGAGACCTCGGTGCGGCCCGAGCGTCCGGGCCTGAAGGTCACGGACGTGCTGGCGGAAGCCGGCGACACCACCACCGCCGGCCAGGTGCTGGCGCGGCTGGCGCTGCCCGAGGGCGGCACGCTGCAGGTCACCGCGCCCGTGGCGGGCGTGATCGCGACATCGACCGCCCAGATCGGCAATTTCGCCTCGGCCAAGGGCGAGGCACTGTTCACGATCGTGGCGCGCAGCGAATACGATCTCGTCGGCCTCGTGGCGACCTCCGATATACGCAAGCTCGCCGTCAATCAGCCGGCGTCGGTGCGGATCGCAGGGAGCGGCGACATCGACGGCAAGGTGCGCCGCATCGGCCCGACCATCGAGCCCAACATCCAGCAGGGCATGGTCTATATCGGCATCTCCTCGCAGAAGCGGCTGCTGCTGAAAGCGAGCGGACGCGCGCTGATCAAGACCGGGCAGAGCTGCAACGTCGCGGTGCCTCTGACATCAGTGCAATATTCCTCCGCCGGCACCGTGGTGCAGGTGATCCGCCGCAACCGCGTCGAGACCAAGCGTGTCGAGGTCGGCTTGATGTCGGGCGGCAATATCGAGGTCCGCGACGGCCTCAACGAAGGCGATGTCGTCGTCGCCCGCGCCGGCGCGCTGCTGCGTGAAGGCGATCCGGTGCGTCCCGTGATGGCGAGCGCGGAAGCGGCGAAGTAGGGCGATGCTTCACCCTCCCCTGGAGGGGGAGGGTCGGCTCACATGAGCGCAGCGAAATGTGAGACGGGGTGGGGTGATCTCTCGGCAACGGGCACTGTTCGTGGGGAGAGATCACCCCACCCCGCTCGCGCTTACGCGCGATCGACCCTCCCCCTCCAGGGGAGGGTAAGAAAAATTAGCCGCCGGCTTCGCCGAAATGGACGTCTTCGAGCAGCGAGGAGGAGACGGTCGGGACCTGATCGCCTTCGCTGGCGCGGGAGATGGCGAGGCGGGTCTTGTTGAAGACGCCTTCGGCGCTGCCCTTGGCATTGAGGTTGCTCAGGAACTCGCTGACCAGCACGCTGTGCTCGCCCTTGCCGTCGTCGACGACCTTGCCGGGCGAGGCCGAGGAGAGGATCAGCGCATTGTCGGACGCGCTGATCGGCGCGAGACCGTGGCTGTAGGAGCGGAAGCGGCGCTCGTAGGGGTTACGGCGGGAGGCGTCGACGACGACGAGCTTGGCCTTGGCGCCCTGCTCCTTCATCATGTCGAGCACGCCGTCGATCGAGACGCCCTGGCGGCGGACGTCGCTTTCCTTCCAGATCACGGCATCGACCGGCAGCATGTAGCTCTCGCGGCCGGCCTGCACGCCGTAGCCGCCGAAGAACAGCATGACGACGCTGTCGGGCTTGATCCGGGACTTCAGGCGGCTCACGGCACGGACCATGTCGTCCCGGGTCGCGTCTTCCACCATGTCGACGTCAAAGCCGTTCTTGCGCAGGGACGAGGACAGCGCGCGGGCGTCGTTGATCGACTGCGTCAGCGGCGCGCTGGCGTCGGGATAATGTCCATTGCCGATGACCAGCGCGAGGCGCGAGGACTGGCCGATCGAGCCGGTGATCTGGTCGGTCGAGACGGCCTTGGCGGCATCGATCGCACGCATGTTGAGAGCAGCATGGGCGCCGATCACCAGCGAGACCGTGCCGATCAGGGCAGCGGCCACCGCGATGGTGCGTCGGGAAAGGTCGAGCTGCTTTACATTCATCTCGGTTCGTTTCCTGTGCCAAAGACCAGCCAAGCGCGCGCACACTGTTTGAGTAGCGCGATAGCGTCTTTAGGTTTGAGGGATTGGCCGGGGATGTGCCCCCGAATTGCGCGCAATTTGCGGCGCCGCACCAAACAAACCTTTAACCGGATATAGGGCGCCCGGCAACAGATTGCTCAGAATTTCAGCTAAGCTACTGAAGTTTCTTGATAATTCTGCCGCCTGGATTGCTGCATTTCCTGCTCTCCCGTACCCTTCCGGGTCCGATCATGCAGCCTTCGTGCCGGCTTCTTCCGTGACTTTCATCACATTTGTTTTTCCTGCGAATCCGGGTAGCTTTTTCAACGACTTGCAGGGGGTGGCGCGCGGCTGGGAGTGCGCTGGCCGGCCCCTGGCCAAGACCCGCCAAGACTCTGCCAAAGCCCCGCGACCAGGTACTTCATGAGCTTTCATTATTTTGCCGGCGCCGCCTGCCGGGCGCTGCTGGCGCCGAAGGACGGCCCTTCGCTTTACGACGTGTGCGATCCCGTCCTATCGGGCCCGGCCAGCGGCGATCCGCATCTGGCCAAGTTCTACAAGACCGCGCTCGGCAATCCCGCGCTGCGGGTGCTGCTGCGGCGGGCCGGGCTGCCCGAGCTGCGCGACGAGGCCAGGCTGACGGCGCTGCGCGAGGCGCTGGTACGTGCCCGCGACGAGGCCGAACCCGACTGGGCGGCGGTGGGCCAGCCGGTCGCCGATCTCGTCGACAGCATCGCGCTCGACCATCCCAAGCCGCCGCCGGCGATGTTCACCGGCTCCGCGCCGCCCGAGGCGCAGATCGACGCCGTGATCCGGGATTGCGCGCAGCATCTGCTCGGCTCCTACCGCAAGAACGGCTTCCTGCCGACCTATGCCGCCTTCAATCTGATCGGCGATCCCGATTTTCGCGGCCGCGAGCTGATCATGGCGCTCACGGGCCTCAATGCCCGCGGCTACAAGAATTCCTCGCTGCTGTTCAACCTCGCCCGCGTCTTCATCGGGCGCTCGCCGGCCCGGGCCGTCGTCAATCCGCCCTGGCGAGGAATCGCCGAACCGATGTGGGAGCCGGTGCAGATCCGGCACCGCTCGGCCTATTACGACGCGTTCTTCATCGAGGCGCTGCTGAGCTATGGCGAGACCGGCCTCGCCTCATCCGCCGACAAGGTCGCGGCACAGCGCGCCATCGCCGACATGGTGGATTTCTGCGTCAATATCAGCCGCGAGGAGGTCGACGGCATCGACGGCGCGCGCTTCAACGTCGTCACCGCGCTGGCACCCGCGCCGCATCCGCGCTTCTCGCGCTACTTC
This sequence comes from Bradyrhizobium sp. LVM 105, assembly GCF_003957705.1. Lineage (NCBI taxonomy): Bacteria > Pseudomonadati > Pseudomonadota > Alphaproteobacteria > Hyphomicrobiales > Nitrobacteraceae > Bradyrhizobium > Bradyrhizobium sp. LVM 105. The sequence continues at coordinate 19,564 of NZ_QZMV01000014.1, read as the reverse complement.
GCGCAGATCAAGCAGGATCTCGGTTTCGGCATCTACGTGCCGGATTGCGACACCACGGCGTGCTCGATCTCGGCAGCGACGCAGGCCGGCTGCCTTGATCCGATCATCGACCAGCCGCTGCTCGACTTCTATTCCGGCTACCAGGTGCGCGCCGGAATCAACGCGCCGCGCGTGACCGTGCCGCTCAACGACAACATCGATTACGAGGGCGGGGTCGCGACCTGGATCGACAACATCGAGGGCGAGCGGCCCTACGGCAACGATCTCGATCCGACGCTCAATCTCGACATTCTCGAGGTGAGCTTTCGCAACCTCGCACGCTGGAAAGTGCTGGAGACGCCGTCGCGGCTCGCCACGGTGCATCGCATCATCGGCTTCCAGAAGCGGCTGGCTGCGAGTGCCGCCTTCGCCAATCCGCGTTCCCACATCTATTACCTGCCGGAACTCTACAGCGCCTATTTCGGCCGCTGCTATGCGGCCTTCCTGGCGCTGCCGCTGGCGGCGCAGGCCGCGATCGATCCCGGCGGCGATTTCGACTTCATCCGCGATCGCGTGCTGTCCTACGTCAAGGGCGAGCTGATGGCCGCGGAGATGAACGTGTTCGACGCCGCGCTGGCGCTGATCGCACTCGGCCATCTCGGCGCCGACCCGCGCGCCTTCGCACCGGCGCTGAGCGTGATCCTCAGTGCCATCGGCGAAGGCGGCCGCCGCGGCCCGTTCCGCGCCTATGAATGGAACAAGATGAAGACGCCGACGCGGATCCTGGTGGGCGGGCCGGAGGTGACGTCGGCCTTCGTGCTGATGGGGCTCGCGCTGGCGAAGCGGGCGATGGCGCGGGGGTAGGTCTCGTAGGGTGGGCAAAGGCGCAGAGCGCCGTGCCCACCAGCTTTCGACGAATCGCGAGAAATGGTGGGCACGCTCCGCTTTGCCCACCCTACGGGACCTTCCGCAATGACGGGAAGTTGAAAGCCTCTCTGCGAAGCAGAAGCTGGCCGACAGGCCAAAAGCCGACCACAATTGCACCGTCTATCGAGATTTCATCACACCCGGACCGGCATGTTGCGAAGATTCCTGATTGCGCTTGCTTTGCTCGCCCCCTCGCTCGCGCACGCCGCCGACATCACCGGCACGGCAAAGGTCCGCGCCGGCGATGCCGTCGTGATCGGCAATACGCGGATCCGGCTCGGCGGCATCGACGCGCCGGCGATCGACCAGCTCTGCCTCAACACCAAGACCGAGCGCTGGACCTGCGGGATCGCGGCGCGCGACGAGCTCGCCAAATATGCCGACGGCAAGAACTGGGCCTGCCACACGCGGTCGATCGACCGGCGCGGCCGCACCGTGGCGCGCTGCGAGGTTGGCGGCGAAGACATCCAGAAATGGCTGGTGCGCAGCGGCTGGGCGCTGGCCTACACCCGCATGTCCCACGATTACGAAGCGGACGAAAAGGCTGCGCGCGAGGACAAAGCCGGGATGTGGCAGGGGGCCTTCATCGCGCCCTGGGACTGGCGCGTCCGCAACAAGAAGACGGCCATCCTGGGCGCCACCAAGCCGCCCGACGGCGCGCATGCGGTGCTGCTCGCCTCGGCCTCGGGCCCGGTCGCCCCCTCCCCGGATTGCACCATCAAGGGCAACGTCAACAGCGCCGGCGAGTGCATCTTTCACCAGCCCACCAGCCGCTGGTACACCCAGATCAAGATGAAGATCAGCAAGGGCACCCGCTGGTTCTGCTCGGTCGAGGAGGCCGAAGCCGCCGGCTGCCGCGAGACGAAGCGATAACCAGACCTGCGTTTTACGTGCTTTTCTCAAACCCCAGCCGCGCGTAAAACGTGATTCAGCAACCCACCATCCTGTTCTCTGGCAACAAGGACTGACAGCAATGACCGTTCGCGCGGGCCGGGAGTTTCTGGCCATCCCCGGGCCCACCACGATGCCCGACGAGGTGCTGCGGGCGATGCACCGTCCGGCGATCGACATCTACTCCAAGGAGATGCTCGACCTGACCGAGAGCCTGCTCAGCGACATCTCGAAGCTGTTTGCGACCAAGGGCAAGTCCTACATCTACATCGCCAACGGACACGGGGCCTGGGAGGCGGCGCTGAGCAACGTGCTGTCGCGCGGCGACAAGGTGCTGGTGCTGGAGAGCGGGCGCTTTGCGATCGGCTGGGGCAATGCGGCGGCGCTGATGGGCGCCGAGGTCGAGGTGCTCAAGGGCGACTGGCGCCGCGCGGTGCGGCCGCACGAGGTCGAGGAGCGCCTGCGCCGCGACAAGGAGCACACCATCAAGGCCGTCGTCGTGGTCCAGGTCGACACGGCTAGCGGCGTGCAGAACGACATCGAGGCGATCGGCAAGGCGATCAAGGCGGCCGGCCATCCCGCGCTGTACATGGTCGACACCGTGGCCTCGCTCGGCTGCATGGAGTTCGAGATGGACAAATGGGGCATCGACGTCGCGATGTCCGGCTCGCAGAAGGGCCTGATGACCCCGCCCGGCCTCGGCTTCGTCGCCGCCAATGCGCGCGCGCTCGAGGTGCACAAGAAGGCCAACATGGCGACGCCCTATTGGAGCTGGAGCGAGCGCGAGGGCACCGAGAATTATCGCAAATATGCCGGCACTGCGCCGGTACACCTGTTGTTCGCTCTGCGCCGTGCGATCGACATGCTGCACGAGGAAGGGCTTGAGAACGCCTTCCGCCGCCACAGCCTGCTCAGCGAAGCCGCGCGCCGCGCCGTTGCCGTCTGGGCGGAAGGCCAGGTGCTCGGCTTCAACGTCGCCGAAGCGAGCGAGCGCTCCAACACCGTGACCACGGTGACCATGAGCAACGGCTACGACCCCGCAGTGCTGCAACGCTATTGCAAGGACAAGTGCGGCGTGGTGCTCGGAACCGGCATCGGCGACCTCTCCGGCCAGGCCTTCCGCATCGCCCATATGGGCCACGTCAACGCTCCGATGCTGCTCGGCACGCTCGGCGTGATCGAGGTCGGCCTGAACGCGCTGAAGATCCCGCACGGCAAGGGCGGACTCGAGGCGGCGGTGTCGTATCTCGGCGACGAGGTGGCGGTGTAATAAAGCGGCGCTCGTGCCCCGGACGCAGCGCAGCACGGAGTGATGCGCTGCTGAGCCGAGGCCCACGTGGCTGCGATGGTCCCGGCTCAGCGGAGCGGCACTTCGCGCCGCACCGCGTCCGGGACACGAGACCGACGATCAGCAAATCGATCTTGAGCTCTGGCCAGGTTACGGCTGTGGCACGCGATACGCCTCGACCTGCGCCTTCAGCTCCTCCAGCGACGCGGTCGGCTGCTTCGGATCGACGCGATATTCCCCGCTCGCCAGCCATCTCAGCACCATGGCGTCCACCACCGGCGAATGGTGGATGACGTCGCTGTAATTGTTCAGATCGTGCGTCACTTCCTTGACCGCGCGGAAATCGTGCAGGCGCACATTGGGAAGCGGCGTCAGGCGCCGCGCGATGACGGCCGTGAGATCGGTAACAATCTTCAGCGTGGCAGGCGAGGCCTCGCGCATCGCGACGAATTGCAGGATCGAATAGGGCGGGAAGTAGACATCGAAGGTGACGTCGGGGTGACGCGCGATCAGGCCGACGGCATCGCGCTCGAAATGCCGCACCATGGCCTCATAATTGTAGCCTTCGCCGAGGAAACGGCTTCGCGTGGGATTGGTGATGTAACTGAAGGCAGCGAGCGTCTTCTTCGCATTGTAGTCGCGCGCGACGTCGAAATCCCGCGGCAGCGCGTAGATGTCGTCGACGTCAGGCAGCGCAAATTTCACAGGCAGGAACGGCGCGGCCCGGGTCAGCGGCTGCCGCAATGGCGGAGCCGAGCGCAGCAGCGCGAACATGGATTCCTTCGCCATCGCGGCGCTGAACAGATAGGACGCAACGCCCTTCGCCGTCCCGCGATAGAGATCGACGGAGAGATAAGGATCGGCCTCGATATCGGCGGCATCGATGAAGATGAAATCGTCCATCGCCCAGATCACACGCCTGGCGCCGCGCCCGATCGCCTGCTCCAGCACGAAGCCCTGCTGGCGCGAGTTGGAGCCTGTCATCGCCAGCTTGAGCGAATGCACGCCGAGCGCGCGGTCGATGTCGCTCTGGCGGAAATGGATTGCGAGCGAGGTGCCCATGAAAGCAGTGTCGAACGGCTGGCTGCGGATCAGCCCGGCATTCTGCATGCGCGTGTCGTCTGAATAGAAGGCAAGGCGCGAAGGACGGAACAGCTGCAGGGGATCGACGGCATAGGTGAGCGCTGCGGCGCCCAGCACGCACACGATGCTCGCGAGCAGAAGACGCGCCAGATGTGTGAAAGCCCCGCGCATCAGAACCGGAAATAGATGAATTCGCTGTGGCTCTGGATGCCCAGGATTCCGAACGCGAGCACCAGCGACGCCGCATAGAGGAACAGCGGCCGCATCCGCCCTGCCCGCAAGGCTTCGCCGACCCTGCGGCCGGCGTGGTCGTATCCCATGATGCCTTGCGTGTTCGGCGCCAGCCACACCAGCGCGGCGTAGATGGCGACCATCACCAGCGCCGCGATCTCCTCGCGGCCGAAGACGATATTCGAGGGGTCGGCCATCGCCTGGAGCACGCGCAGCGCCCATGTGACGCTCTCGGCGCGGAAGAACACCCAGGCGACGACGACGGCCAGGAATGTCAGCGCAGCTCCGGCGATTCGGGCCGGCCGCGCGAGACCAGATGGAATCGTCGGCACCAGCGCAGTGAAGGCGTGATTGACACAGAGATAGGCGCCGTGCAGCGCACCCCAGATGACGAAGGTCCAGGCCGCGCCGTGCCAGAGCCCGCCGAGCAGCATCGTGAGCATCAGATTGACGTAGCGCAGCACGCGTCCCCTGCGGTTGCCGCCGAGCGGGATGTAGAGATAGTCGCGCAAAAATTGCGACAACGTCATGTGCCAGCGGCGCCAGAACTCGACGATGCTGGTCGCCTTGTAGGGCGAGTTGAAGTTCACGGGCAGGAAGATGCCGAACATCAGCGATATCCCGATCGCCATGTCGGAATAGCCGGAGAAGTCGAAATAGAGCTGGAACGTGTAGGCCAGCGCACCCAGCCAGGCCTGGTCGAAGCTCGGCGAGCGCGCCTCGAAGGCGAGCGCGACCAGCGGCTGGATGCCGTCGGCGAGGCAGGTCTTCTTGAACAGGCCGATGGCGAAGATGATGACGCCGCACAAGATGAGATGCGCGTCAGGATGTTTGGACTTTTCCTGCTCGAATTGCGGGACCATGTCCTTGTGGTGGAGGATGGGCCCGGCGATCAGATGCGGGAAGTAAGTCACGAACAGTGCGTAATGCGGCAGCGCGTAGGCCGCGACCTGGCCGCGATAGGCATCGACCAGGAACGCGATCTGCGTGAACGTGTAGAAGGAGATGCCGACCGGCAGCAGGATGTGGACCGCGACATGCGTGCCGAACAGCGCGTTGATGTTCTCGGTGACGAAACCGGCATATTTGAAGATGCCGAGCCCGAGGAGATCGCCGGCGACGCCAAGCGCGAGCACCGCCTTTCGTCGTGACGGGGTGAGCTCCGACACGATCAGAAGATGGCCGACGCCGTAGTTGAAGCCGATCGACAGCAGCAACAGGGCCACGAACTGCCAGTTGCCGATGGCGTAGAAGGCGAGCGAGGCCAATGCCAGCCAGATCACCGGCGTGAGATTGCTGCGCTGCCCGAGCCAGAAATAGCCTGCCAGCACCAGGGGCAGGAACAGCAGGATGAACGGGTAGGAATTGAACAGCATCTGGCTGGACCGGCGGCGGGGATATGGTCCGTAAAGCATACACGGGGCCGATCAACAACCCGGCGGCCTGGCGCGGACGCGCTGGCAATTCGTGGAATCGGGACGATATAAGGGAGGGCAGCGAGTTGCCCTCTTCCCCCTCTCCCCGCTTGCGGGGAGAGGGTCGGGGTGAGGGGGAGTCTCCGCAAGACTGGTGAGAGTTGGACTCGCGGAGAGTCCCCCTCACCCGGATTGCATCTTCGATGCAATCCGGCCTCTCCCCGCAAGCGGGGAGAGGCGAAGAGCAGCGACGTCGGACACGAACGAGGACCGAGTGACCCAAGCCAAGATGCCTTCCCAGCTCCCCGTCGCCCCGCGCCGGCCGCATTCCTTCACGCGGCACGGGATCACCGTGACCGACGACTATGCCTGGCTGAAGGACGCGAAATGGCAGGAGGTGCTGCGCGATCCCGGCGTGCTCGATCCCGATATCCGCAAATATCTCGACGAGGAGAACGCCTACACCGAGAGCCTGCTCGGCCACACCGCTCCGCTTCAGAAGACGCTGGTGCGCGAGATGCGCGGACGGATCAAGGAGGACGATTCCAGCGTGCCGTCGCCCGATGGTCCCTTCGCCTATTTCCGCCGGTTTCGCGAGGGCGGGCAGCACGAGCTGTTCGGCCGCATGCCGCGCGAGGGCGGCGACGGCGAGATCGTGCTCGACGGCGACGCGCTCGCCAAGGACCACAAATATTTCAAGTTCGGCGGCAGCCGGCACTCCTATGATCACAAGCTGCAGGCCTGGAGCGCGGACACCAAGGGCTCCGAATATTTCTCGATCCGCGTCCGCGACTGGGCAAGCGGCAAGGACTTCGACGACCTCGTCGAGGAGACCGATGGCGGCGTGGTCTGGGCCAAGGATTGCAAGAGCTTCTTCTATGTGAAGCTCGACGACAATCACCGGCCGATGCAGGTGTGGCGCCACAGGCTCGGCACTGGGCAGGCCGACGACACGCTGGTCTATGAAGAGCAGGATGCCGGCTGGTTCACCCATCTGCACGAGAGCACCAGCGGCCGCTTCTGCGTGATCGCGGGCGGCGATCACGAGACAAGCGAGCAGCGGCTGATCGATCTCGCCAATCCCGAGGCGCCGCCGCGCCTGGTCGCCGCGCGCGAGGAAGGCGTGCAATATTCGCTCGCCGACCGCGGCGATCAGCTGTTCATCCTCACCAATGCCGATGACGCCATCGACTTCAAGCTCGTCACCGCGCCGCTCTCTTCGCCCGAGCGCAAGAACTGGCGCGACCTGATCCCGTATCGGCCCGGCATCTACATCATCGATCTCGATCTCTATGCCGGCCATCTGGTGCGGCTGGAGCGCGCCAATGCGCTGCCCTCGATCGTGATCCGCGATCTCTCGACGAAGGAAGAACACGCGATCGCGTTTGACGAGGCCGCCTATTCGCTGGATACGATGGGCTCCTACGAGTTCGAGACGACGAATTTGCGCTTTGCCTATTCGTCGATGACGACGCCGTCCGAAGTCTACGACTACGACATGGCGAAGCGCACGCGCACCCTGCGCAAGCGCCAGGAGATCCCGTCCGGCCACAACGCGGCCGATTACGTCACCACGCGTATCATGGCGAAGGCGCATGACGGAGCCGAGGTGCCGGTCTCGATCCTCTATCGCCGCGGGCTCAAGCTCGACGGCTCGGCGCCGCTGCTGCTCTACGGCTACGGCTCCTACGGCATGGCGATGCCGGCCTCGTTCAATGCCAACCGCCTGTCGCTGGTCGACCGCGGCTTCGTCTACGCCATCGCGCATATTCGCGGCGGCGCCGACAAGGGCTGGGGCTGGTATCTCGACGGCAAGCGCGAGAAGAAGACCAACTCGTTCGACGATTTCGCGGCCAGCGCCCGTGCGCTGATCGACGCGAAATACACCAGCGCCAAGCGCATCATTGGCCATGGCGGCTCGGCCGGCGGCATGCTGATGGGCGCGGTCGCCAACCGCGCCGGCGAATTGTTCGCCGGCATCGTCGCCGAGGTGCCGTTCGTCGACGTGCTCAATACCATGCTCGACGACACGCTGCCGCTGACGCCGCCGGAATGGCCGGAATGGGGCAACCCGATCGAGAGCGAGAAGGATTTTCGCACGATCCTGTCCTACTCGCCCTACGACAACGTCGCGGCGAAGGACTATCCGGCGATCCTGGCCATGGGGGGCCTGACCGATCCGCGCGTCACCTATTGGGAGCCCGCCAAATGGATCGCGCGCCTGCGCGCCACCATGACCAGCGGCGGCCCGGTCCTCTTGCGCACCAACATGGGCGCCGGCCACGGCGGCGCCTCAGGCCGCTTCGACCGGCTCGACGAAGTCGCGATCGTCTATGCGTTCGCGCTGTGGGCGGCAGGGATGGCGGAGGCCGGGGTGTAGCCATCGCCGCGGCCTTGTAGGGTGGGCAAAGGCGCGTAGCGCCGTGCCCACCATCTCTCAACAACTAAAGCGAGGTGGGCACGCTTCGCTTTGCCCACCCTACGGCCTACGGCAGCTTTGTCCGTCACTTCTCTCTCACCGCCGTGCGCCTCGACGTAGTTATCTGCGCGGGCCGCATTACCTCCCGTTCTTCTTCCGAGCGTCTGCGGGTCGGTGGCGGGATAGAGGCCGAAGATGCCGCGGCCCTTGCCGACTTCCTCGGTGACGAAATCCTCGAACGCGGTCATCTCGAAGGTCTCGCTCGCGATCTCGTCCGCGAGATGCGCCGGGATCACGATGACACCGTCGGCATCGCCCAGGATGACGTCGCCGGGAAACACCGGCGCGTCGCCGCAGCCGATGGGAACGTTGATCTCGATCGCCTGGTGCAGCGTGAGATTGGTCGGCGCCGAGGGGCGATGGTGATAGGCGGGAATGCCGAGCCTGGCGATTTCGGCGGAATCGCGAAAACCGCCGTCGGTGACGACGCCGGCGACGCCGCGCTTCATCAGCCGCGTCACCAGGATCGCGCCGGCAGAAGCCGCGCGCGCGTCCTTGCGGCTATCCATCACCAGCACGGCGCCCGGCGGGCAATCCTCGACCGCCTTCCGCTGCGGATGCGAGCGGTCCTTGAAGACCTCTATCGTATTGAGATCCTCGCGCGCCGGCATGTAGCGCAGCGTGTAGGCCTCGCCGACCATGGTGGGCTGGTTGGGTCCGACGGGATGGACGTCCTGGATCATCTGGATGCGCAGGCCGCGCTTGAAGAGCGCGGTGGCGACCGTGGCGGTGGAGACGGATTTGAGCTTGTTGCGGGTGGCTTCGGAAAGTTTTGTCATGTCGTTCTCTCTCATGGCGTCATTCCGGGGCGCGCCACTTGGCGCGAGCCCGGAATCCATCGAGCGACAGCGATTGCGGTCTGATGGATTCTCAGGTGCGCAATTGCGCACCATAGCTCGCCGCTTCGCGGCGCCCCGGAATGACAGGTGGCTAATAAATCGACGGCTCGCCGATCGGCGCGCCGAAATCGGTCTCGAGGAAGTCGAAGTCGCAGCCGTCATTGGCCTGCTTGATGTGCTTGGTGAACATCCAGCCATAACCGCGCTCGAAGCGGCGCTCGGGCTGCTTCCAGGCGGCGCGGCGTTTTTCCAGCTCGGCTTCGGGAACATCGAGATTGATGGTGCGCGCGGCGACGTCGAGCGTGATGCGGTCGCCGTTCCGCACCAGCGCGAGCGGACCGCCGACATAGGATTCCGGCGCGACGTGCAGGATGCAGGCGCCATAGCTGGTGCCGCTCATGCGCGCATCCGAGATGCGAACCATGTCGCGCACGCCCTGCTTCACGAGCCTGGTCGGAATCGGCAGCATGCCCCATTCCGGCATGCCCGGCCCGCCTTGCGGCCCGGCATTGCGCAGGATGAGAATGTGGTCCTCGGTGACGTCCAAGTCGGGATCGTCGACCGCCTTCTTCATCGACGGATAGTCGTCGAACACCAGCGCAGGCCCGGTATGCTTGAGGAAGCGCGGCGCGCAGGCGGAGGGCTTGATGACGCAGCCGTCGGGCGCGAGATTGCCCTTGAGCACGGCAAGCGCCCCCTCCTTGTAGATGGGATCGTCGATGGAGCGGATCACGTCGGCGTTGTGCACCTCGGCGCCGTCGATGTTCTCAGCCACCGTCCTGCCAGTGACGGTGATGCAGTCGAGATGCAGATGCGGCTTAATCTGGCCCATCAGCGCCGGCAGGCCGCCGGCATAGAAGAAGTCCTCCATCAGGTAGGTGTCGCCGCTCGGCCGGACGTTGGCGATGACGGGCACCTTGCGGCTCGCGATCTCGAAATCGTCGAGGCCGATGTCCTGGCCGGCACGGCGGGCCTGCGCGATCAGATGGATGATCGCATTGGTCGAGCAGCCCATCGCCATCGCGACCGCGATCGCGTTCTCGAAGGCCTTGCGGGTCTGGATCGTCTTTGGCGTCAGATCTTCCCACACCATCTCGACGATGCGGCGGCCGCATTCTGAGGCCATGCGGATGTGGTTGGCGTCGGCGGCCGGAATCGAGGAGGCGCCGGGCAAGGTCATGCCGATCGCTTCCGCAATCGCGGTCATGGTCGAGGCCGTGCCCATGGTCATGCAGGTGCCGTAGCTGCGCGCGATGCCGGCTTCGATGTCGAGCCAGTCCTTGTCGGAGATCTTTCCGGCGCGGCGCTCGTCCCAATATTTCCAGCCGTCGGAGCCGGAGCCGAGCGTCTTGCCCTTCCAATTGCCGCGCAGCATCGGGCCCGCCGGCAGATAGATCGCCGGAATGTTCATCGAGGTGGCACCGAGCAGCAGCGCCGGCGTGGTCTTGTCGCAGCCGCCCATCAGCACGACGCCGTCGACGGGATGGCTGCGCAGCAGCTCCTCGGCGTCCATCGCCAGCAGGTTGCGATAGAGCATGGTGGTCGGCTTGAGCAGCGATTCCGACAGCGACAGCGCCGGCAGCTCCAGCGGCAGGCCGCCGGCCATCAGGATGCCGCGCTTGACGTCGTCCACGCGCGATTTGAAGTGCATGTGGCAGGGCTGCGCGTCCGACCAGGTGTTGAGGATCGCGATGATCGGCCGGTCCTTCCACTCCTCCGGAGCGTAGCCCATCTGCATGGCACGGGAGCGGTGGCCGAACGAGCGCAGATCGTCGGGCGCGAACCAGCGCGCACTGCGGAGCTGATCGGGTGTTTTCTTCTTGCTCATGATTGAGTGCCCCATTTCTGGACCGTGTTCCGCTCGATGGCGCGGAAGATCAGGTTCTCGACAAAGAGGCCCGATGATTATCACGGTCAAGAGGCCTGCGAAGACTGCAGGTATGTCGAGCAGATTGCGGTTCTCGAAGATGAACCAGCCGAGCCGCGACGCCCTGATGCGCCTCGAGGAAGAAGGGCTCGTCGAGGTGTTTCCGCAGCACGCGACCGTGGTCAGCCGGGTCGATGTCGGCCGCGCCGAGCAGGCCCATTTCCTGCGCCAGGCGCTCGAGCTCGAAATCGTCCGGCTGCTCGCCGAGCAGCACGAGCAGGCCCTGGTTCTCCGCCTCGACCACGCCATCGCGCTGCAGCAGCAATTCGCCAAGGCCGGCGATTTCGAGAGCTTCATCGCCGCCGACAATGATTTTCACGCGCAGCTTTATGCCGCGGCCGGCAAGCAGGTTGTGGACGCTGGTGCGTAGCCGCAGCGGACATATCGACCGGCTGCGCCGGCTGCACCTGCCCGTGCGATCGAGGCCGGCGACCCCGGCGCCGCGCAACGGCATCTGCGCAAGCACCTGTCGGGCACGCTGAGCGAGCTCGACAAGATTCGAAGCCATTATCCGGAATATCTAACCGATTAGACGGCGATTCCGGCGCTTATGCACGCAACCGTGCATAAGCATGCTGTATTTTGTTTCGGCTTAGGCGAGCGTTCACCGGCCATTCGCGAAGTGCTTGCAGGCCGGGCGGAATCCGCGCAACAATTTCATCTTTGATGGCTTGATTTGCGGCCGATGGGGAATGGCCTGTCCGGCGCGGAGGAATGCAGACGTGGCCAACATCCTGATCGTGGATGACGACCCGGCCGTTCAAATCACGATCCGGCTGCTCCTGGAGAGGGCCGGTCATCACGTCACCCTCGCCGGCGATGGCCGCAAGGGGCTTGCGCTGTTCGAGGCCGGCCGGTTCGATCTGCTGTTCCTCGACATCTTCATGCCCGGCATGGATGGGCTGGAGACGATGCGTCACATCCGGGCGTTGGCCCCGGCCATTCCCATCATCGTCATTTCCGGCCGCTCGGCCGCGCCGGATGCCTATGCGGAACCCGATTTCCTGAAGATGGCGACCAAGCTCGGCGCGGTGGCAAGCCTGCCGAAGCCATTCCGGCCCGGCGCACTGCTCGCCGCAGTCGATGGCTGCCTGAAGGCGGGTGAGCCGGAGGGGTCCGATGTCAGCTCCGGCCGCCGATAACGCGGGCTCCTCTGCTTCAGGCCAGATCGGCCGTGATCATCCGGGAAGTCCTGCGAGCATCCCCATGACGCTCACCACGCGGCTGGCCATCGCCATGATCCTGCTGGTGGCGGTCACCGTGGCCGCGGTCGGCTGGCTGGGCTATCGCAACACCACGCAAGCGGTCATTCCGCGGGTCCTGGAACGGGTCGAGGCCCAGTCGCGCCTGCTGGCGACCAATCTTGAATCCTATGTTTCCGGAGTGCGCGGCGATCTGATGGGCTATCGCGCCGCCGCGGCCATCCAGGGCCTGATCCGCGCTCACGGCGGCGGCGGAATTGATCCTGCTGACGGCGTCTCGGAACAAACCTGGCGCGAACGTATCGCCGCGCGGCTCGCGGCCGAGATCGAGGCCAAACCGATCTATGGGCAGTTTCGGATCATCGGCGTCGATAACGACCAGCGCGAGCTCGTCCGTGTCGATCGCTCCGGACCGGACGGAGTACGGATCGCCCCGGACAACGAGCTGGAGAGCAAGAGCGATCGACCGTACTTTCAGCAAACGATCCGGCTGCCGCCTGGCGAGATCTATGTGTCGCCCGTCGATCTTGCCACCCGCCAAGGGGGCACCACGACCCCTCACGTTCCGACTCTCCGGGTGGCGATGCCATTGTTCGCACAGGACGGCAAGCCGTTCGGCATCATCGTCGCCAATATCGACATGCGCCCGGCCCTCGACCACGTCCGCGCGACGACGAACTCGGGAGGAGAGATCTACGTCGTGAATTCGCACGGCGACTATCTCGTTCATCCCGATCGCTCGCGCGAATTCGGCACGTTGCGTGATCGTCCCAGCGACTGGCGCAAGGACTTCCCCTATTTCGCGGCTCTGACGGGCACGCAGGATGTATCCACGCGGCTTATGACCGACGGGTCGGGCCGGCCGAGCGGTGCGGCCCTCGCCCCTGCGCTGCTTGCCGGCAAGGAATGGGTCGCCGTCATCGAAACAATTCCCGCGCCTGTGTTCGGCCTCGTACCGGCAGCGATCCAGAAGACGTCCCTGCTGGTCGGCATACTGGCCGTTCTCGCCGCAGCCGGGCTTGCGGTTCTGGTGGCGCGCTCGCTCACGCGTCCGATCGGCCGCTTGACCGCGGCGGTCCAGGCCATCGGCAGCGGCCGTCCGGCGGACATCCCGGTCGATGCCAGCGGTGAGACGGGCGTGTTGGCGCGGGCCTTCGCGCAGATGGTCGAGGAAACAAGGGTGAAAACCGCTGCGCTCGAACGCGAGATCGAGGAGCATCGCCGCACCGAGGCCGCGCGCAGCCATCACGCGGCGCGCGAGCGCCTGTTCAGCGCCGCGATCGAATCCTCCGACGACGCGATCGTGATGCAGACGCTCGACGCCATCATCACGGGCTGGAATCCGGCCGCCGAGCGTCTGTATGGCTATTCGGCGGACGAGGCGATCGGCAAGCCGACATCGATCATCGTCCCGGCGGACCGCCGCGAGCAGGGCAAGGAATATCTGGCGCGGATCGCGGGGGGCGAGCCGATCGAACGCTTCGAGACGGTGCGCCTGCGCAAGGACGGCACGCCGGTCGAAATCTCGCTCAGCCTGTCGCCGATCAAAGGTCCGTCGGGCGAGATCATCGGCGTCTCCGGGACCGCGCACAGCCTGACCGAGGCGCGGCGGGCCGAGCGGCAGCTCCAGCAGCAGCTCGAGGAGCGCCGGCAGATCTTCGACACTTCGCAAGACCTGATCATGGTCATGGACTCGCACGGCCACATCGCGCAGATCAGCCCGAGCAGCGAGACCATTCTCGGCTACCGGCCGGACGAGATGATCGGCCGGAGCGGCGCCGACTTCATTCATCCCGGTCATCTGGAGGGCTCCCGCGCCGAGATGCGCGCGCTGCGCCGCGGCGAGCGCGTCAAGATTGCCGACACGCGCTGCCTCCACCGCAACGGACACGAAGTCTGGCTGTCCTGGCTCGGCAGCTGGTCCGAGCAGGCGCAGCGCTACTTCTTCGTCGGGCGCGACATGACGGAGGCACGGCTCGCGCAGGAATCGCTGCGCGAGAGCGAGCGGCTCGCCCGCAACATCATCGAGACTTCGCTCGACGCCTTCATCCAGACCGACGAGACCGGCAGCATCCTGAACTGGAACTCGCAGGCAGAGCAGCTGTTCGGCTGGCGCCGCGAGGAGGTGCTCGGCAAGAGCACGATCGACCTCATCGTCGCCGAGAGCGAACGCGAGCGAGTGAGGTCGGGTCTGCAGCAGTTCCTGGCGAACGAGAACGGCAGGACGCTGAACCGGCGCCGCGAGCTCATATGCCGCCGCCGCGACGGCAAGGAATTCAAGGCCGAGCTGAGCGTCACCGCGCTGAAGCGCCGCGAAGGCCTGCTGTTCAACGTCTTCTACCGCGACCTCACCGACAAGATCGCCGCCGAGGAGCGCATCCGTCACGCCGAGAAGATGGAGGCGATCGGCCAGCTCACCGGCGGCGTGGCGCACGATTTCAACAACATCCTCACCGTCATCACCGGGACGATCGAAATCCTCGCGGAGGCCGTCGAGAAGGAGCCGCAGCTTGCGGCCATCACGAAGATGATCGACGAGGCGGCCGCGCGCGGCGCCGATCTGACCCAGCACCTGCTCGCCTTCGCGCGCAAGCAGCCGCTCCAGCCGCGCGAGATCGACATCAACTCGCTGGTGGTCGACACCGCGAAGCTGTTGCGGCCGACGCTGGGCGAGCAGATCCAGATCGAATCGGTGTTCGAGGACGAGAACTGCGTCGCGATCGTCGATCCCAACCAGCTCACCACCGCGATCCTCAACCTCGCGCTCAATGCCCGCGACGCCATGCCCGGCGGCGGCAAGCTGATCCTGGAGACGGGCGCGGCCTATCTCGACGAGGTCTACGCCAGTGCGAACGATGTGCCGCCGGGGCACTACGTGTTGATAGCCGTGAGCGACACCGGCACTGGAATCCCCGCGCACCTGCTGACCAGGGTGTTCGATCCCTTCTTCACCTCGAAGGGACCGGGCAAGGGCACCGGACTCGGGCTGTCGATGGTCTACGGCTTCATCAAGCAGTCCGCGGGCCACATCAAGATCTACAGCGAAGAGGGCCACGGCACCACGATCAAGATGTACCTGCCGCCCGGCAAGACGCCGACAGCGGCCGGCGAGGGTGTGACGCCGGCGACCATCGAGGGCGGACACGAGACAATCCTGGTGGTCGAGGACGACAGGCTGGTGCGCGACTACGTGCTGGCGCAGCTGCATTCGCTGGGCTACGTCACCTTGCAGGCCGCGAACGCCGCGGAGGCGCTCGCGATCGTCGCCGCCGGAAAGCCGTTCGACCTTCTGTTCACCGACGTCATCATGCCCGGCAAGATGAACGGACGGCAGCTTGCCGACGAGCTGATGAAGACGCGGCCCGATCTCAAGGTGGTCTACACATCGGGCTATACCGAGAATGCGATCATCCATCACGGCCGGCTGGATTCCGGCGTGATGCTGCTGGCCAAGCCTTATCGCAAATCGGATCTGGCGCGGATCATCCGCAAGGCGCTGAGCGCCTGAGGCTGCGTAGCCCGGATGAGCGAAGCGATATCCGGGACTTTGCAGCAGCGGTCCCGGGTGTCGCTTCGCTCACCCGGGCTACAAGAGCTTGCTACGACGCGCGCTGGGCCGCGGTCATCACGATGCGGATCAGATCCGCGGCGTTGCGCGCGCCGAGCTTCTTCATGATGTTGGCGCGGTGATCCTCGATCGTGCGCGGGCTGATGCCGAGCGTGCGACCGGCTTCCTTGTTGGACGCACCGGAAGCAAACTGCTCGAGCACCTCGCGCTCCCTGCGCGTCAGCGGCTCGCGTCCGGGGAAATGCAGCGAGCTGAATTTCGGCGAGGCGTTCTCCGCCTGCCTGCGTGCATAGGCGCCGATCGCCTCGTCGAGCCGGCCGACGATCTCGCTGCCGCGGAACGGCTTCTCGATGAAGTCGAGCGCGCCGCTCTTGATCGCGCCCACCGCCATCGCGATGTCGCCCTGTCCGGAGATCATGAAGATCGGCGCCGGATAGTCCTCGCCCTGCAGCTCGTTCAGAATGTCGAGCCCTGACTTTCCGGGAATGTGCACGTCGAGCAGGATTGCAGCCGGCGTTCGGTTTCGCGCGACGGAGAGCAGCGCCGCGCCGTCCGCAAAACAGATCACCTCATAACCCGCCGCCTTCAACACCATCGACAGAGTGTCGCGAACGGCAGGGTCGTCGTCGACCACGAAGATTTCACCGCGAGAGCTTTGTTCGGCCATGTGCCACATCCGGTTGGCATGAAGGACTCGCGTCCGCGCCAACCGTTATGGCGTTCGGCGCGGATTCGGCCCACCCGTATTTGTACGGGACATGGACTTACCGCACAAGTAGCGGCAGGGTGCCTAATTGCGGATAGGGAGACTATCCATGCAAAATTTCGCTGGCGCACCCCCGATCATCGCGAGGCCCGAAACCGACAGCCGTCAGTTGATCGCCGCCGATCTTCGCGCTCTGATCACAGGGATCGAGAGCAGCATGCGCCTGATCGACGCAGCCATGATGGAAGCCAGCGCGTTGGAAACGGGTCCGGCCCGCGGCGATCCGGCCGGTTCCGCCGACATTTTCGTGCTCGACGACGTCACGCCGCGTTATGCGACGGCGAGCGCCGCCCTCAATGCGTGTCGGGCGGGCCTTGGCCACGCCCTGCGATGTCTGTCTGATTCCGGCAACCCGGCATAGAGCGCGATCGGCGCGGCGCGCCGCTCGCATCCCATCGCATGGCGGTTCCGCACGCCTAAAGCAGGATCCGGAAGAGCGCACGGCGGTCTTCCGAGAAGATCATGCTTAAACAACAAGCTGAAGCGCGATCGCGCTTCATTCTCATTGTATCGTGCTCAGGCGCGGTGCCGTTCCACGATCGCGTCGGTGGCGACACCGCCCCAGGTGTGGATCGCGGGAAGGCCCATCGCGATCTTGCCCAGATTGGCGAGGCTGATGCGCAGGGCCGCGAGGTCGAGCGGCTTCGGCAGGCTCTGGAGCTCGATCCCGACGGACCTGGCGAAGCTGCGAGCGGCGCTGCGGCGCTTGCCGTCCATGCCGCTGATGACGATCACGGCGCCGCCGAACTTCGCCGCCGCCATCTCGCGCAGCACGTCGATGCCGTCGCCATCCTCCAGCACGAGATCCAGCGTCACGCAATCGAAGCGGGCGGTGCGCAGCTTCTCGATCGCATTCGCCACGGACGGCGCCACGGTGACTTCGTGGCCGGCCTGCTTGGCGGCGACGGTGATCAGGCTGCGCTGCGTGGCGTCGTCATCGACCACCAGAAGCTGAAGCGCACGCCGTTCGGCGCCGTCGGGCAGGTTTGACGTCATGGGCGAAAGAGGGCTTCTGGGCATTTCCGTATCCTGAGATTGAGACCGGCAACGGATACAATGTTCGCGCTTAGGCCCCGTAAAGCTGCCGCCGCGAATTCGCTTTGAAATCTTCAGAAAATGTGAAGCAAGAGATCGGAAGGGACGGCAACGGACGCGGGCGGATCACGCCGCGGCGTCATGGCCGCCGGCCGCTCCGCGCTTCTTCCTGTTCTTGCCGCGCAGGAACTGGATGTCCATTTCGGCGCCGTTGACGCGGACCAGCTCGCAGCGACGATAGGCAAGGCCCGTGGACGACAACAGCAGGAAGAACTCTTTCAGGTTCAACCCCTGGATCGAGCCTTCCACCGTGAGAATGGCGTCGGTGTCGGAGATCGCGTTGAGCTTGCAGTCGCGGCGCCAGGTGCCGTCGATGGCCATGATGCAGACATCGTAGCCGCGACTGAAAGTCACGCGTTCGCTACCCTTGCCATCCTCGGCCATGTCTATCGTCCTGCCATCACCGCGAGGCGCGGCGCCGCGCCGGCGAGAACCGGCTTGGCGGCGGCGGCACGCGGATCGTTCGGCTTGTAGAGGCCGCGCCGCTCCGCAATCGGGCGGAACGTATCGGTGAGACCGACCACGGTTTCGGCCGCGCCCAGCACCAGGAAGCCATCGGGCTCGATCTGGCGCGCCAGCCGGTTGAAGATGTTGATCTTGGTATCCTGGTCGAAATAGATCAGCACGTTGCGACAGAAGATGACGTCGAAAGTGCCGAGCTGGGAGAAGTCGTGCAGCAGGTTGAGCTGGCGATGCTGGATCATCGCCCGCAATTCGGGATTGATCTGCCAGGTCTCGCCGGTCTGCTTGAAGTATTTGACCAGCATCTGGATCGGCAGGCCGCGCTGCACCTCGAACTGGCTGTAGACGCCGGCCTTGGCCTTCTCCAGCACCTCCTGCGACAGATCGGTCGCGATGATCTCGATGCGCCAGCCGGTGAGGGCCGCGCCCATCTCCTTCAGGCACATCGCCAGCGAATAGGGCTCCTGCCCGGTCGAGCCGGCGGCGCACCAGATCCGCACGCTGCGTTTGCCGGCACGCGCCTTGATGATCTCGGGCATGATGTGGTCGCGGAAATGATCGAACGGGACCTTGTCGCGGAAGAAGAAGGTCTCATTGGTGGTCATGGCTTCGACCACGTCGGTGATCAGCTGACGCGCGCCGCCTTGCAGCTTCTGCACGAGCTCGGCGATGCCGGAGAGCCCGGCCTTGCGGGCGAGCGGCAGCAGGCGACTCTCGATCAGATATTGCTTGTCTGCGGACAGGTCGAGACCGGAATTGTCCTTCAGGAACTTACGCAGGTACTCATACTCGGTCGGGGTCACTGATCGCCTCTTCGAAGCTGTACTGGAACATTCTGGCCAAATGCGCGGGCCAGATTCGCTCAGACCATGGCTTGTCCGACCGGAATCAAGCCGACTTCAGCAAACTTGTCGGCGATAATGTCCTTGTCGAAGGGCTTCATGATGTACTCGTTGGCGCCGCCGCTGAGCGCCTGGGCGATATGAGCCACATTGTTCTCGGTGGTGCAGAACACCACCTTGGGCTGGTCGCCGCCGGGCAGGCGGCGCATGTGGCCCATGAACTCGAAACCATCCATCACGGGCATGTTCCAGTCGAGCAGCACCGCGTCGGGCAGCTGCCGCTGGCAGATCTCGAGCGCCTTCGAGCCGTCCTCGGCCTCGGTCACCTCGAATTCCAGGCCTTCCAGAATCCGGCGCGCGATCTTGCGCACCACGCTGGAATCATCGACCACCAAGCAGGTTTTCATTTTGGTTCTCCGGCTCCGATGTTTCGTTGGCTCACGCGGCCATCTGCACTTTGGTTTCGAGCTCGAGGACGCGATCGACGTCGAGCACGACCATGAGCTGTCCGTCGAGGCGGTGGACGCCGCCGGCGAGCTTGGCCATGCGGGGATCGAGGTTGACGGGGTT
>NZ_QZMV01000013.1:0-232419 GCF_003957705.1 Bradyrhizobium sp. LVM 105 | reverse complement strand
GATTCGCGGGTCAATCTTGCCCGCCGTCAGGCAGAAACTCCACTTATCGCGCTGTTCAGATTTGCGGGACCAGCTCATGCTGCAGCAACAGGAACCGGGTTGCGGCGTCGTGGTTAATAGAAGTTTGGCAAAAGGAGATCGTCAGATGCCCCGTGCCAAGCCTCTATTAATTGCCGCCATCGTCGCAAGCTCATCTCTGGTGGTCCTCGCGCTAGAAGGCATTGCTAATGCCGGGTCCGGAGGCGCAGGCACGGGGACGGGCGCGAGTAGCGCCAGCGCTGGCCCGTCGGCACCCTCTGGAATGGGGACGGGGGCAAGTAACGCTGGTTCGTCAGCCACCCCAGGAATGGGGACGAAAGATACGGCCCCCGGCGGAAATCCAGGCATCAACGCCGAGCCGAGCAATCCGAACGTTCAGCCCGCCACGCCGGCGAGGTCGCGGGCGGCAGCCCAGGCCGCACGAAATGCAGGGGCTGGCCACGCGCATAATGGCCTGCCGATCGGTGCCGTCGGGAGCGGCACGAGCAAGGAGGACCAAATGGCCATTGGCCGAGCGTCATCCCGAAACAGATCCGGGCCGGCAACACAGGCCCAAGGAAACACCAACGTTGGTTCAGAAGGTCTGCCAGGGAGAGGCACGAGCCTTTCGGACGAGATCAGCCTTCCGCGCGCTGCACGAGCTGGAGACAAGGTGCTGGATGCTAAGGCGCAGGTCGCGCGACGGACGACTGTCTCCCCCAGACGCGTTCCAGGTCGGGCAAAATTGGGTTTGTAGGCGGGCAAGCCGCTTTCGGGGAGCTTGTGAGACCACAAGCAGGTGGCGCGATGAAAACTTGCCGGCTGCCTGCTCACGCTGCGCCAGATCCCAGTTCGCGATCGATATTTCCCTGTTCCGAGATGGCGTGCTTTGGCTGCAGCAGACTTGAATCTTCAGGACATTTCACGCGGAGCCCACTCGTCGAGTGGTGGGGTTTTAGTCCCGTTTTCCCTGATGGCGCTTTGTGGCAGCGCCGCAATTACCTTCGTAAGGAAATATCTGCCACTCCGTACTTCGCCGACTTGCGGACGGATCCTTGGTGCTATGCCGAAATTCACCGCTGATTTGATCTGCGCAAGTTCTCGCCAACGTTGGATTGAGAAGCGCAAATCTCAGATTCTTCGGTCGTCGTGGCGTTGGCAATCTTCGCGATATAGAATGCAGAATTGTTAGAATGACAGCGGTGATCGGCAACACGTCAGGTAATACGACGATTGCTGCCGGCGTGGTGCCGATGAGATGGTGCCGATGAGATCTACGCCGGTGCAGGCCTGACAATTTCCGTTTCGTCAGCATCTCAGCCGGTGCTGCCGATACCATTCACAATCTCGACGCTGACAATGATCGCTTTAAGTTATCGGGCATCGGCGTCGCCGGTGGTGACGTCGAGTCTGTGGATGGTGCACCTTTGCCCGGCGGTAACGAGGCTTCGGCCCACCTGCAGAATTTCGGGCCGGGTAACGACCATCTCCAGATCGATATCGATGCCGATGGAACGAGCCACATGGACGAGAGCCCGAAAAATGCGAGCGGCACGCTGCACAATGGCAGCTTCTTGGTGGCCCAAAGCCGAATGGCCTTAGGTCCGATCGACTAGCGCGGCGGCTTGCTCATCTCTCCCGCTTGCTTGCGGGAGAGAGAGGTTGGCGCGAAGCGCCGGGTGAAGCTCTTTAGGGATTGTCTCATTGCGGAAACACATTTGGTCTCAAACAAAACTGCCGCCCCTCTGGCAGGGAGCGGCAGTTGTGGGTCGTTGTTAGTTCAGCTGAGCCGAGCGCGGTCGACCTACCGCACGTACCAATATCCCCACCAGCGGTGGGACACCGGCCGTGCCTGCGCCTTCATGGCCGCGACTTCCTCGACCGGGCGAAGCTGGGGACCATAGATCGCGGGCGGGTAAACGTCATCCCACGGCACAACGCCGCCCTGGACGGCGGCCGCCCGGTGTGACGTAGCAAGCGCGAGCTCGGCGGCCGGTGCAACCGAGACCGTCACGGCGAGGCCAAGAGCGGCCAGGGCAATCGATGGAATAAGAGCGCGGAAGTTCATTGGATTGAATCCCTCGTAAAATGCGATGCGAAATAATGCGACGGGTTCCGGATGGTTGCAAGGGCATGGGCCGGCCGGTCGGCCCGAAATTTCCTGCTCGCGGGAAGCCGCGTCAGCCTTGCCCGACTGCAACGGTGTTGGAGAGGGCCTGCGAGGACGTCTCTCTCTATATATAGAGAGTGCTGCTCATGGAGGAATCTTTGCCATCGATGCACGCGAGATTACGCCGCGTGCACTCCGGAGGTCAGGCATGAACAATCTTTCGGCGCTAAGAGGTCGGCAAGAATCATGATGTCGACACACTGCTCGCTCTTGATAGGTTCTGGACTATCCAAGGCGACTCCCATGACTTCTGCATTCCTCTCCGCTTTCATTTTCAGCGCTGGACTCATCTCGGGATACGCGTTGCGTGCTTGGCGCATCGAGCGAAGTCCTGCGAGATCATCCCGTGACGCCTCGCGCCGAACGGCCGGTCCAACTCCCACCTCAACGTTCGGCCATGCCCGACGAGCCTTTTAGGCAGCATCCGACGCGCAGGCTGGACGCAGGATCTCTCATTGATACGAAGGGGGCATGATGAGATGAGCGAACCCAAGAGGGACGCGCCCCGGCGCTACATCGTGGATGGCGCGGGACAACGGGTGCTTGTCGGCCTGACGATCTCGGAGACGGTCGAGTTCGAAGCCCTGGATAATCCAGGCGCCCGCCTTGGCGCCGACTTGCTTGTCGAGCGGCGCAGTGTCCGTCAGGACGGACATGGGGAGCGTTGGCTGGAGCTCTACGTCAAGCACGAGCGAGCCTGGAACGATTGGATGGCCGAGACGCGTGCGCGGCTGGAGAAGCCCTGCTTGCTCAACTAAAGCATGATCCGGAAAAGTGCGCAGCGGTTTTCCGAAAAGGTTATGCTCAAACAATAACCTAAAGCGCGATGACGATTCTTCCTCATCATCGCGCTTTAGAGTCCAGTCAGGACATGTGAGCAGCCCTGCCGAGGCGCGAGCCGGCTTCGGCAGGCAATGGTAGGCCGTCGTCACCTCACACTGCGAGCATGCGGCTACCCTGGATACTCATCAGGGTCAGGTTGCCGGTCGCATAGGCGCCGGTGTCGATGTTGACCCGGTTCGCCAGGAATTCAGCGCTGCGGACCGGCGTATGGCCATGCACGATATATTTGCCGAATTGCTGCTCGCTGCGCAGGAATTCTTCGCGAATCCAAAGCAGATCGCGCTCGGCCTGCTCGGCCAGTGGCACGCCCGGGCGAACGCCGGCGTGAACGAAGAAGAAATCCCCGCAACTGAAGCTCAGCCGCAAATTGTCGAGGAATTCCAGATGTTCGGTGGGCATTGCCCGTATCAGATCGCGCATGATCGATGCGGGCTCGTCGCGCTTCAGGTCCGGCGGGGGGAGTCCGTAGGACATCAACGTCTGGGCGCCGCCCACCGCAATCCAATCCTCGAACAGCGAAGGATCCTCGAACACGCTGACAAGGAATGCCTCGTGGTTTCCCTTCAGGAACACCGCGTTTCCCCGACGGCTCCGTTCGACCAGGACGTCGAGCGTGGCGCGCGTATTCGGGCCGCGATCGATGTAGTCGCCCATGAAGACCTCGACCGCATAGCGCGGCCGGCTGCGGGCAACGTCGGCGTCGATCACCCGCAACATGGGCTGGAGCAGATGCGCGCATCCGTGAATATCCGAGATCGCATAGATGCGGACTCCCTCCGGCAATTGCGGTTTGGGAATCGGCGGACGCGGTCGGGCAAGAGATATCATGGCGCTCAATCGATCGGGTGGTCAAAAAAATTTCCCCAAGTCGCCGGCACCTAGGAGCTTCCATCCAACACGAACAGCGTGAATTCGGCGAGGGAGCATCCCTGTTCTCCGGCTCGATCACGCCAAAAGAAGGGCGCTGCAGTTTTTGCCGACCTGGTCATGCGGGCAGCGCGAATGATCGGTGCGCGAGAATTGCATTGCTGAGTGCGAGAGCGCGGCAAAGTTGCATGCCTGAGCCGAACTGTCAGCTGCACGCCCAGATAGAAAGTCCTCTGAATTCTCGCAAGTGACTCGTCGCGCTTCATCGGCGAATTGCGTCGCCTGAAAGATGAGCGACAAGCGCTCGCGCGACGATCAGGTACCGCGCAGGACGTGGAACTTGATTCAAAATAGGGCAACACGTTCGCTCCTATGTCATCACTGTGACGACATTTTCATCGCAACGAATTTCGCTGCGCATTTCAACGCGGCGCACGATCCTTGCGCCGCAAAAGTTTTGCGTGCAGCGCCACAATGTCGCTGCGATCACTCAACACTTTCCGTGCGGGGAAGTGACGAGTCTTCAGCATCACGATGAGCGTCAAGCACTCTCTCGATAGGCAGAGGTTCGAATGGCTGTTGCAACTTATGGTTCTGAAAACGCTCACACGCTGTCATCGACGCGCGGTGGCTCTCTTCAGAGGCCATTTCAGATCGTGGTCATGGCGGCTGACTTTCTGCTGATCTTGTTGAGCTATGCCGCCGGGGCTTCGTTGTACGGCGCAGCCGTCGCTTCGCCCAATGATGGCGCTTCGGTGGGAGCGGGGTTGTTCGTCGGCGTGGTGTTCGTGGCGGTCGCCTATTTCCGGGACGTCTACGCCACGCACCGTCTGCTCAACGTCGTCTGGCAGCTTCGAAAGGCGGTGCTGATCTGGCTGACGTCGCTGACGGTCCTTGCCGTTGCGGCCTTCTTGCTGAAATCGACGGACAATCTATCGCGCGGCACCGTCATCGTGTTCGCTGTGATCGGCGGACTTGGCCTGATCAGCCTCCGCTTCGTCTGGCAGGCGGTGTTCGGCACCAGCTTTGCGAGAAGCCGGCTGGTCGATCGCAAGGTGATCCTGCTCAGCCTCAAGCCGCTCGACTTCACGTCGAGCCGCTTCAAGGACCTGCGGAGGAATGGCTTCGACGTGATGCGCCATTTCGTGCTCGGAGCCGATCGGGATGACGGCCATTGGGAGCGGCAGATTCGTGACGTGATCCGTCAGTCGCGCTCGGCCGACGTCGACGAATATCTGCTTGCGATCGACTGGAACGAATTGCCGATGCTTCGCAAGCTGGGGCCATATTTGCGCGCGGTTCCACAGCCCATACGCCTGCTGCCGGACGACCCGGTCGCTGATCTCGTGGCCCGTCCATTCCTGCCGGTCAGTGGAACCGTCGCGGTTGAAATCCAGCGGCCGCCTCTCACCATCCTGGAGCGGCTACAAAAGCGCTGCCTCGACGTTGGCGTGGCCTTGTTCGCGCTGGTGATGCTGACGCCGTTGCTCCTGACCGTTGCCGTGCTGATCAAGCTGGATTCCCCCGGAAACGTCATATTCCGGCAATCGCGCCGCGGCTTCAACGGCAGGCCGTTCGAGATCTGGAAGTTCCGGACCATGACCGTTTGCGAGAACGGCGAGACCATCGCCCAGGCGACCAAGCGGGATGCCCGGGTCACCAAGATCGGGCGCTTCCTGCGCATGACGAGCATTGACGAACTGCCGCAGCTCTGGAACGTGCTGCGCGGGGATATGTCACTGGTCGGGCCGCGACCGCATGCGTTGGCCCATGACAATTATTATGACGAGCTGATCAGCAAGTATGTTTACCGGCACCACATGAAGCCGGGGTTGACGGGCTGGGCCCAGGTGAACGGGTTCAGAGGGGAGACGCCGACCATCGATCTGATGGAAAAGCGGGTCGAGTACGACGTCTGGTACGTCAGCAACTGGAGTATCTGGCTCGACCTGAAGATCATGGCCCGCACCGCGTCCGCCGTGATGTTCCAGGAAGCCTACTGACCCGACCCCAATGTCCCGATGATCTGAGGTGCTGGCGCTGGAACTCAGGTTCCGTCTCGTGTCGACCTGCCGAAGAGCCGCATGATCGCATCCCGCAAGGCCAGCAACGGCGGCACGAGCACGAAGAAAGCCCCCATCGCAACGGAAACGATAACATGGCGGATCGAGAATGGTTCGTCCTGCTCGATGTCCCGTCGGCTCGGATCGATGGGCGCGGGTGAGAGCGTCGGCGCCGCCATCGGCTGCCGGCGCGCCTTGCGTGGAGGAATCACGATCAACACGAACAGGATGTTGAGCAGGACCCAAATAGTCAAAATCGTCAGGACGATCAGCATTCCGAGCCCGCCGGAAAGGAACTACAAGTATGAGCCGAGATTAGCCTCAGGGAACCCAGAAAGAAAGATGCCCAAAGTTTCGGCATTTTGAGGCGTCGAGGACCGGATTGTCTCGTCTTATCGATGAACGTTGGCCGACTGGCGCACTGTCCTAGCCGTCACCGTCTTCGTCAATCCTTGCTTTTGGCTAGAGCAATAACCGCAAGTTGTGGATTCCGGGCGAATACGGAGGTCGGAGCAGCTCCCAGGGGCTTGGGGCAATCTCCGCTCGCGCAGGCGAAGGTGCGCTCGACCGCCTTCACCCAACAATTCCGCCAAGCGCGAACGAAAAAGGCCCGCTGCCAAATGGCAACGGGCCCGAGGTCGTTCCAGATCGGCCTGGGCGCGGCGCCGCCGCCTAGGTATGCTCGACGTAGTAGCTGTTGTGGTGCTTGCCCTTGTAGGCCTCGATGCGCTTGAGCATCTTCGGGTTCGCGCGGTTGAGCACGGCGCCGATCAGCTTCTTCTGGAGAACTTCCGAACCCGAAACCGACTCCTGCAGAGCGGTTCGCGTGGTCTGGCCCCATTCGATCACGTAGACCATGGCGTCGATCAGGAAGCTGACGGCCTTGGAGTCCGCCACCGGCATCACCGGGGCGAGATCGATCACGATGTACTCGTAGTGCTCCCTCAGCACCTTGAGCAGCTCGGCCATTGCCTTGGATCCGATGACGTCGGCCGAATTGACC
This sequence comes from Bradyrhizobium sp. LVM 105, assembly GCF_003957705.1. Taxonomy (NCBI): domain Bacteria; kingdom Pseudomonadati; phylum Pseudomonadota; class Alphaproteobacteria; order Hyphomicrobiales; family Nitrobacteraceae; genus Bradyrhizobium; species Bradyrhizobium sp. LVM 105. The sequence continues at coordinate 225,455 of NZ_QZMV01000013.1, read as the reverse complement.
ATGCGCGAGGCCACTACGGAGGGCAGGAAATCCAGTCCCGTCTCCTTGCTTCGCTGCACGTGGTAGCCGAGGTTCGCGGGATCGTTGAGAGCCTCCACGAGGCCGGTCTTGGCGTTGGGCGCGAGCTCCCGCGTCAGCGAGCGCGTGTGCAGATCGCCGTCGATCAGAACCGTGCGATGCCCGGTGAGGGCGATCAGCTGCGCGAAATTGGCGGCCACCGTCGTCTTGCCCTCCTTGGGAAGGGAAGAGACGATGCCGATCACCTTGATCTCGCGGGTCAGACGCGCGACGTCGATCGAAACCTTGATGTTGCGCAAGGTCTCGGCAAAGCGTGAGAACGGATGATCGACGACGTAGCGGGAGAGATCGGGAGGGCCGGTCTTCGCTGACGTCGAGAGCAACGCGCCGGCCTTCGTCGGCGGACGTATGTCCGGCAGTACGCCGAGGCATTTCACGCCGAGCTCATCCTCGACCTCGCCGGGGGTCCGCAGCACGTCGCTCAGCAGTTCACGCGCAAATGCCGCGCCGAAGCCGAGGCAGAGGCCGCCGACCAGGCCGCCCACGAGGGCGAGGACCGTTCGCGGCGAGCTCTTGCGGTCCGGCTTGGTGGCGGTGCTGATGAGGCGGGCCTCGCTGAGGGGAAAGCTCTGGTTCTGCGTCGCGCTCTGCAGCTTTTCCAGGAAGTTGTTGTAGAGATTGCGGTAGGTGTCGGCGGCACTTTCGAGATCGCGCAGCTTGACCTCGGCCTGGCCCTTGTTGCCGGCCTGGGCGACGAGCTCCTTCACGTTCTTCTCGAGCGAGGCCTCCCGGCTCTTCGCGATCTCGTAGTCGCTGCGATAGGCGTCTGCGATCCGACGCAGCTCGTCGGCGATGTTCTTGCGCAGCTCCTCCATCTTGTTGGCCAGATTGACCGCCGCAAGGTGGGACTTGCCGTAGCGCCTGGACCAGTCGGCATATTGCGCCTGGAGGTCGAGATATTGAGCGCGCAGACGGGTGATCACCGAGTTGTTGAGGGCATCCGTCACGGTCGACTGCGCAACATCCTGATCGGAAATCGTGTCGATCCGGTCAAGCCGGGCCTTGGCTTCGGCGGTCGCAGCCCGCGCCTGAACTAGTTGCGTGTTGAGGTCGGACAATTGCTGCTCGGACATCAGGCCGCGGCTGGTTCCGACGATGTTGTTCTCGGCCTTGAAGGTCTGGACGGCGCGATCGCTGGCCGATGCCTGCTCGCTCAGCTCGAGGCTGCGCTGCTGCAGCCATTCGGTGGCCCGCTTGGTGGACTGATATTTGGCCTCCAGGGCGCCGACGAGATAGGCATTGGCGATCGCGTTGGCGATCTTGGCGGCTTTGTCGGGGCTCCGCGCTTTATAGCTCAGCGACAGGACATATGTCGTCAGCACGCGCTCCGTACGCAGATTCTTCTGAACCTGCTGGACGACCGCATGTTCGATTCGCTCCTGGCTTGCTGGTTCGCCGGAGCCGAATAGCGATGTCAGCTTGCCGATGATGATAGAGAGCAGGCCGGGATTGGAGCCGTTGAACTCCGGGTCTTCTGTCAGCTTCAGGCGGCGGACGACGGACAGAATGAGGTCGTCCGAGTTGATGATCTCCACCTGGCTGTCGACATAGCCCGTGTCGATCAGGGCGCTGCTGGCGTTGCTGTCCTTGTCCAAAACTTGCGTCTGCCGCGTATCCATCATGATGCGGGCATTTGCCGTAAACATGGGCTGCGCCATGGCCAGGTAGACGATCACCAGGGCCAGCGAAGCTCCCGTACACACCGCGATGATCGGCCATTGGCGGCGAAGGACGTCGGCCACGCGCTCGAAGCTGAGGACCGCCCCGCCGAATTCGATGCCGAATCGGTGCCCCGACTGGAAATGTTCCCTAGGCTGGTACATGTGCTAATTCGCTGCCTTTGACGATCATGGATCAATTCGGAAGGGGGACGGGCTTGAATGGATTGGCCAGCTTGGTTCTCCACTCGCCTTCGAGCAGTGCTCCGCCGCGGCCCGGCTGCGGCGAGGTCTTGATTTGCGATTGGACCTGGACGCCGGAGCTGTCGTCTCCTGCGGCGGAATAACCGGCCTGCACGTTGAGATCACCGATCCGCTGCACGAAATCCCTGATCTTGCGCGAGGCGTCCGGCTTGGTCGACGTGCAACGTGCTTCGGCAATGCGCAGCGCAGCGCCGATGGACGAGCGATCGGTTGAGGTCGAGGCCGAGATGAGCGTCTGCACGGACGGCAGCACCGACGGATTTGTGGCGACATAGCGCGCGAGCCAATACCGCAACTTCTCCTTGTCATTGCGCAGCCGCTCCAGGAGCGAGGAGGGCGACTTCACGAAGGTGTCGAGTTCGAGTTGCGAGGCGCGGTCCGAGAATTCGACGCACTGCGCGCGGCAAGCTTCGACACTCGAGACAATCAGCGCAAAACCGATCAAGACAATCGCCAGCCATCGCGGCTGTGCATGACGACGTGTTAGTCCGCGGCCCATCCGTGTTCCTTGCTTCTGTTGCAATAAGAGAACAGGCGAAACTTGGCAGGTAACTGTGTCATCTTTTTGTGCGACGCAAAAGCCGATGCAAAACCGTCGACAAACCGACGGCGTTGTCTGCTTTCTCGCCGGTTGTAGAAGAAAGATTTACAATGCCTGCGAGATCGGCAGGTCGCGCTCAGGAATGTTGCAAACTGAAAAGATATCGGGCGCGCGGCACGGCCGCTCGTCGCAAAACCGACACAAGTCGTGACGCGCGCTTATTGTTCCCCCGGGCGAGAGAGTTTTTCGTGCGACATCTGCACGCAGACAGATCAATGGTGCTGCGAAGAGCATCGATCGCAACAGTGCCGAATTTCGCGCACACTTTGCGCGCAAATGCTCGCAATCATCACATCCGGATCGGCTTGCGCGCCGAAGCAGGGGCGCGTCGGATGAAAAGTGGCATGAACTTGGCGCTCGCATGTCCGAAAAATCTGCGAGCCTTGAAAATATCGTCGGGCGTCATGCATCGAATGCCAGTCCGCGATCGCAGAGATTGAACACGCGCGAGACCTGATACACACTGCTGCGATGCAACAGCGACGGAATGTTGATGTGACGGAGTTGGTTCATCGTGAGAAGGCGCATGTCCAGCCGCTCGACAGTATCCGGGGGATCGCCGCGACTTCGGTGGTGATCCACCATCTGCTGCTGATGCCGACCTTTCTCGCGGCATTCCCGCACAACGCCTGGATCAACTGCTCCTTCTTCAGGAGTGCATGGTTGCTGGTCGATCTGTTCTTTGTTCTCAGCGGAATGGTCATGGCGTTGAGCTACATCGAGAACGACTTCACGCGCTTCTCGCTGCGCGAATTCATGATACGGCGCCTGGCGCGAGTCTATCCGCTGCATATCGTCATGCTGCTCGCAAACCTCGTCTTTCGCCTGCTGCGCATCGGCCTGGTCATGGCGGGCGTCGTGGTCGCCGCCCCGACGGTTTTCGAGGTGAACAACGCCTATTCGTTCGGCCTCAATGTTCTGCTGCTGCATTCGATGGGCTTCATCGACTATCTCAGCTGGAATGCGCCGAGCTGGAGCATCAGCGTCGAGTTCTACACCTATTTCGTGTTTGGTCTGATCGTTCTCTTTGCCCTGCGCATGGGCTCGCTATCGTGGTTCTATGTGCTCTCCGGGCTGATCGCGGTCGGAAGTCTGGTCTTCATCATCTTCGTGCTCGAAAAGAGGAGCCTCGAGCTTCAGACGGATTTCGGCCTTCTACGCTGCTTCGTCGGCTTTTTCCTGGGCGTGTTGATGGTGAAGATCGTCGATCGCCTGCGTGCAAAGCCGGGCGCTGCCGTGCAGGGCGTGCTGCAATTCGTCGCCATGATCGCGAGCATCGTCCTGGTGTCCCTGGCAGAGACCAATCCTGCGGCGACTTTCCTCGCACCAGTGATGTTCGCGATCTTCCTCGGCAGCTTGCTCTCCTTTCCGGATGCGCTGCTAATGCCGCGGATCCTGGTGGCCAAGCCGCTGATCTGGCTGGGGCGCCGCTCGTACTCCATCTATATGGTGCACGCGCTCGTGGTGCTGCTGGCTGAATATTTCGTGCGGGGCGTGGGAGCGGGGCGAATCGCCGCCCTGGATTCGATCTGGGCAGGCCTGCCGGCTACGCTGAATCTCGTCGTTTCACTGGCGGCCGTGCTCGCGGTTTCGCACCTCACCTATCTCTATGTCGAAATTCCCGGCGGCAGGTTCCTGCGAAATGCATTCGGAAGCCCCCCGGATTTTGCGCCATCCCCCGCCCGATCGGCGCGGCTGAGCAACTGAGCCGCGCATGAGCACCTTCGCGCTGCAACCCCGCAGGATGATGCTGATCAGCCTCAATATCGAGGCGATCGCGCTCGCAGCCTATCTGGTCCGGGATGCCTTCGGCGGTATGATGCGGTACTACACCAGCATCATGCATTTGGACGCGCTTTGGTTCGTGCCGGATGGCATTGCGCTTGTGTGCCTGGTCCAGTTCATCGTGCATTGCATCTTGCGCAATCGCAGTATCATGGCTGCAGTTGTCCTCGTGCAGATCATGCTGTCGCTGGTGCTCGGCTACTTCATGCTGGGGACGGTCAACGCGGCGATGTCGTCGTTTAAGATGATGCTCCCGGTGTTCGTCGGATTTTGTTTCTGCGACACCAGTCTGGGCTCCTACAAAAAGTTGCTGTCGGTCATCGCCGCGACGTTCTACCTCTCGCTGATCGGCGTGCTGCTGACGAAATTCTACTTCATGCCCTGGGTCGGATACAAATATGAGTCCTTCGGCGCCGTTCGTGAGGCGGGTCGCTTATGGTGGGCCTATGGCGGTGACGATCAGCGTCTCACGGGCTTTGCTGCCGAAAGTACCATGGCGGCCTTCTTCATACTCGTGTCCTTCGCAATTACGTCGATCCGTAAGAGCACGATTTGGTGCCTTCTGTACGGCTCTCTTGCGGTCTACATCATCCGTCTGACGACCAGCAAGACGACCATGATCGTCCTCGTGCTCTACTTGATTCTGCTGGTGTTCGTGCGGATGCTGCCGGAGAAGTCGCGCTTCTCCGCGATACGGAACATTGCATTGTGGTCGTTTGCCGCGATCCTGGTGCCGTTCTTCATGATCGTGCTTGCTTCGGGTACCGCCGCGGTGCCGCACACGACCCTGTTCAGCATCGTCGACCGCATCAACAACAGCTGGCAACTGCCGTTCGTCTACCTGAGCCAGCTCATGCCCGTTGGTCTCGTGACCGGCTGCGGCGTGGGCTGCTTCAACTATCCGCAGAAGCTGTTCTCGCCGCTCGCCCCCTTCTGGGTTCCCGTCGACAATTTCTATATCGGCACGTATCTGATGTTCGGACTCCCGTTCGTCGCATTCATGGTGATGGTATTCCGGGCGACGTTCGGCACGACCGACGTCTACAAGCTGACGCTGATCTTCGTCGTCAACTTGTTCACGATCACCGTGCTGAATTACGGCCCCGCGTCCGGCCTGCTGATCATCGCGTTGAGCTTCAGCGAGGTGTTCTCGCGGCGCGCGGCCACCGCGCGGGCGGGCGACGCCGTGCCAATCATCGTACGGCCACCGATGCCGTCATTAGAAGGCTTCCGCCCGGATGTACCGGCGGCGAGCGGAAGCAGGTGAGAACGAACAATGCATAAACGGCTCGCATTCATCGACACACTGCGCGGCATTGCCGTGCTGGCCGTCCTGGTCCAGCACGTATTCGAGGTCATCCTGGAAAAGCACCCGACGGGTGTCTATTACGGGCCCCTCCACGACATATTCGGCTACTACATGAACTTTGGCCGGTTCGGCGTCGTGTTGTTCTTCTTCGTGAGCGGCTTCGTCATTCCGTTCAGCTTCCCGGACAGCGCCACGCCTGTGCGCGATTTTACGATCAGCCGCTTCTTCCGGCTCTATCCGGCTTATTGGACTTCGATCGTTGTCGGGCTCGTGTCGGTGCAGCTGCTGGATTCGAAGAGTTTTCCGCTGGGGCAGATCGCCGCTAACGTGACGATGTTGCAGACTTTCGTGAACGTCCCGAATCTCTGGGTGTTCTACTGGACCCTGGCGATCGAACTCTTGTTCTACGTCGGATGCACCATTCTCTTTGCGATGGGGCTGCTCAACCGGCGCTTCACGGCGGTGACCATCGTCGTTGCCGCCGCGCTGGTGGGAACCACAGCTGCACTTTTCGTTGAGAGCAGGGCAGTGTCCTCGGTGATGGAGGTCGGCTTGAACCTCTCGGCGATGTTCCTGGGCAAGATCATCCGCGACACCGTCATTGGCGGCAAGCTGCGGTGGACGCATGTGACCGTCTGCACGCTTCTGTATGCGGTCTTCGCCGCCACCCTGTCCGACCGCCGGTTCGGCGGCGTGTATCACGAGAATTTCTTCTACAGTTATTCGATCGGATCGGCCTATATCTGCGCGGCGCTTGTCTTCATCGGCTTTGCCGTGTTCGGCGAACGGATGGCCTGGCGCCCGATGGCATTCGTCGGCGTGATCAGCTATTCGGTCTATCTGATGTCGCCGTTCGTGATTGTCTACGTCCATCGCCTGGTATGGTTCGGCGACGGACCCCTCGGATGGTCGATCTTCCTGGTCGTCATCCTGGCATTGTCGATCCTCGTCAGTTGGATGACATACACGTTCATCGAGAAGCCCAGCATTTCCTTCGGGCAAAGATTCCGCTCCGCGCGAAGAAAGCCTGTCGTCCTCGAGCCAGTGCTCAGCACCCAGGGTGCCGCAGAGTGATCAAGGCACCTCACCAGCCGGGCGCCGCCTATGACGGATCGTTCATTCCGTCGGTCCAGGGCCTGCGCGCCATCGCGGCGCTGAGCGTGCTGATGGACCATTTCTACGATATGCCGAAGGGCGGGATGTACGACATCCCGGATCCCGGCTTCCTGCCGCCGCTCTGGTCCTGGCTGCAATCGGTGATCAATGTCGGCGGGCACGGCGTCGAGCTGTTCTTCATGATCAGCGGATTCCTGATCCCGGCCAGTCTGATACGCCACGGTTCGCTGTCGCGGTTCTTCTTCGACCGCGTCCTGCGCATCATGCCGGTGTTCGTCGTGCTGCATCTTGCGCTGTTCGCGATCGGGCCGATCGTGGCCTACAAATTCTTCCGCGGGATCGATCTCACCAGCTATCTCGGGATCTTTGCGGCCAACCTGTTCTTCGTGCAGGACGCGCTCGGGTTGCCCATTGCCCAGCAGAATGCGTGGACGTTGACCTATGAGTGGGCATTCTACATCTGGTTTGCGCTGACATTCTCGATGTGGCGCGCTGGGGGCAGGCTGCTGGCGGCGCCTCTCATCCTGCTGGGCGTGGCCTGCCTGATGCGCTGGCCGATCACCGCGTTCTTTTGCATTGGGATGCTGTTCAGCGCGACGGGATTTCGCATTTCCATTCCCGGACGGCTCGGTCTGGTCGCAGGGCTCGTCTGCGGGGCCGCGCTGTATGCGAGCCTGGTGCTGTTTCATCCGTTCGTAGGGCTCATTCCCGGATTTCTACTGTTCGCCATGGTGCTCGCCCCGGAATCAGGCCTCGGGAAGGCCCTGAGTACGCCGGCGCTTCAATACATCGGCAAGATCAGCTACAGCCTCTATCTCGTGCACCCCTTCGTGCTCTTCCCCTTGCAGGTGGTTGGCCTGAAGCTGGTTGCCGCCGGCGTCGACCGCTGGCTGCTATGGGCGGCTTTCATCGGACTCGGGCTGGTGTTGTCACTGGCTGCAAGTGCGATCAGCTATGAACTGATCGAAGTCCGGCTGAGACGCTTGCTGGACGGCGCGTTCCGCAGCACGTTCTTTCGACCGCTGAAAGTGGGGCAATCGGCTTGAGAGAGCGCGTGTCGCGCTCACTTCACGGTACGACCGGCGAGCCTGTGATAGGATCCAAGCAACCGTTCGGCAATGTGATCCCAGTTCAGGGGCCCGGCCGCGGTCTGCCGCGCGCCGTCAGCCAACGTTGCGGCGAGTGAATTCGACGTCAGCACGCGCTCGAGTGCATCGGCGAGCGCAGTGGCATCGCCGGGAGGAACCAGGAGACCATTGACGCCGTCCGTCACGACGTCGGGAATGCCACCGGTGGCGCTGGCGACGACGGGACGCGCATTCCCATAGGCGGATGCGAGCACTCCGCTTTGTGATGCATCCTTGTAGGGCAAGGCAACCACTGTAGCAGATTGAAATAGACGTCCGGTATCCGCAGGTGAAATGTAGGCATTGATGGTCTTGACCGTCGGCATTGCCTCCATCCGGGCGCCGAGCCGTGTCATCTCGGGGCCGCGCCCGGCGACGATCGCTTCATGCGCGACACCGCGCTGGGCCAACATATCGATCGCGTCGATGAAGACGTCGAGGCCCTTGTAAGCCCACATCCGTCCAAAAAACAGGATGCGCCCGGGTTCCGGCTCAGTGAACGAGCTTTTGTCCGACGGAACCATGAGCACGCCGTGCATGCTGGAAACCGTTTCGCCCTTGAAGTCGGGCGTGGCGCGATGAAAATCGGCAATGCAGCTCTCGCCGTGCGTCGTGACGATCGAGGCGGCCGCACGCATGCGCCCGCGCCAGGCATCTTCACGGGGCGAGGTGCCGGAGCCGCCCTCCGAGTGCGGGATAGCATCGTGAACGGTCAGCACCAGGGGAATGCCGAGCGGACGCAGGAGCTGAATCAGCTTGGACGTGTAGATCTCAGGAACTTCGTGACAATGGATCACGTCCGGGCGAAAGGATATTATGTCGATGAACGAGGCAGGAATGCCAATTGCGCCGCCGCGCCGCAGGCTGAGGTCGCGAATTCGTGTCTCGAACGGCGCCGTCACGGCGATATCGGCAAGTTCCCATTGCTGGTTCGCGTCTTTGCGATTGAGCACAAGCCGAACGTCGCAATGATGCGCCAATCCCGATGCGAGGCGGTAGGAATATTCCGCAAAATGCGGCGCGTAGATGGCCACGCGGAGGCGCTTGGCCATGTTAGTTCTTTCCGCTCCAGAGGTCGATCGGGAATGCATTCATCAAGGCACGATGATCAAAGTTAAGGCGCGCAGCTCCCCCCATCTCGCGACCTTCGTCAATACTCGTCGCAAACTCGACGGCGAACCGGCCGGTGCCCTCATAATAGTCATGATACTTGAACTCAGCCTCTCCGCTGCTCAGCCGTACGTATCGAGCCGGTATCCCGAATGCCTCGGCGACGATGATGCCGTGGAGCGAGCTGGCCAGAACCAGTTCAGCTTCGAGAATGGCGTCAATTCGCCGGTTCCAGGATCCCAGCGGTGAGACCACCGTATCGGCGGCAGGGTCGACGAGGTTCAAATCGTGCAAATTCGGAACAAACACCCACGGCTTCTTGGCTGTGGGGTGAAAGCGATTGGGGAACAGCTGAGGAAGCAGCAACGCCGGGTCTCCGAACACTTCGGGGACTGCGATGCCCCGGCGCTGCAGAACCTCCCGGGTACGGGGGCCGCGCACGGCTCGCACGTCCAAATTCTGCACGCGATGGTTGAGGTCGCCTTGGCCGGCGCGCCCGTTTACGCCGCTTCCCCAGATCACATCGCCATTTCGCGCGTAGTGGAGCACGGAGCCGATCGCGAACAAGCGCGTTTGCCGCGGCACCTCATCGGCGAGCGTATAGCCGAATTGCCGCAAGAGATGGTCAACGACAACGATCGAAAGATGATCACCGAAATTGATCGTTCCGTCGTCGGGACGCCAGTAGAACAAGTCCACGTGCGGATAGGGCAGTTGATGAATAAAGTCGCAGCCGACCTCGTTGATCAGCCGTCGTAGATTGCCTCGAAAATTCATGCTGCCTCGGATGTAGCTGCTTTCTTGCCGTAGTGTCCTCGTAAACAAGGCGACTATTGGACCATAGCAGCCAATGGCTCATCGACGAATGTCGACCTAACCCCGAATTGTGACAGGCTTCCAATTGCGCCACGAGATTATCAAGCCGCGCTCGATCGTTTCGGGCGTCATTTGGTCGGCGCTCGATTCCGCGGTCGGGCAGGCGCTCACGCTCGCAATCTACATGATCATGGCGCGGCTGCTGTCGCCGCAGATTCTCGGCATCGTGGCAACGGGAGCGCTGGCGCTCGAGTTCTGTCGGGCAGTCCTGATCGAGAGCATCGCGATTGCCGTCCAGGCGCGTCCCGATCCGAAGGATGAGGATTACACTGCCTCGTTTTGGCTCATCGCGGGCCTCTCCTTGTTTGCAGCACTCGCACTGTTCGCCTCGAGCGGCGCCATCGAACGATTCTCCGGTCTTTCGGATCTTGCCATCGTTCTCAAAGGATTTTGCATCGTGGTGGCCGTGCAAGGCTTGTCACGGACGCACGAAGCCTGGCTGACGCGCAATCAACTCTTTCGATCCCTCGCCATCCGTTCGATTTCTTCAATCTCGGTTGGCGGAGCCGTAGGGATCGCGCTGGCGATACAGGGGTACGGGGTCCTTGCGCTGGTCGGACAGCTCGTCTCGACTTCGTTGATCTCGCTGGCCAGCCTTTGGATCCTGACGCCCTGGCGCCCTCGGCTCCGGGTCAGCCGGCAGGCTGTTATCGATCTCCTGAGCTATGCGCGCTACGTGGCGCTGACGGGAATCACGAACTTTGCCAATGCCAATTCCGATCTGATTTTCGTCACTTGGTATACCGGCGCCGCCGGCGCGGGCTTCTACAGCCTTGCCAAGCGCCTGGTCAACGCCGTGAGTACCGTGATCGGGAATGCGCTGAACCGCGTGTTCTTTTCGACCATCGCGGGCCTCCAGCATGACCGGGAAGCATCGCGTTCGACGCTGGTCGACTTCGTCAAGTACACGTCACTGCTGACGGCCCCGCTTTTCGCGGGCATAGCGGCTCTGGCACCGGATCTCATCGTCGGTTTCTTCGGATCCAAGTGGGGCGAGGCCGCCCCTCTACTCGCGATCATGTCGATCACCGGGTTCTTGACCACGATCGGCCTCTACAATCACTCGGTGATCCTGGCATTCGGCAAACCGCACTGGCAGACTTGGCTGACGCTGATATACGCGGTTTCGAACATAGCGATCTTCATCGTCGCTGCGCCGTTTGGCCTTATCGCGATCGCTGTCGGCTACGTCGTTCGCGCCTTGTTGCTGTATCCACTATCCGCCGGAGCCTCGATGCGGATCTTGGCGCTCGGTGTCAAGCCCTATGCCGCGGCGCTGATGCCCGCACTTGCGGGCTCCGCGGTGATGGCATGCGCAGTCGTTGCTGCCTCCGTAACCATGCCGGCCACGTCGCCATGGCTGCGTCTCGCGGCGCTCGTGCTGCTTGGTTCTTCGGTCTATCTTGCCGTTGTCATGGCGGTCGCCCGGCCGGCGGTGGTGCGGATTTGGCAGGAAGTCTTGGGTCGTGTGCGGCGATCGTCTAAGACCTAGCCAGAATTCGGCCTGCACGCACCAGCTAGCTTGCGTTGGCCGCCTGTCTGGCCTCGGCAAGATCGAGCGGCTCGGGCTTCGGGACGCGGGCTGATCTTGCCCCGCCAGGCGCAAGCCGGTTGATCAATCTTCTAGCGGGATCTTCGACATAGCGATACGTCACGTCGGCAACGACTGTCAGAACGATGCAGCAGACCAATGCAAACACTGGAAACATGCTTGGCTGAAGTCCGAAATAGTGCCAGGCCGGCTTGAAAAGCAGGATCAACAGCACTTCGTGCACCATGTAGATCGCGTATGACGTGTTGCCGAGGCGGCCAAGCCAGTCGGAACCGGGAAACCGCGCGAAGGCGCTTTCTCCCGTGGCTGTGACGAGGATCGCGAGAGAGAACAGTATGATTGCAAGGTCGGGCTTGGCAAAGAAGTTGAGGACCAGGATCGAGACGGCAAACAGCGCTATTCCGGCGAATGCGACCGGCTTCTTGCGATAGTCGCTCGAGAGCCTGAACAGGACAGTCAGGAGAATCCCGTTCAGGAAGCTCGGAAGCGCCCGTAACATCCCGAAATCGAAAGTTGCCCCGTACATCTGTGAGCGCTCCTGCCAGATCGGCAGGTGAGCATGGGCAAGGATTCCATAAGAGAGCGCGACGATGATCGCGAGCATCAGCGGCGAGATCCTCCCGGCCAGCAGCATGAACAATGGGAATAATAGGTAACAGAACAGCTCGGCGCTGATGGACCAGGCCGGCGAGTTGAAGCTGAGATGATCTGTGATACCCCACGCCTGCACGAGGAAGAGGTTTTGAAGGAAATCCGTCCAGCTCGCGTGCGAGGTCGGACCGGATATGCCGATGAGAGCAAGGACCGCGAATATCAACAATGTGAGCAGATGCAAGGGGTAGATTCGCGCGATCCGCCTGACGAGAAAGCGCGCATAGGAGCGCAGGCCTGTCGAGGTTGAAGGATAGGAGTAGGAAATCACGAACCCGGACAGGATGAAGAACATGTCCACGAACAGGCCATAGGACCCGTTCCAGGCCGGTGAGATGCCCTTGTCGATCAGCTTCAGGTGGAAGATGAAGACCCCGAGCGCGGCGACGAAGCGGTAGAAGTCGAGAACGACAAAACGTCTTGCTTCACTGGCTTCCATCGGGCCTCGGAGTCCTTGCGCGGTTCGTTTCCCTTCTAGAGTCGAATTGTGACGCAAGTTCGCAAGCGCGCAGGCCGATGCGGAGCATTCGCGGCGGCCCGCCCGAATTCATGGGGCCTATCCAATTGCGAATGGCAGTCAGCTCTGCTCATCGATGAGGCAGGCGCGCGACAAACGAACAGAGCCGGGACCCTGCACGGTCCCGGCTCCCTTAGCGCTGTTGGCGCCCGTTTGGGCAGATTTCGCCGTGCTTAGACGAACACGAAGTCGTGGCTGGTCAGGCTGGAGACGTAGACGTTCTTCAGCAGAATCGAGTCGGTGGCCGAGAACGTGATGAGCGCGTTCGTGCCGGACTGCGTGATCTGGAGGTGGCTGTAGTCTTCCGCCAGCAGTTTCGAGATCGCGATCGTGTCGTGCGTCGTCCCGCTGCCGGCCTGGAAGTTGAGGATCTGGTCCTGGCCGTGGTCGTACGCGACGGTCGTCGAGTTCGGCGCCGCCGAGAACACGTCATTGCCGGCCCCGCCCTGGATCGTCACGCCGCTGGCGACGGCCGTGACGTTGTGGGTGCCATCGGTCTTGGTCTGATCGATGAACTGCAGCGCCTTGGCGGTGTCGTAGTTCTCGTGCTGTGTGAGGCCGGCCTGTCCGTTGAAGTTGAACAGGAAGACGTCCCTCGAGCCGTCGGCGTGGCTGGCGATCTCCTGGGTCTTGATGCCGGCGCTGTCATAGATGTCGGTCAGCTTGCTGCCGTCATTGTTGATGATCTGGGTATAGTCCAGAGTGCCGTCGGCGTGGGTCCTTGTGATCTCGACGATATTGCCCGAGGCATCGAGGTGCTGGTGCTGCGTCGTGTAGGACTGGCCTGTGATGTTGTAGTTCCAGTTGTCCGACGTGCCGTCGGCGTTCTTGATATAGGCAGCGGTCTTGATACCGCCGGTGTAGAGCGTGGTGGAATTGTAGCCGTCGCTCTTGGTCGTCACCTCGCTGGTGATAATTCCATTGGCGTCATACCAGCCCGAGGTCTTGGTGCCGTCGGCGCTCTGCACAAGGGTGAATGCCAGGCTGTCGTCGGCATGGGTCCGCACGATGTGCGTAAGGAAACCGGTGGTATCGTAGGTATCGTGCTCTTTCGTGTAGTTCTGACCGATGACGTTGAAGAGATAGACATCCCTCGAGCCGTCGGAGTGATAGTCTGTTTGTGTCTTCTTGACGCCTGAAGCGTCGTAATTGGTCACGACGCTGCCACCGTCGCTGCCGACGACCTGGGTATAGTCGAGCGTGCCGTCGGCGTGCCAGCGGGTCACCTCCGTCGTCTTGCCGGTCGGATCGAGATGCTGGTGCTGCGTGGCATAGCTCTGGCCGGTGATGTTGTAGGTGAAATTGTCTTGGCTCAGGTCGGCATTGGTGATGTAGGCCGCAGTTTTCAGGCCGTTGGTATAGACCGTTGTCGAGCTGTAACCGTCGGCCTTCGTGATCACCTCGCTGGTGAGGACCCCCTTTGCATCGTACCAGTCCGTCGTCTTGGTCCCGTCCTTGCTCTGCACCAGCTTGAACGCCATGCTGCCGTCCGCGTGCTTCCGGATCAGCGTCGTAAGGAAGCCGGTTGCATCATAGACGTCGTGTTCGGTCGTGTAGTTTTGGCCGGTGATGTTGAAGAGGTAGACGTCCTTGCTGCCATCAGCGTGGTACTCGGATTGTTTCGTCCGTACTCCCGTCGAGTCATAGATGGTGACGACGCTGCTCCCGTCGTTGTTGACGACCTGGGTATAGTCGAGCGTGCCATCCGCGTGCTTGCGGGTGACGGACGTGACCTTGCCGGACGGATCGATGTGCTGGATCAGCGTGGTGTAGCTCTGGCCGGTGATGCCATAGGCATAGTTGTCCAGACTACCGTCGGCGTTCTTGATGTAAACTTTCGTCTTGACGCCGTTGCTGTAGAGGGTTGTCGAGGCGAAGCCGTCGGCCTTTTCGACCACCTCGCTGGTGAGGCTGCCGGCGGCATTGTACCAGTTGGTCGACTTGGTGCCGTCGGCGGTCTGCATCAGCTCGAAGGCCAGGCTGCCGTCGGCATGCAGGCGCGTCAGGGTCGTGAGGAATCCGGTCGAATCGTAGACGTCGTGCTGGGTCGTATAGTTCTGGCCCTTGATGCTGTACGTCCAGACATCCTTGCTGCGATCGGCATGGTAGGCGGTCTCGACCAGTTTCACTCCCGTGGCGCTGTACAACGTGATCACGCTGCTGCCGTCACTATTGTAGACTTGGGTCGAGTCCAGCGAGCCGTCGGCATGGCTGCGGATCACCGAAGTGACCTTCCCCGAAGCGTCGAGATGCTGCACCTGGGTGGTGAAGCTCTTGCCCGTGATGTTGTAGGTATAGTTGTCCTGCGAGCGGTCTGCGTTCTTGACGTAGGCGGCTGTCTTCACGCCGTTCGTGTAGAGCGTGGTGGAGTAATAGCCGTCGGACTTCTGGACGACTTCGCTCAGCAGGGTGCCGGCCGTGTTGTAGGTGTCGGTTGTCCGGGTTGCGTCGGTTCCGACATGAACGAATTTCGTCTGCACGCCGCCGGTGTAGCTGATCACGTCCTTGGAGCCGTCGCTGTAGACGACGGTGGTCGAGGTCGGCTGCCCGCTTGAATTGAGGCCGGTGTCGGATTTCGAGAGCAGCTTTCCGCTCGAATCGTAAGTCTTCGTGCTGGTCCAGGTCGCCGCCGAGTTCGTCACCGAGAACGTATATCCGCCCTGGATCTTCGAGAGCGCGTTGCCGTAATGGGCGATCATGTAGTCCATGGTCGCTTTCGAGGCGACCTGCAGGACGTGGGAGTCGGTCAGCGTGATGGTCTGCAGCGCCGTCGAGTCGCTCAGGTCGGACAGTTGCGGCACGATCTCCGCAGCCGTCCCGGTGACGCTGGTCCTTGTGTCCGGGGCGGGCGGCGTGGTCGGGGGCGCGTCGATCTCGATGATCACCGGGTGATCGCTGACCGGAATGGTGATGGTGCTGACGTCGGTGTAGCTGGCGATCGCCGTGGTTCCCGTCAGCGTGTCGTATACCTTCACGGTGTGATGGACGGCGCCGAGGTTCACCGTGACCGTCTGGGCCGCATTGGTCAGCTCGGTATCGGTGGAGTCGTTCCAGAGCTTTGGCTCGGCCCAGACGACGAGTTCGTAGGCGCCATTGCTCTTGCCGAGCACCATGCTGTTGCCGGTGGCCGGCATGTTGCTCAACGTGTAGTTCAATGGGTCAGTCGGCTGCAGGCCGCCCTTGCCGTCGTCGGCCAGAATGGTCGTCAGGTTGTGAATCGCCGTAGCGGCGAGCTTGGGCGTGCCGTCGGAGTTGAACAGGCCGAAATTGGCTTCGGGATTGGTGTTGGCTGCAGACGAGTCGCGGTCGAACAGCTCGTAGAGGTAAGTTGCACTCACGCCGGCCTTGTAGGCGACGACAAGCGTGTTCAGGATCGACTTGGCCTGCACCGTCTCGTTGGCGCCGAGATACTGGGTATTGTTTTGCGTGGTGTAGCCGGTTTCCGTGATGACGACAGGCTTTCCCGGAGCCGCGGCCATGACGGCGCTCAGCGTCGCCGCAATGGAGTTGCTCGGACTGAGGCCGGTGCTGACATAAGCGTGGGCGTTGGCATAGTCGACCGAGCCCGACATGTTGCCGAGCTGGCTGTAGCCCTGGGGATCGTTGTAGGCCAGTGACAGATTGTAGACAGGGATGCTGGCGAGCGTCGCGTTGGCATTGACGGCCTGATAGAGCGCACTCTGGAACTGGGCTGCGGCCGAGAGGCTCGAGCTGCCATTGTAGCTGAAGGGCTGGTGATTGGCCTCGTTGAGCCCCTCGATGGCGCTGATGCTGCCCGAATAGCTCGTCGCGAATTTATGGAGCGAGGCGATGTAGTTCTGCAACCCGACCGTACCGGACTGGGGCAGCGCAGACGATACCAGAAAGTCGAACTTGTAGCCGGCGGCGGCCAGGCCCTCGACGACTGGCTGCGCAGCGGGGTTCGTCCCCATCGCGTCGCGGAGATGGGTGACGCCGATATATTCGAGGCTGTCGGCCATCAGCGCGAGGTTGTTGTAGCCGGTCCATCCGAAACCGGCATGCGTGTTGACGCCGATGGAGTTGGTGAAGCCGCTGGCGGATAGGATGGTTTGATCGGGCATTGCACACTCGAGTTTCAGCGCGAACGAAATTGCTCGCAGGGGTTTGCGTCGAAGCTTCTCTGTCGAGTGTGAATTTCAGATAAAAATCGAAGCTACAAATCGCGAGTGAAATGCGGTTCCTTGTGCAGGAACAGCTCGACTCGTGTTGCAGCAGAATGTTGATGCGATGCCCGTGCAGGATGGCGTGAGAAAGGCGCTTTCAAGATTTCCACGATTTACGCTGCTGAATATATGCGCAAGCCGTGCGAGTTCGACCCAACGCTTCGGCTTGAGAGCGTGTCATACGAACGCGGCGCCTGGGAGTCGCGACCAAGTGAAGCGGCTCGTTGCCGAGTCCGACTCTTTCGTCTGCATCATCAGATTGCACAGGGAGTCGGCAGATGCCGTTTTTTCATGGGCGAGCAATCTGACAGATTTTATCGCGTTAGTTGTGTCCGTATTTTCCCGGATATGACCGCTTGGTTGGACCGGGGAGGCGCAATGGTTCCGTCCAGGAACTGAATCAGCGCCGTGGCCCAACGGCTCAATTGCTCGCTCGCTGTGTTCCGATCCATGCCGGTGCGGCGAATTAGTCGCGGCGGGCCAGCATCAGAAAATCTCCGCGCCAACCGACGATGGCCGTCGCGATTCCGGCGATCAAGATCTTGCCGGCAAGCCATGTCGCGGGCTCGGTCGGCATCGCGCCGAGTGATCCGATCAGGACGGCGGCCACCAGCGCCTGCGCGACCAGTGACCAGCGCGGGAATGCCTCGAACCGCAGGGTCGGACCGAGCGCAAACAGAATCGCTGCCAGCGTGGCGAGCGAAGCGCAGCCGACCGCTTGTCGCGGCGACAGGCCGGCCCAAACCGCGGCTAGCGCGACGGCCGCGACGATCGCGAGCTGGCCGGCCGCAACGACTACGAGCCTGGTCGCGAGCTTCTCCAGGTGCGGAACGACTGCGACGGTCGCCTGGAGATGCGTGTGTAGGAAATAGAAGGCGGCCACCATGGGCGCCGTCGTCAGGAAGCCGTCCAGGCTCTCCCGCGGCACCAGGATGCGAGCGGCATCCGGAATGAAGCCGACCAGTCCGCCGAGCAGCACGAGGGTCGTGCAGACCATGAACTCGAACATCCGCCGCGTCGATTGCACCGACTTCGTGACGGTTCCGCGCTCGAAATCCTTTACGACATCGGGATAGCTCACGGTGTGGATCGCTGCATTGAGGACCCAGAACGGGCGTTGCAGCAGGTCGAGCGCGATCGAAAACCCGGCGCCGGCGCCCGTCGCGCCCAGCCGGCCGATGATGATGAAGCGGAGCAGCACCGGCACCGACAGATGGATGACGGATGCACCCGCCGCGAGCATGCCGTAGCGGGCGAAGGTCTTCCAGTCGGCGAGCATCGTCTGCAACGAGGCGCGTTCCAGCGGCGTGCGGTAAGCGATGAGCCCCGCGACGAGCCCCAGCGTGTGTCCCAACGCAATCCCGAGCAGCGCGGCCTCAGCCGTTCCCCAAATCCTTCCTCCCACCGCGGCTCCCGCCAGAAGCGCGGTGGCACGCAGTGCGAGAAGAGAGGAGGCGACCCCCAGCCGGTCCGACAGGCGTACCGTCAGGAAATACAGATCCGTCACCCCCTGGAGCACGGATATGCCGAGGCCGAGCGCGATGATCCCTGCCGGCAGCGTGCTGGCCAGGAACGCGCAGCTTCCGACCGCTATCAGCGCGCCCGCACTCGACACGCCAGCTGCGAAGAGCGACCACCTCAGCCGGGCCGCCTCGTCCTCCCGGGCTGCTGCGAGAAAACGCAATCCGGCGAGCTGCAGCCACTCGAACATCAGGACGCAGAGCAATTGGCTCGAGGCCAGCGTGAGGGAAAAGCTGGTGTAGTCGGCAGCGGGCAAGAGATGGCTGACCGCGAAGATCAGGATGATCGCCGCGGCGCTTTGATAGAAATAGCCCGCCATCGCGAACAGGCGTGTCATCGCGGAATGAGGCGCTCCTTGCCGACGATGGCCGGACCTTTTGAGGCTTCAGTCGTTGCTGCGCGCACGTGCGACATCCGCTGCTCGCGCAATTGTTCATACAGATTCTTGTATGACGACAGCACGTCGGCAAATATCCACTTGCTGGTATCCGCAATGAGGCGCCGGCTGATCTCGTCGATCTTGTGGGGATCCGCCGCGACCTCCATCATGCTCTTGGCAAGCGATTTCGGGTCGGCTTCGGTCAGCCAGCCGGTCACGCCGTGCTCGATCACTTCGGGCATGCCGCCAAAGCGCGTTCCGAGCAGCGGCCTGCCGGCCGCCTTGGCGTCGGCGACGACGAGCGGACCAGGGTCGTGCCAGATCGAGGGGGCAATCACCACGTCGACCTGCTTGTAGAAATCGTCCGGCACCACGAATCCCATGAACTCGATACGCGCATCCGGCGCGAGCGCCCTGAGGCGCCGTTGTTCCTCGTCGCTGACGCGACCGGCGATCAGCATCCGGATGCGATCCCGGGGCAGCATGGCAAGTGCCCGCATCAGATTGTCGATGCCCTTTTCCTCGGTGAGGCGGCCGATGAATCCGAACGTCACCTCCGTGGTGCAGACCGGACGGGGATAGGGTTCGCGCGGCGGCTCCGTCGAGGCGTTGCGGATCACGGTGCGGATCGGCGTCTCCGCGAACATGCCCATGTCGGTATGGATCGACAGCACGCGCTCGCTCACGCCGACCACCGCGCTCAGCCAATGCGTCGCCCGCTTGCGATGGAAGGTCAGGATCCCGCAGCTCGTGCAGGTGTGCTCGCAGGAGCGCCCCTTGTCGAAGCGCGAGCAGCGCGGGCAGGTCAGATAATAATCGTGAAGCGTATGCAGCACCGGCACGCCGAGCTGGGCGGCAACGCGCCAGATCGCGGTGGTGAGACCCGACAGATTGTTGGAGTGCAGCACGTCCGGCTTGAAGGCCCGGATGCGCTCCGCGATCAGCGGCGCCTGCATCTGCCAGTCGTCGACCGCATGCCAGATGCTGCGCAGGACGGCGTTCTTCTGCTCCGTGAAGGGCCGATAGATGTTCTGGACCGGCGCGGAATGGACGTTGATGCCATTGCAGCTTTCGCGCTCCTGCCCAGGGGACGGTGCGGCCCGGATCACCTCGACCTCGTCTCCGCGCTGCACCAGGCCTTCGGCGAAGCGCCGCGCGAAGATCTCTGCACCGCCGACGATCTTGGGGGCCTGAGGCGTCGGATAAAGCGTGGACGTCAAAAGAACTTTCATCACTGAACCTCATGTTTTGCAAAAATAGCGCTTACCGTGCCGGCCTTATCTCCAGGGCGGGCATGGCACCGTTGCTCGCTGCAATGAGAACAGGCGTGGTCGAAACCGGAATCCAGGCACCGGACGCCGGTCTTGCGGCCGAGTCGCACGGCATCGCAAAGGTTGCGCCGTCCTGATCGCCCTTGATCCGGACCTCGTAACGCCGGTCGGGAGTCTCGGACCAGACCGCAACTCTGGCGCCGGACGTCGTCGTTGCATTGATCGACACGAGGCCGCTGGCGAGATCGCGTTTCTCGGCGCTCAGGCTGGAGCGGATGAAGGCCCAGGCGCCCTGGACCGCGCAGGCGACCGGCTTCGGCGAGTTGTCGAAACGATAGAGTCCGAAATTGTGCTCCAGGTCCGATGCGTCCTTTCCACTGTCCTTGAGTTCGTAGAACCACATTCCTTTGAGCCAGCGCGCCGCGGTCGATGCCCACAAGATGAGCTGCGCACTATTGTCGGACTGGGCTTGCTCGCTGACGCCGCATTTATTGGTGGCAGCCGTGGTCCACCCGGTCTCGGTGACATAGATCGGAAAATCGGGGTTTCCGCTCGCCTGGCCGACCAGCCGGTGAAACGCCGTGAGCCTGTCGATGATTTCGGCCGAGGTGCGTTTGCTCGGGCCCATGCAGAAATTGTAGAGATGGATCGATGCGCCGTCCGCATATTGAAGAATGCCGGTCCGCAGCATCTTCTCGGTCCATGTCCAGCCCAGATCGTCGCCGAGCGCGCCGACCAAGAACGGCGCATTTGGCGCCATCCGCTTGACGACCGGCCGCGTGACCTCGGCGAGCGCCCGGTAGTTTTCCGGCGAGAACGCAGGATCTTTCTTCGCCGCCAGGTTCCATTCGTTCCAGAGCTCGAACAGCGGATGCTGCGCCACCACCGATTGCGCGGCCGCCGCCGCATAATCGGCGAACCGCTGCCGCGCCTCGTCGGTCGTCGGTGGCGAGGAATTCGGAACGAGATGATGGCCGAAGGCGAGGATCAGGAGAGGGCGCGCGACGCCGGACTTGACCTGCGCTTCGAGCCTGCCAAGTCTGGGTGTGAAGCCCATCCGGCGTCCCCCAACCTCGAACTCGGACCAGGGAAAATCATCGCGAAAGGAATTGAGACCGAGTTGCTTGATCTGGGCGACGTTTTCCGAAGGCACGTATCCGCGCGCGCTCACCGGGCCACCCAGGCCCTGATGCGTGCCGACCCCCAGCAGGAATCGGGCATCGAGCGGTTGCGCCTGCTGGGCGCAGACCGAGGCCGGCAGAAGGACCGATGCGATGAGGCTGGCGAGGCGGAGACTGTCGCGAACCAAGGTGCGTGGGACTAGTGGAGCCATCAGAAATTCTTGGAGAGATCCGATTGCAGCCCCGCCTTGGCCTCGATCGGTGTCTGGTCGTTCTGCAGCAGCTCGAGATAGACCTGCTGCAACTGCCCATGCGTCTTTTGAACGTCATACAGCTGCTTGAACCGGTCGTAGCCGCGCTGCCCCAGCACCTTGAGATCGAAATCGAGCGCCCGCCGAAAGCCGTCCACCAGCGGTTGAACGGCGACAGGCTCGCAAAGCACGCCGGTGACGCCGTCGACCACGATCTCGGGCAGTGCTCCGCTGCGGAATGCCAGGATAGGCTTTGCTGCGCGCATCGCTTCCAGGGCAACGAGGCCGAAGGCTTCCCATCGCGACGGGATCACGACGAGATCGGCGGCCTCGAGCTGGGTCTCGATGGTCGGGCGGTCTAGCCAGCCGAGCAGGGACACGTTGGACGGTACGCTCGGGCCTTCGTATTTGTTGACGACGGAGGCGCCGATCATGCGGATATCAACCACGTCTTCGAGCGCGCGCGCCGCCTCGATCAGGAGATCAAAGCCCTTCTGACGGTCGAGGCGTCCGATGAACAGAACCTTGACCTTCTTGGAAGTCCAGTCTGCCGCGACGGGCTGCGGCGAGCGCGTCTTCGAGATGCCGTTATGGACGAGGGTGAGGCGGTCGGCGGGAATTCCGGCGCGGACGGCTTCGTTGAACTCGTCGCCAGAGATGCAGATGATCCGGTCCGACGTTCGTGCGAGAAGGTTCTCTGCGGCCTTCGTCACCACGTGGCTGAGGCGGCCGGTCTCGCGCGAAAACGCCCAGCCGTGCGGGCAATAGACGACGCGTGGTCCGTCCGAGCGGGCTGCAAGCGCGGGGCGGAGCACGAGGCCCGCGAACGAGGAATGCAGATGCACGACATCAGGGCGGAAGGCATCCAGGGCCTGCATACTCGCACGAAACATCTGGAATAGTCCGGCGATACTGCGGCCGGATCGCTCGAACGTCGTAATCTGGTTGTCGTCGATCCCGGGGAGATCGCGACGATGATCCGAAGGCACGACGTAGTGCACGTTGTCCGCGCCGAAGCTTGCCTGTTGCTGAGGATGCAACTCGTTCAGATAGCTCGCAATCCCGCCCCGAATCGTCTCTGCGACGTGCAGCACTTTCATCGGTTGTCTTGCGTAGGGCTGCGTCGGAGAGCCGGACATCCTGTATCCCTGTTCTGTGTTCGCTAGTGCGAAACACAGTTCCTCGAATACGTAGCGATATTGGGGCAGCGATGTGGTGATGTTGCGCCAAGCCCATTGCGCGCGCGATTGTCACGGGAATGAAACATTTCGTGGAACAACGCTGGGGCGTCCGCGTTGCACCCAGTTGCAAATCGTTTGTGCGAACACCGATGCGCGCGATAGGTGAAGTGCATTGAACTTCAAGCAGCACTGGCAACGCTAGCCGGTGGTGCGAGATGGTCGAGCAGAGACTTGGCCGACTTTTGCCACGAATAAAATGCGACGCGTTCCTGCTGCCGTCGCCGTTCCTGGTCCGAGATTGCGCCGGCTGCCAATCTTTCGAGCATGAGTTGCTTCAATGCTTCGGCATCATTGGCGTCAAAATACGCAGCCGCATCGCCGCACGTCTCTACAACCGCATCAGCCGTCGAGGCGATGACCGGGCAACCGAAGATCATGGCCTCGAGTGGCGGCACGCCAAAACCCTCATAGAGCGAGGGAAACACGAATGCCGATGCATGCGCATAGAGCGCGGCGATCTCGCTGTCGGTCAGTCGTCCGGCCAGCAGCAGCCCGGAAACCCCGTGACCCGAATTATCCTGAAAGACCTTGCTGTTATCTCCTCCGACGATGACCAGCGGAACGTCTTCCCGATCGAGCAGCTGAACAGCGCGGATCGCCACGGCCAGATTCTTGTTCTTGGTCTTCGAGCCGACGAAGAGGAAGAACTTCTGCGGCCGAACGCCCAGTCTGGCAAGAATCCCGGGATCGGGCTTCGTCGCCGCGAAGTGTTCGGCGCTGTTGGGAAATACCGGAATGCGCGATGCCGATAAATTCAGCACTTGGGCAAGCTCTCGGCGGGAAAAGGCCGACACTGTTGCGATGGCTGCGTTGCGGGCGAGCAGTCGACCCATTGTCCGATGGACGGTCAAATAGCGCCAGTTGAAGAAATCCGGCCTGCGAAAGACCTGAGCGTCGTGAATCACGACAATGTGGTCGCGATGGAGGACGGGGCCGGAATTGGCCAGACTGATCAGACGGCCCCCTGCCGCGGCGCGCGCCAGATCGATTTGGTCCCAGGCATGACCATGCAAGCGGCCGACGGTGCGGATCTTGATTCGTTGGAGATCGAGGCCCTCGCTTGCATCCGCTGGTGTCAGCAATTGCCAATCCGCGTTCCGCAGCGAGGCAGCAGTTTGCTCCGACGCCAGGAGCGCGTCGATCGCCTTGACCATTTCAGCGGCATAACGCTGAACGCCAGTGAGCTTTTGCGACAGAAACCGGCCGTTGATGAAGAACTTCAATTGGCTACCATGGGGTTCATCGGCTTTCGGGTGGTGGACCGGCCCCACAGGAGCAATCGTTAGGTACGGAAATATGACGCTGCGCTCCGCCGGGCGCCAAAACGCTTCGATGGCACGAGGGGCGCCGCCTTGCTGCGTGTGGGGGCGCGGTGTAGATGTCGGCCATGAGTGACGATACCCACACTCTCCGCAGCGGCGGACTTACCACCACCATCAAGGCGTACGGCGCCGAGCTGTGTTCGTTGAGGGACGCCACCACCGAATTCGTCTGGCAGGCGGGACCGGAATGGCTGCGCCATGCGCCATTGCTGTTCCCGATCGTCGGGCGCCTCGCCAAGGACGAGTTGCGGCATCGGGGCAAGACCTACCGGATGACCCAGCACGGCTTTGCGCGCGACAGCCGCTTTGCGTGGACGGAGCGCGGCGAGAGCCGCTGCGCGCTGGTGCTCGAGGACAGCGAGACGACGCGTGCGCTCTATCCGTTCGCGTTCCGGCTGACCGCAACCTATACGCTCGACAGCGCCGGCCTCGATCTGACGCTCACGATCGCCAACACCGGCAAGGAGACATTGCCGGCTTCGATCGGCGGTCACCCCGCGTTCAACTGGCCGCTCCAGCCGGGACTTGCCAAGGAGAGCTATTCGCTGACCTTTACGAGCGCGGAATCGTCTCCCGTCCGCCGCCTCGATGGCGGATTGCTGCGCGTGGCAACGGAGCCGAGCCCGGTCAAAGGTGCGGTGCTCCCTTTGTCCGAATCCCTGTTCACCGACGACGCCGTCATTTTCGACCGGATCGAGAGCAACGCGGTCCGCTATGCCGCGCCCACCGGCCCCTGGCTCAAAATGTCCTGGCGCGGCTTTCGCGAGCTTGGGGTCTGGTCGAAACCATCTGGCGCGCCGTTCCTCTGCATCGAGCCCTGGCGCGGTTATGCCAGTCCGGCCGGATTCGACGGCGAGTTCAGCGACAAGCCCGGCCTGATGCACATCGCACCAGGAGCCGAAGAGCAATTGTCGTTCCGGATCGAGGTCGGATCGTCCTGATGCCCGGAAGGCGGCCGCGCGCATCCGTTGCGGACCGAGCGACGGCCCTCAGACTTCGATCCGCGTGAGATCCTCGCCGAGCACGACAGGGCCCGAATAGTCCTGCCTGACATCTTCGAGCAGCGCGTTCAGCATGGCATCGTTGGTGCGCGGCCGGTGATGGGTCAGCGCGAGCTTCTTGACGCCGGCCTTGGCCGCCACCTTGCCGACGGTGTCGCCGCAGGCGATCGTGAATTTCGCAAGGCGGCGAAGGTGCTCGTTGTTGATCTCCGGCGTTGCGAGGAAACAGCACTGGACCAGCAGGTCGGCCCCCTGTGCCAGCCGCTCGAGCCCGGGGCAGGGGACTGTGTCGCCGGAAATTGCAATCACCTTGCCCTCCGCTTCGAAGCGGTAGCCGAGACACATCCATCGCGCCAGGAAGGCCGGCTGCATGTCGAGGCCATCGCCATGCGAGACCAGCTCGGCGCTGATCTTCCAGCGTCCGGTGTCGAGAACGGGACCCGGTATGATGTCCGTCGCGACGACGGGTTTCCAGCCGCCAAGGGTCGGCTCGCCCTGATCCCGCCAGGCGATGTCCTTGTCGTAGACCTGCGTGATCAGCGCGTTGACGAGCCGCTCGGTATCCGGCGGTCCATAGACGCGCAGCGCGTCCTTGCGTCCGTGCATCCATGAATTCAGCATCACATCGTAGAGGTCGCCGATGTGGTCGAAGTGATGGTGCGT
Source organism: Bradyrhizobium sp. LVM 105 (assembly GCF_003957705.1). Lineage (NCBI taxonomy): Bacteria > Pseudomonadati > Pseudomonadota > Alphaproteobacteria > Hyphomicrobiales > Nitrobacteraceae > Bradyrhizobium > Bradyrhizobium sp. LVM 105. The sequence goes on along the minus strand of NZ_QZMV01000013.1, from coordinate 199,857 downwards.
GAGAAAGACCGTGTTGATCGCGCCGAGGGGAACGCCGGCCTTGCTGAGCTGCAGCACGACGCCGCGGCCAGCGTCGAACAGGATATTCTCGTCACCGAGCTTGATCAGCGTGGTCGTCGCCATGCGGCGCGGGTCCGGCCGCGGGCCGCCGGTGCCGAGCAGTATGACCTCCATGATGCCCACTCCAGCGTGAAGACTCTTCACAGTAGATACGAAGGCGGCCATGAAGCAAGCCGCACCGGAGTGGCAGAGCAATCGCATATGGGAGCGATCTCGCCTGTGGCCATCCTTCGAGACGCCCGCCTTCGGCGGGCCCTCAGGATGAGGACCGAGTGCGCAGCGCCAGTTTCAACGAGCACAATGATAGTTAGCCTCATCCTGAGGAGACCGCGAAGCGGTCGTCTCGAAGGACGAGGCGTGCCCACAGATCCCTCAAAGCGCCATAAGCGATAGCCTTGGGGCGGGTGAGGTAGGGGCCTCGTTCAGCTCATGCCGGCCGCAGTGGCGGCGATGGCTGGCCGGAGGCTTGACCGGCCCGACGGCGCCATTGTCAGGCGATGCGCCAGGTCCTGCGCGCGCCGCTCGACCAGATGCCATGTCGCGCGGGCGACGAGATAGCTCAGCGCGGCGGTGACGGCATAGGCGATGAGCAGTGAGATCAGCCCGTCCGCGAGCGGCCAGAGCTGACGCAGGCCATAGATCACCGCGAAGTGCGACAGGTACATCGAATAGGAATTGCGGCCGAGCGCTTCGAGCGGCTGGAAGCGGACGGCAAGCTTGATGCAACCTGTCACCAGCGCGGCGAGCACGAGATTGATCATGAGATAGTTGAATTCATGCGAGCCGGTGGCGCGGTCGGCGACGAAGGACAGCGCGATGAAGACGGCGAAGATCGCGGCGTCGGATCTGGTGAAGCCGTCGCGCAGCGAGAAGTACAGCGCGCATCCGATCAGGAACACCGGAAGCTGGTTCAAAAAGCTGAGATGCAGCGTGGTCCAGACGAACCCCTCGTGGCCGGGACCGTAATAGGCCGAGAACAGCGCGAAGGCCCACGGTTTGAACAGGCAGACATTGACGAGATGCAGCACGATCGCCAGCGCGAGATAGAGATGACGGCGCGACCCGAACGCGGTGATCAGAAGCGGGAAGACGAGATAGAACGTCATCTCCGCCGCTATCGACCAGTCGCCGGGCACCACGCTGTTGACGCTGTCCGGCCAGAAGCCGTGCAGGAACGTCGCGGTCAGGATCACTTGAACCGGCCCGATACCGCCAGGCGCATTGTCGTTCGGCCCGGTGCCGTTGATGGCGAGGTAGATCGGGATCGCGAGCCAGAACAGCGGCGCGATGCGAAGGAAGCGCCGGATATAGAACTTGCGGGTCGGATGCGTCTCGCCGCTGCGCTGCGTCCACATCAGGCACATCGTCATGGCGCTGACGAGGTAGAACACGTTGACGCCGGTCCAACCGCACATGAAGGCGAAATCGACGGGGCGGATGTTCGACGGAAATGCCTGCGAGACGTGGATCGCCATCACGCCGGCGATGGCGAGGCCGCGCAGCAGGTCGAGCGTGTGCGACCGAGCGAACGGCGGGGTGTCCAGTTCGGTTCGGCCGGCAGCCAATCGGGTCTGCTCCTGCATCACGCCTGCTCCGTGGTTCTCTTTGTGCAGGCCAGACAATAGAGGCGCAGGAGGGCTTTCCGAAGCCGAAGGCTTTCTTTACGTTAACCGGCGGGGGCCCTGCGGCGAAAGTGCGGGACCGCTCACCACGGCAGCGGCTCTCCTGCGCTTTGATGCGCCGAATGAGAATTGTGGGCCAATTCATACTTAATGCGTCAAGACCATGACCAATATTGTCTGCGCGTCGCAACGCGCCTAATACTCAGGCGGCTCATTTCGGGGGGCTCGAGCAAGTCGTGAATGTCCGTTCACATGACAGCGCATTGCGCGGCGGCTTGAATTTCCAAGGCGGGCCGCAGGCCATCCAAGGCGGGCCGCAGGCAGACAGGACACCCATGACCGTGGTTGACTCCGCACCTCGGGAATTGCGTCCGGCCGGCCGCGAGCGGCTGATCGTCGTCGAGGACGATCCGGTGACGCGGACCATGCTGGTCGGCTATTTCAGCGACAACAATTTCGACGTCGTCGGCGCCGGCTCCTGCGCGGAATGCCGGCAGGTGCTGCGCGGGCGCACCGATCTCATCTTCCTCGACGTGCAGCTGCCCGACGGCGACGGCTTCGAGCTCGCCAAGGAGATCCAGGCGACCAGCAACGCCGGCATCATCTTCGTGACGCGCCGCGACACCGACGTCGATCGCATCCTCGGCCTCGAGATCGCCGGCGACCATTACGTCACCAAGCCGATCAATCTGCGCGATCTGCTCGCGCGCGCCCGCAGCGTGCTGCGGCGGCGCTCGCTCGACCGCAAGGCGGCGCGCAACCACAATTCGATCGCCTTCGGCGACTGGATCATCGACCTGACCCGGCGCGAATTGCTCGGCAGCGACGGCAAGCCGGTGGCGCTGACGCGCGCCGAGTTCGATCTGCTCGCCGCGCTCGTCGGCGCCGACGGACGGCCGCTCAGTCGCGACTATCTGATCGAGGTCGTCAGCAACCGCCAGGCCGAGGTCGACATCCGCACGGTCGACGCGCTGGTGGCGCGGCTGCGCCGCAAGCTGATCGGCAGCGGCACGCCCGTGATCGCGACTGTGACCGGCGTCGGCTACAAGCTCGCGCTCAGCGAGCGGCTGTAGGGTATCGCTTCAACGCGATGCGACGCGCTTCCATTTCGCCGCGATGCGCGCCTTGATCTGGCTGACCTTGGCCTCGTGGGCTCCCCAATAGGCGCGGCTGGCGGCCGCGGTGCCTTGTCGATAGCGGGCATAGACGGCTTTGGGCTGCACCGACACCTTCGGGCGGCTCGCCGGCTTTGCCGGAGCCGCAGCCGCGATCGGGGGCGCCGGATCCGGAACAGCCGTCGCTTCGGCTCCGGCCAAGGTCGAATTCATGGCGGCAAGGCGGTTGCGGGCCCGGTTGCAATAGACCTGCGACCGCGGCGTCATCGCTTCCTCGCCATGGCCTGCCCGGTACTTCATGAGAGCGCGGCAGATGTCCCCGCCGGCCAGACGCCAGGCCTGACTGAGATAGAGCACCCCATAATGGATGTTGATGTCGGGTTCGGCGAGTTCCGCCTCGCTGCCCCGAAAACCCAGCATCGCCGCCGTCTCGGGCCGGACCTGCATCAGGCCGATCTCGCCGACGCTGCCGATGACGGCCGAATTGTAGCCGCTTTCGACGAAGACGACCGCTTCGGCGATATCGGCCGGCAAATTGGTGCTTGCGGTCTCTCTCTCGATGATCTTCCGGATCAGGGCCCGGGATGACGGCGTTTCGCCTGCGCCGAGCTCCGTGTTGCCGTCTGCGGCGTGCGCGCAGAGCGGGGCCGACACCAGCAGGGCGACCGCCACGGTCCGCCACGCCGCGCAAAGATGCAAGCCTGCCCGATCCCACAACATCGCTCCGTCATAGTGCGCCGGAGTTAACAAAACGGCTCCCGCGCGGCGGCTAGCGCGCGCGGGCACTCTGATCCGTGGGGATCGTCTGCGACGGGTCGGCCAAGTGGTCGTCGATCGCATAGAGCGTGCATGTAGGCGACCATTTCAGGCAGGCGGCGAGCGAGTCGCGCTGGGCCTCGTCGGCCGTGCTGCGTCCCGCGCGCCAGCCGTAGCCGCCGTTCGGGGACACCGCGAAAGCCTTGTGCGGCTGCATGTTGGCGAGATAGCGCGCGAACTCGGCCCGCGCGGCCTCGTTGAGCTGGCGCGGCGGCGGCAAGGAATCGGGCGGGCTCAGGATGTCGCGGCCAACGAGGGCGCGCTCGCGCAGGAAGGCGTCGACATAGGGCGTCCATTGCGGACGGCCCGCCACTGAATAGAGATAGTGACCGTCGTCGCCGTAAGCCGGCGCCGCGATGAATGTCGCGTTGCCGCCACCGGCGCGAAACCCGTCATGGAGGCGGCGCGCGAGCTCGGGGCCGAAGTAGGAATCGTTCGCCGCATAGACCCAGAGCGTCGGCACGCGCGAGGTCTTGCCGAAGGCGGTGAAAGCCTGCACCAGCCCGTTCGGATTGCAGACGTCGTCGTCGTCGCGCGAGCCGCGGCCGCCGGCGAAGTTGATCGCGGCGACCAGACCGGACGGGGCCTGCGCGGTGAGCGCGATGGTTGCGAGTCCGCCGGCGGAATGGCCGGCCGCGATCATGCCCGACGTCGTCACATCGGCCCGGCGCGCCATCGCATCGATCGCGGCGCGCAGATCGGCAACCGCGACCGCGGCTGCGGGCAAGTAGGCGGCCTTCGCGCAACCGCCGACGCTGTCGACGCGTCCGCCGGGCGAGGTGCCGTAGCCGCGCCGCATCACGATCAGCGCCGCAAAGCCGCGCCGGGCATATTCCAGCGCGATGCCGTAATATTTGTGCGCGGACATCGTCGCGCGGTCGTCGAAGCTGCGCGGCGAGCCGTGGCTCAGCAGCGCCAGCGGATAGCGCTTCGCTCCTGCCGGGCGGACCAGAAAGGCCTCGAGCCCCTGCGGCCCCGCCTCCGCCATGGGGATGCGCAGGTCCTCGGTGTAGAACTCCGCGGCGCGCGCCGGCGCCACCGCCGCGACGAGGCCGGCGATCAGCAGAAGCAGCTTGCGCAGGAGAGCCATGGGACGATTCGACGGGCTTCGATGCCGTGGAGCATAGCATGATCCCGTAGCCCGGATGAGCGAAGCGACATCCGGGTAGATGGTCCCGCATGTCGCTTCGCTCATGCGGGCTACGGTACTCGCTCAAAGGAACGCCTGCCCGGTCGCGCGTGTTGAGCCCTCGGCGCGAGCCCGGTTATGGTGCTCCGCTATCTCTGTTGCGACAGAACGAGGATCTTCCAGTGGCTGATGTTCATCCCGCGGCGGGCAAACAGGCTTCGCCGGACGCGCTCACCAATATTCCGCGGCTGGTGACGGCCTATTTCGCCGGCAAGCCCGATGCCTCCGATCCCGCGCAGCGCGTGGCGTTCGGCACCTCCGGCCATCGCGGCACCTCGTTCAAGAACACTTTCAACGAAGGCCATATTCTCGCGACCACGCAGGCGATCTGCGACTATCGAAAGGAAAAGGGGCTGACCGGCCCGCTCTTCATCGGCATTGACACCCATGCGCTGGCCGAGCCGGCGCTGGTCAGTGCCGTCGAGGTGTTCGCCGCCAACGGCGTCGACGTCATGATCGACAAGGACGGCGGCTACACGCCGACGCCGGTGATCTCGCACGCGATCCTCACCTACAACAAGGGCCGCACTGGCGGCCTTGCCGACGGCGTCGTCATTACGCCCTCGCACAACCCGCCGGACGATGGCGGCTACAAATACAATCCGCCGCATGGCGGCCCGGCCGATACCGATGTCACGGGCGTGGTCGAGAAGCGCGCCAATGCCTATCTCGCCGACGCTCTCAAGGGCGTCAAGCGCATGGACTATGCCAAGGCGCTGAAATCATCGAACGTCCGCGCCAGCGACTTCATCACACCCTATGTCGCCGATCTCGGCAACGTCGTCGATCTCGAGCTCATCAAATCCGCCGGCATCAAGATCGGCATCGATCCGCTCGGCGGCGCCGCCGTGCACTATTGGCATCCGATCATCGAGCGCTACGGCCTGAAGGCCACGGTGGTGAACGAGGCGATCGATCCGACCTTCCGCTTCATGACGGTGGATTGGGACGGCAAGATCCGCATGGACTGCTCCTCTCCTTACGCGATGGCGAGCCTGATCGGGATGCGCGACCGCTTCGACGTCGCCTTTGCCAACGACACCGATGCCGACCGCCACGGCATCGTGACCCGATCCGGCGGCCTGATGAATCCGAACCATTATCTGGCGACCGCGATCTCCTACCTGTTCGCGCACCGTCCGAACTGGAGCAGGGATGCCGCGATCGGCAAGACCGTGGTGTCGAGCTCGATCATCGACCGCGTCGCCGGGAAGCTCGGCCGCAAGCTGGTCGAGACGCCGGTCGGCTTCAAATGGTTCGTCGACGGCCTGCTCACCGGCGGCTTCGGCTTCGGCGGCGAGGAGAGTGCGGGCGCCTCGTTCCTGCGCCGCGACGGCACGGTGTGGACCACCGACAAGGACGGCGTCATCCTCGGCCTGCTCGCCGCCGAGATCATGGCCAAGACCGGCCGCGATCCTAGCCAGCTGTTCGGCGATCTCACCGCCGAGTTCGGCGTGCCGCATTACGCCCGCATCGACGTCGCCGCGACGGGGCCGCAGAAGACCATCCTGAAGTCCGTCACGCCCGAGCAGCTCGGCCTCAAGGACCTCGCCGGCGATCCCGTCCGCGCCACCTTGAGCAAGGCGCCCGGCAACGGCCAGCCCTTCGGCGGCATCAAGGTCGAGACCGATTTCGGCTGGTTCGCGGCAAGGCCGTCGGGCACCGAGGACGTCTACAAGATCTACGCCGAGAGTTTCCGCAGTCCCGAGCACCTGAAGAAGATCCAGGAAGAGGCGAAGGCGGGGCTGGCGAAGGTGTTCGGCGCGTAGCTGCGGGGCGCAAGCCTTTCCTAGTCTCCCGGCTGGTGGGCCGCATCCTCCGCTTGGGCGCACTCACCGCCGGGGCCGCACTCACCGCTGTCATTCCCCGCGAAGGCGGGGAATCCAGTACGCCGCGGCGGTCATTTGCTCAGACAATTTCCGCTGCGGAGTACTGGATCGCCCGCCTTCGCGGGCGATGACGCCGGAGTGAAGGATGTATACACGGAATCGCTTTAAGGTATTATGATACGCCTATTTTGGCCTTGAAACATCTCACTTCTCAGCTATTGTATACATAACGCATACATAAGCCGTGGGAGTGAGACCGATGACAAAGCCCTTCCCGATGAACGCCTGGTACGCCGCTGCCTGGGATGCCGAGGTGAAGCCGGCGCTGTTGCCGCGGACGATCTGCGGCAAGCATGTCGTGATGTATCGCAAGGCCGACGGCTCGGTGGCCGCGCTGGAGGATGCCTGCTGGCATCGCCTGGTGCCGCTGTCCAAAGGCCGGCTCGAAGGCGACACCGTCGTCTGCGGCTATCACGGCCTGAAGTTCAATGCGCAGGGCCGCTGCACCTTCATGCCCTCGCAGGAGACCATCAACCCGTCGGCCTGCGTGCGCTCCTATCCTGTGGTCGAGCGCCACCGCTACATCTGGCTCTGGATGGGCGATCCCGCGCTGGCCGATCCCGCGCTCGTCCCCGACCTGCACTGGAATCACGATCCGGCCTGGGCCGGCGACGGCAAGACCATCCACGTCAAATGCGACTACCGCCTCGTGCTCGACAATCTGATGGACCTCACCCACGAGACCTTCGTGCACGGCTCATCGATCGGCAACGAGGCGGTCGCCGAGGCCCCGTTCGACGTCACCCATGGCGAGAAGACCGTCACGGTGACGCGGTGGATGCGGAACATCGAGCCGCCGCCGTTCTGGGCCAAGCAGCTCGGCAAGCCCGGCCTCGTCGACCGCTGGCAGATCATCCGTTTCGAGGCGCCGTGCACCATCGCGATCGACGTCGGCGTGGCGCCCGCCGGCACCGGCGCGCCGGAAGGCGACCGCTCGCAGGGCGTCAACGGCTTCGTGCTCAACACCATCACGCCGGAGACCGAGAAGACCTGCCACTATTTCTGGGCCTTCGTGCGCAACTACCAGCTCGGTGAGCAGCGCATCACGTCCGAGATCCGCGAGGGCGTCTCCGGCATCTTCCGCGAGGACGAATTGATCCTCGAAGCGCAGCAGCGCGCCATGGACGAGAACCCGGACCGCATCTTCTACAACCTCAACATCGACGCCGGCGCGATGTGGTCGCGCAAGCTGATCGACAAGATGGTGGCGAAGGAAAGCGCGCCGCAGCGCCTTCAGGCCGCGGAGTAGGTCATGGCCGAGCGTGAGGTCGACCGCTCCGTCTCGCAGACCGTGAAGGCGCAGCTCGCGCTGCGCGACCAGATCCTGTCCGGCGCCTTGCGTCCGGGCGAGCGCATCTCCGAGCTGCAGGCGGTGGAGACCACCGGCGCCTCGCGCACCCCGGTGCGCATGGCGCTGGTGCGGCTGGAAGAGGAAGGCCTGCTGGAGGCGATTCCCTCCGGCGGCTTCATGGTGAAGGCGTTCTCCGAACGCGACATCTCCGATTCCATCGAGCTGCGCGGCACGCTCGAAGGTCTCGCCGCGCGCTTCTCGGCCGAGCGCGGCGTCTCCGCGCGCGAGCTCGAGCCGCTGAAGGAGTGCCTGGCCGCGATCGACGAATTGCTGCGCCAGGTGCCGATCTCGATCGAAGCGTTCTCGTCCTATGTCACGCTGAACGCGCGCTTCCACGCGCTGCTCACCGAATTGTCGCGCAGCCCGCCCTTGATCCGCCAGATCGACCGCGCCTCGGCGCTGCCGTTCGCATCCCCCAGCGGCTTCGTGATGGCGCAATCGGCGCTGCCGGAGGCGCAGCAGATCCTGATCATCGGGCAGGAGCACCATCGCGTCGTGATCGACGCCATCGAGAACCGCGAAGGCGCGCGCGCCGAGGCCGTCATGCGCGAGCATGCGCGGCTCGCGGTGCGAAACCTGCGGCTCGCGCTGCGCAACCGGACCCATCTCGACCTCTTGCCGGCGCTCGCGCTGATCAAGACCGCAACCGATTGAGGGCAGTCACCATGCGCTTCATCGAAACCTGGATTCCGGCGACGCTCGTGTCGACGCGCGATCTCGCTCCCGGCATCCGCGAATTCCTGATCAGGCCGGATCAGCTCGACGTCACGGCCTATCCGGTCGGCAGCCACATCAATGTCAGCGTCACCATCGACGGCCAGCCGGAGACGCGGTCCTATTCGCTGGTCGGCGAGGCCTCGTCGCATGGATTCAGAATTGCGGTGCGCCGCGCCGAGGATTCCCGCGGCGGCTCCCGCTACATGTGGTCGTTGCAGCCGGGCGCGCGGCTCGACATCACGCAACCCGCCTCGCTGCTCGCCGTGGACTGGACGCGGCAGAACTATTGCCTGATCGCCGGCGGCATCGGCATCACCCCGATCCTCGGCGCGGCGCAGGCGCTGGCGCGCCGCGGGTCGGATGTCATGCTGCACTATGCGGTGCGCTCGCGCAGCGAGGCCGCCTATCTCGACGAGCTCGCCGCGATGCTTGGGGATCGCCTCGTCGTCCATGCGAGCGACGAAGGCAAGCGGCTCGATCTCGACGCGCTGTTCGCCTCCGTCCCCAAAGGTGCACTTGCGCTGTTCTGCGGCCCGATGCGGCTGCTCGATGCCGCGCGCCATGCCTGGATCGGCGCCGGCCATCCGCTGCCCGACCTGCGCTACGAAACCTTCGGCTCCAGCGGCACGCTCCCGACCGAGGCGTTCCGTGTGCGCTTGAAGGGCTCGAATGTCGAGCTGGAAATCCCGCGCGAGCGTTCGATGCTGGACGTGCTCAACGCCAGCGGTCACGACGTGATGTACGACTGCAAGCGCGGCGAATGCGGCCTCTGCGCCATCGACGTGGTCGAGGTCGACGGCGAGATCGACCATCGCGACGTCTTCTTCAGCGACCATCAGAAAGAGAGCAACCAGAAGATCTGCGCCTGCGTCTCCCGCGCGCGAGGGACGATCACCGTGGACACGCTGCTCCGGGCGGACGCGATTTGAGCGAGAGCTTGTTGCAAGAAATGGACGGCGCCGCAGGCTCCTAGCCTCTCCCGCTTGCGGGAGAGGTCGCGCCGAAGGCGCGGGTGAGGGCTCTCTCCTCTGGGGCAGCCCCACTGTGGAGGCACCCTCTCCCCGACCCTCCCCCGCAAGCGGGGGAGGGAGCGCACCTCCCGCCTTGCTGCACGCGGGCCACATAATTTGCCTACGCCGCGAAGGTCGCCCGAAGCTTACTCCTCTCGAGCAGCGCCAGCACGCCGTCCGCCGACACCGGGCGGCTGATCAGGTAGCCCTGAATCTCCTCGCAGCCGATCTGCGTGAGATATTCCAGCTGGTCGGCGGTCTCGACGCCTTCGGCGACCACGCCGATGTCGAGGTCGCGCGCAAGGCCGATCACCGATTTCACGATTGCCGCGCAGTCGCGCTGCACCAGCATGTCGCGGATGAAGGACTGGTCGACCTTGATACGGCTGAACGGCAGCTTGCGCAGATAGGTGAGGGAGGAGAACCCCGTCCCGAAATCGTCCAGCGCCACGGTGACGCCGAGCTGCAGCAGCGCGTTCAGGACCGGCTCGGCCAAGCCGTATTTCGACAGCAGCATCGATTCCGTGATCTCGATCTCGAGCCGGTGCGGGGCGATCTTCGCCTCGCGGAGCGCCTGCACGATGATCTGGAGGATGCCGGCGTTGTGAAACTGTGCCGCGGAGAAGTTCACGGCGACCCTGATCTCGTCGGGCCATTTGGCGACCGTCGCGCAGGCGCGGCGGATGACCCATTCGCCGATCTCGTGGATCAGGCCGGTCTCCTCCGCGATCGGGATGAATTCGCTCGGCGGTATCAGTCCGCGCTCGGGATGTTGCCAGCGCAGCAGCGCCTCGAAGCCGGTGATCCGGCTTTGGTCGAGGTCGAGGAACGGCTGGAACACCAGGAACAGCTCGTTTCGCGCAATCGCGCCCTCGAGGTCCGATTGCAGCGCCTTGCGATCGCGTGACACCTTGTCGTCGTTGGCCTCGAAGAAGCAGATCGTGCCGGGCCCTGCCTTCTTGGCGCGGTAGAGCGCTGTATCGGCGTTCTTCATGATGTCGAGCGGCGCACTGCCGTCGCGTGGCGCCAGCACGATGCCGACGCTGGTGGCGCCCACGATCTGGCGGCCCTCGATGCGGAACGGCTCGTCGAAGGCCGCGACGAAGCGCTCGGCGATCTCGAGGGCGTCTTCCGGGCGCGCCAGATTGGCCATCACCAGCGCGAACTCGTCGCCGCCGATGCGCGCGACATGCTCGGCGGCGCGTGTGCAGCGTTGCAGGCGGCTTGCGACCTGGATCAGGAATTCGTCGCCGGCGGGATGGCCGAACTTGTCGTTGACCTCCTTGAAGCGATCGAGATCGAGCAGGAGCACTGCAAATTCCTCGCCGGACAGCGCCAGTCGCTTGAGCGCGGCCTCGAGCGTCTCGTTGAAGGCGACGCGGTTGGGCAGGCGGGTCAGGGGATCCAGCCGCACCGTGCGCTCCGCCTCGATCTGCCGCGTGACGCGCCGCGCGAACGAGAACGAATTGACGAACACGCCGCGCAACAGCACGCTGCCGTAGACAACGACGAGGAAGGCGATCAGGACAAAGGCCAGATCGCCGTTCCTGCCGAGGCAGATGGCGATCCCGACGAAGATCGGGGCCGTGAAGGCGATGGCTGCGATCGGGATGGTGGCGAAGGCGAGCGCGCCGCCGGCCAGCATGCCCGAGCACAGGCAGGTGATGACGAGCTGGCCGCCGGCCGAGGCGTCGGCAAAGAAGGCGACGGGGACGATGCCCCAGGCGGCGCCAAGGACGAAGGCATTTCGCACCAGCCGGTGCATGGCGCGGCGCGAGACGAATTGCGGCTTGGTGATGCGGCGCGCGGCGCGGGATTGCAGGCCGAACGCGATCGCCGCGCTGGCCACGGCGGCGGCCCAGACCAGGGCGGAGATCCGGTCCGGCGACTGCCACAGCGCGATGGCGAGCACGATGGCGTTGCAGGCATTGCCGAGCATGATGCCGACCGAATAGCCGAGCACGAGCGACATCTGCTCGGCGCGGATATGACCGGCCACGGCTTCGTCGGTCGCGGGAGCGCCGAACGCCGACAGATCGCCGGCAAACAGCCGCGCGAAATAGGTGGTCAGTTGGGTCCGCATTCCAGAGCCTGCATACGCCGTTGGTCCGGCTCGGTGCGGAGAATTCGCCGCAAACCTTTGACGAACTATGAATTATCCTCGGCTGCGGGGGCCGGCGCGACCACTTCTGCGTGTTCGTGCAAGAGTATCGATAACAAAATCGATACAAATGCGAGATGGCTGAGCAAGGCTGGCGTCCAACTCCGCTGTCATGTTCTGCGAAAGCGGCATCCAGTACGCCGCGGCTTCTCGGTCCAGTTCACAGGCGTACCGGATCGCCCGGTCCAGCCGGGCGATGACACCGAAGTTGGGGAAGCATCTTGGCGCCTCAGCTTCTTCGGATAGTCATGCGCCCGCTCCTCGATCGGCCTTTTGCCGCACCCTCGGCCGGGCAGGGCTATCGCATGTGATTGACACGGGGACTGTCTAGGCTTGCTCCGCCTCTCCCGCTTGCGGGAGAGGCCGACGCGCTCGCAGAGCGCGGCGGGTGAGGGCTCTCGCCGCGTAGGGACGCCCTCACTTATTCTCAACAATCGCTGCGCGGAGACAGCCTCTCCCCAACCCTCTCAGCGCGAGCGAAGCTCGTCGCGCCCCGCAAGCGGGGGAGGGAGCCCACTGCCGATGCCGCTGCATCCTGCACATCATATGCGATAGCCCTGCTCGGCCGGGGGGGAGACGTTCTCCTCGCTCGCGTGATACGTTTCGTGGACCGACCAGGCCAAGCGTGCGCCGCGTCGGCAACGGATACGTTTGCGCTCCCAAGGGCCTGTCCATGAGCGAGCCTTCAGCCGATGTTTCGGCAACGGTCGAATACACGATGGACAAATGGCGGATGGATCGCCTTCCCTGGGCGATGTGGGCTTGCGTCGCCGGCCTTGCGATCGCGCTTCACGCCGAGAGCCGCGGCCAGAGCGGAGCGGCCTTGGCCGCCGTCTATCTGGCTCTCCTGGGTCTGGCGTTCGCAGGCTATGCACTGACGACCCTGATTGGACGGTCAGGGCTGCCATTGCTTCTGGAATTGTTGATCGGCGTCCTTGTCCTGAGCATCGTCGCCGGCGTGATCGGTGTGATCAGCGTGTTGGTCGGCGGGCCAAGCGGACGCTCCAGCTATGGCGGCGTCGTGCCCAGTCTCTATTGGAGCCGTCTCGTGAATCCATCGCTGAATGTCTTCGGCTGGATGCTGCTCTATCTGGGCTTGGGATGGATCGCGTTTTCAGCTTACCGGCACCTCTACGCCGACCAGGCGGTCGTCTCCATGTCCGCCGCCGGCATCCGGTTTCACAGGCCTTGGCTCAAGGGTCTCTTCATTCCCTGGCACGAGGTGCGCGGGGTGGGCCATCTCGTCGTTCCCGGCATCTCGGGGGTGCCGTACGTCAGTCCATACGCTGCGGCCGTCACGGTCGGTCAGGATTTCTATGAGCAGCATATCGCCCCGAAGCGCAGCTTCTTCGCGCCGCCCGGGTCTGAAGCCATGTTCCAGCCGAAAGGCGAGATGATGCAGGTGGTGCTGAGCGGCGGCGACATGACGGTCAAGCCGGAAGATTTTCTCGGGCCTGCCGAGGCGCGATGGAAAGCATTCCGGGATCAACCCGGGTCGTCATCCCGGAACGGCGGCACCATCGTCTATGGACGGTGGTCGATCACTGGCTCTGCGTGGCAGGCCGTCTGGTTTCTTGCGCCTCTCATCGGCATGGCCGTGGTTATGCTGTACCGGTAGTGGCAATTTCCGCAAACACTCAGCGTCCGAGCTGTTTCGGATCGTAGAAGAAGCGCTCCTCGATGATCTCGTTGCCTCGCCAGGTCTGCCAGGCGATCTCCTCCAGTGTCCGCGTCACGCCGTCAGTGTTGGTGAAGGAGAATTTCCAACGGCTGGCGACAATGTCGCCATCGATCAGGCTTGGGCCGATGCGCACGGCAGTCACAGTCTTGAATGCCGCCAGCACGCCACGCTCCTTGTCCGCGAGCTTGTCGCGCCCGACCACCGGCTCGGCGAGATTCTCGTAGGTCGCGGCATCCGGCGTGTAGTAGTCGAGGATGGCTCCGACGAAGTCGCCATCCTCCAGCCTCTTTGCGAAAGCTTCGACGATCTCACGACTCGGCACGAGGCACCTCTGGAATAAAACCGACTGTTAGTCGGTAAATACCGACTGACGGTCGAAAAGTCAACTGGCGGTCGGCAGATGGTTGGATTAGACGAGAGCCATGGCGAAACAGGCGGAGCGGCGGGCGGCGACATCGGAAGCGATCCTGGCGGCGGCGCGCCGCCTGTTCGGGACGCAAGGCTTTGCCGCCACCACCATGGACGAGATCGCGGAGGCAGCCCGCATCGCCAAGGGTGCGGTCTATCATCACTTCAAGACCAAGGAGGCGGTGTTCGAAGCCGTGTTCGACCAGGTCTCGCGCGACCTCGTCGTGGAGATCGATGGGGCCGCGCGCGCGGAGAAGGACGTGCTCGCCGCGATGGTCGCCGGCACCCAGCATTACTTTGCCGCGACCGCGCAGGGGCCGACCGGCCAGATCATCCTGCGCGACGGCCCGGCGGTGCTCGGCTGGGAACGCTGGCGCGAGATCGACGCCAGGCATTTTGGCGGCAAACTGCCGCGAGCACTGTCGGCGGCGATGGACGCGGGCCTGATCGCGCGGCAGCCGGTCGAGCCCTTGGCGCGGCTGCTGCTTGGCGCGGTGACCGAGGCCGCCGTCGCCTGCGCCGGGCGCGCCGATATCGCAAGGGCCGGCGCGGAATATGCCCGTGCGTTCAAGTCGCTGATCGAGGCGCTGCGCGCCAAGGCATGATCGTGCTAGTGACGAACCGGAACGCCCGCTCCAACAAGAAGAATAGCAGCGCATGAACGCAAACTCCGCCCTTATGCCGTCCGATCCCGAATTCGATTACATCATCGTCGGCGCCGGCTCTGCCGGCTGCGTGCTGGCCAACAGGCTGTCGGCGAACGGTCAGCACACCGTGCTGCTGCTCGAGGCCGGGCCAAAGGATTCCAACATCTGGATCCATGTGCCGCTGGGCTACGGCAAGCTGTTCAAGGAGAAGAGCGTCAACTGGATGTACCAGACCGAGCCGGAGCCCGAGCTGAAGGGCCGCCAGGTGTTCCAGCCGCGCGGCAAGACGTTGGGCGGCTCGAGCTCGATCAACGGCCTGCTTTATGTCCGCGGCCAGCACGAGGATTACGATCGCTGGCGCCAGCTCGGCAATACCGGCTGGGGCTATGACGACGTGCTGCCCTATTTCAAGAAGGCCGAGAACCAGTCGCGCGGCGCCGATCAATATCACGGCACGGGCGGACCGCTGTCGGTCTCCAACATGGTCGTCACCGACCCGCTGTCAAAGGCCTTCATCGACGCCGCGGTCGAGAGCGGTCTGCCCTACAACCCTGATTTCAACGGCGCCACGCAGGAGGGTGTCGGGCTGTTCCAGACCACGACGCGCAACGGCCGCCGCGCCTCGACCTCGGTGGCCTATCTCGGCCCGGCCAAGGCGCGCAGCAATCTCAAGATCGAAACTGGCGCGCTCGGCCAGCGCGTGCTGTTCGAGGGCCGCCGCGCCGTCGGCGTCGAATATCGGCAAGGCGCGCAAATCCGCCGGGCCCGCGCGCGAAGAGAGATCGTGCTGTCGAGCGGCGCCTACAACTCGCCGCAGCTGCTCCAGCTCTCCGGCGTCGGTCCGGCCGATCTCCTGCGCAAGCACGGCATCGATGTCGTACTGGACGCGCCGGGCGTCGGTCACGACCTCCAGGACCACATGCAGGTCCGCATCGTGATGCGCTGCTCGCAGAAGATCACGCTCAACGATACCATCAATCATCCGCTTCGCCGCACCATGGCCGGCGCGCGCTATGCGTTGTTCCGGAAGGGATGGCTGACGATTGCGGCCGGCACCGCGGGTGCGTTCTTCAAGACCAGCCCGCGGCTCGCCTCGCCCGACATCCAGGTGCATTTCCTGCCGTTCTCGACCGACAAGATGGGCGAGAAGCTGCACGACTTCTCCGGCTTTACGGCGTCGGTATGCCAGCTTCGCCCCGAGAGCCGGGGTTCCCTGCGCATCAAGAGCGCGGACCCGACGGTGCCGCCGGAAATCCGCATCAACTACATGTCGACCGAGACCGACCGCACCACCAACGTCGAAGGCATCAAGATTTTGCGCAAGATCCTGAACGCGCCGGCGCTGAAGCCGTTCGTGATCAGTGAATACGATCCCGGCGCGAAGGTATCTACGGATGCCGAAATATTGGATTATTGCCGCGAGCGCGGCAGCACCATCTACCATCCAACCTCGACCTGTCGTATGGGCAACGACCCGCTCGCGGTGGTCGATCAGCGGCTGAAGGTGAGAGGGCTCGAAGGCATTCGGGTCGTCGACGGCTCGATCATGCCGGACCTCGTGTCGGGGAACACCAATGCGCCGATCATCATGATCGCCGAAAAGGCCTCCGACATGATATTGGAGGATGCGCGTTAATTCGCGGCTCGAAAGGACAACGGCTTGGCTACGCGACTGAAGATCGGCACCCGCAAGAGCGCGATGGCGCTGGCACAGACGGAAGAGATCGCGCGCCGCCTGACCGCCGCCGTGCCCGGTCTCGACGTCGAGATCGTCAAGTTCGACACCACGGGCGATCTCGACCAGACCAGCAAGCTATTGCCGCATGGCGGCAAGGGCGGTGCCTTCGTGGCGCAGATCCGGGCCGCCGTGCGGTCGGGCGAGCTCCAGGCGGCGATGCATTCGCTGAAGGACATGCCGGGCAACGAGGACACGCCCGGCCTCGTCATCGGCGCGACCTTGTCGCGCGATCCCCCCGGCGATGCGCTGGTACTGCGCGATGGCGTGACGCTGGAGGCGTTCCGGCAAGCGCGCGGCCGAGGTTTCAAGATCGGTACCAATGCCGTGCGGCGCGCAGCGTATGCGCGCCGGCTCTTTCCGGAGGCCGATATCATTCATTTTCGCGGTGCGGCCGATACGCGAGTGCGCAAGCTCGATAACAAGACGAAGCAGCGTCTGCCCGATGGTGGCGAGGTGGGGCCGGCGGACGCGCTGATCATGGCACGCTCCGGCCTTGATCGCGTCGGCCTGTCTCATCGCATCGCCTATGAGTTCACCGCGGCCGAAATGCTGCCCGCGGCGGGGCAAGGCATCGTCGCCGTCGAATGCGCGGCGCAGGACTGGCAAACGCGAAAAATCCTGTCATCGATCGACGATCCCGCCGCGCACGCCTCTGCCGATGCCGAGCGCGAGGTGCTGTGGGTGCTGAACGGTCACTGCAATTCGCCGGTGGCGGGCTTCTCGACCATCGCGGGCGATCGGATGTCGCTCACCGCATCCGTGCTCGACCTCTCCGGCAACACCATCATCGAGGCTTCGCGCGAAGGCCCCGCCGATCGCCCGCGCGAGCTCGGCCGTGCGGTGGGTCTGGATCTGCTGATCAAGGGCGCCGGCGAGATCATCGAGCGCAGCCGGCCGCGCTGAGCCTCATTGCGCAAGCACCGCGCCTGTTTTGCCCGACGCGTCAAATGCGCGTCTGAGCGGCGTCATGCCGGCCCAGCTTTATCAATGACTTGTCTACTGTGCATGGGGTTGTTTTCGCGTTTTTGTTTGGGCCGACCACAACAGCTCGTCATGCCCGGGCTCGTCCCGGGCATCCACGTTCTTCGTGCAGCGTGGCAAGGCGTGGATGGCCGGGACGAGCCCGGCCATGACGATGCGGAGAGACCGCTCGCCGATCATCCCCGCACGCGCTTGATCATCTGCTCGACATGGGCGATCGGCGTTTCCGGCTGGATGCCGTGGCCGAGATTGAAGATCAGGCGCCCTTGCGCAAAATTTGCCAGCACGTTGTCGACCGCGCGGTCGAGCGCGGCGCCGCCCGCGATCAACACCAGCGGATCGAGATTGCCCTGCACGGCGACCTTGCTCTGCACGCGTTCGCGGATGAAGGCCGGCTCCGCGGTCCAGTCGATGCTGACTGCATTGACGCCGGTCGCCTCGACATAAGCGGGCAGCAGCGCGCCGGCGCCGCGGGGAAAGCCGATGATCTTGGCATCCGGCACCTTGGCCCGCACGCCCTCGACGATGCGCCGCGTCGGCTCGACCGACCAGCGTGCGAATTCGGCCGGTGGCAGCACGCCTGCCCAGGTGTCGAAGATCTGCAAGGCATTGGCGCCGGCCTCGAGCTGCGCCAGCAGATATTGAACCGAGTTCTCGACCAGCACGTCGATGATTGTCGCGAACGCCTCCGGATGCCGGTAGGCCATCATCCGCGCGGGCGCCTGGTCGGGCGTGCCCTGGCCGGCGACCATGTAGGTCGCGACCGTCCACGGCGCGCCGCAGAAGCCGATCAGGGCGACCTTCGGGTCCAGCGCGCCGCGCACGAGCCTGAGCGCATCGAACACCGGCTGGAGCTTGCCGAAATCGGCGCGCGGCGCCAGCGTTGCGACCTTGGCGGGATCATCCAGCGGATCCAGCCGCGGGCCCTCGCCGACCTCGAACCGCACCGAGCGCCCGAGCGCGTAGGGGATGACGAGAATGTCCGAGAAGATGATCGCGGCGTCGAAACCGAACCGTCGAATCGGCTGCAGCGTCACCTCGGCCGCAAGCTCCGGGTTGAAGCAGAGGTCAAGGAAGCCGCCGGCCTTGGCACGCACCTCGCGATATTCCGGCAGATAGCGGCCGGCCTGCCGCATCATCCACATGGGCGGGATGCTCTGGCGCTGGCCGGAGAGCACGTCGATGAAGGGCTTTCTTGCAGATTGGGGCACGAATGGTCCTGAACGGGGTTATCGCCCCTGATACACCGCCTCGGCCCTCAGCGGAACAGGGGAACCAGCGCAACAGGGCCGCGTTGACCCAGCCGATGGAGGACATCATGGCTGAGACATTCAATCCCGCGCCGCACGACAAGCATGCCGACGATCTGCATGAGGCGCTGGCCGCCGATCAGCAATCCAAGCTCGACGCCGGGCTGAAGGACACCTTCCCCGCGTCCGATCCCGTGAGCGCGGCGCAGCCGACGCCCTCGAAGGCCGATGCTGAGGCCGACCATCCCTCGCTCTGGGACAAGGTCAAGGCGATCTTCAGCTAGCGGGCGGAGGCACGCCGGTTTCCGATAGGCTCGCTAATATGTTGTTAGCGATGCGATGATTGCGGTGTCCGTAGGACTACCGGGAAACGGGTAGATCGCCCGTATTTTCGTAGCGATTTCAGAGTTCACTAATAGAAGCGGCAGAGGTTCCGAAACATCGGAGAATTCTGCCGCATGAGCCCTGCGACCCATCGAACCGGATGGAGCCACCTGCCGTTGCGTGCGGCGGCTTTCGTCGCGCTGACCTGCGTGGCCATCCTTGGCGTCAGCGGCTGGCGTGAATGGGCCGCGCGGGAGGCGGTGCTCAGGGAGGCCGAGGCCGAAATGGCGAACGTCGCCCGGTCGCTGACCCAGCATGCCGAGGACAGCCTCGATCTCCTGGATTCCGGCGTTGTCGGCGTCGTCAGCCGGCTCGAGATGGACGGCACCGCACCGGTCACGATCGCGAAGCTGCGCACCCTGTTGGAAGCGCGCAAGAAGGCAATCGAGCGCATTCACAGCCTCGCCATCATCGACGATCAGGGCAACTGGCTGACCTCGCCCGGTACGATCGGCTCAACGCTCAGCGATGATGCGTTCTTCCGCTATCATCAGCTCTCTCCGAAGCGAGAGCCCCATGTCGGCCGTCCCGTAAAGAGCCTCCTGGACGGAGAATGGGTGGTCACGCTGTCGCGCCGCTTCAACAAGCCGGACGGCAGCTTCGGCGGCGTGGTGCTCGCGACCATCAGCTCAAGGTATCTCTCGCATTTCTACGAGCAGTTCGAGATCGGCCGCAACAGCTCGGTGTCGCTCACGCATGGCGACGGCCTGATGATCGCGCGCAATCCCAGCAACGAGGCGTTTGTCGGACGCAGCGTTTCCGACACGCCGTTGTTCCGCGACGCCAGCCTGCAACGGCCGAGCGGCGCCTATCATTTCAAGTCGCCGCTGGACGGTGCCGAGCGCGTCAGCTTCTTCAAGCGCAGCAGCCGCTTCCCGCTGCTTCTGCTTGCGACAGTCGACAAGGACGAGTTGCTCGCGCCCTGGCGTGCCGCGGCAATCTCCCGCATGCTCTACGTCGTCGCGCTCGTGATGCTGATCGCGGTCATCGGCGCCGTGCTGGTGCGGCAGCTGCAGCGCGGCCAGCGCATGGCCGCAGCGCTGGTCGAGAAGGAGGCGCATTTCCGCCTGCTCGCCGAAGGCTCCAGCGACATGGTGACCCGCATCGGGCTCGACGAGCGCCTGCGCTATGTCTCGCCCTCGTCCGTGCGCGTCGTCGGATGGCGCCCCAATCAATTGATCGGCACGCCGGCACTGGCGGGCATCAATCCGGAGGATCTGCCGGCGGTCCAGGCCATCGTCGACGCCATGAAGCGTGGCGAGCGGGAGGAGGCGCGCCTCACCTACCGCAACTCGCACCGGCAGAACGGCGAAGTCTGGCTGGAATCGACCATGCGGGTGACGCGCAAGGACAATGGCCGCGTTGACGGCGTGGTCGCGATCTCCCGCGACATCTCCGAGCACAAGAAGCTGGAAACCAGGCTCGAGACGCTGGCGATCGAGGACAGCCTCACCGGCCTTGCCAATCGCCGCCGCTTCGACGAGCGGCTGAAGGAGGAATGGGCGCGCGCCTATCGCGACCGCTCCAGCCTCGCTTTGCTGATGATCGATGTCGATCACTTCAAGGCCTATAACGACGAATACGGCCACCCCGCGGGCGATGCCTGCCTGCGCCTGGTCGCGCAAATCATCGCGGCCGAGACGCAGCGCGCCGGCGATCTGGCGGCGCGCTATGGCGGCGAGGAGTTCGCCATGCTGCTGCCGAGCACCGATGCCGCCGGCTGCGGCCAGGTCGGCGAACGGATCCTCAAGGCCATTCGCGAGGCCGGCCTCGTTCATGGCGGCAATCGGGCTGCCGGGTGCGTCACCGCCTCGGTCGGCGGCGCGACGTGCCGGCCCGCGCTGGAGCGCACGGCGGGCGTGAGCTCGCTGGTCGAAGCGGCCGACCGCGCGCTCTACGCCGCCAAGGACGCAGGCCGCAACCGCCTGATGATGTCCGGCGAACTCATGAATCTGATGCCCAAGGCGTCTGGCCAGTAAGCCGCTCAATAATGCGGCGGAGGCTCGTTGGCAGGTCCAGGCGCATTGGCCTCGGCCTCCTGCAGCCGCTGGCCGAGCTCCGCGATCTTCCGCGTCAGCATGTCGATCTGCTTCCACTGCGCGGTGATGGTCTGGTTCAGCGTCTCGATCGTGTCGTCCTGATAGGCGAGCCGCGTCTCCAGCGTGTCGATGCGCTCGCTCAGCGTCCTGATCTCATTCGTCACGCGTTGCGTCCTTATTCCGTTCGCGCAGACCGTGGCCGAGCGCGACGCGCTCGTCGAACACGAAGCATTCACCGCGCCAGCGGCTCTGCGCCTCCGGCACCTCTTCCAGATATCTGAGGATGCCGCCCTTGAGGTGATAGACCTCGGCGAAGCCGCGCGCGAGTAGATGCGCGCTCGCCTTTTCGCAGCGGATGCCGCCGGTGCAGAACATCGCGATCCTGCGATGCCTTGCCGGATCGAGCCGCTCGGCGGCAAAATCCTTGAACTGGCCGAAGCTCCTGATGCCGGGGTCGACCGCGCCCTCGAACGTCCCCATCGCCACCTCGAAGGCGTTGCGGGTGTCGAGCAGCAGCGTGTCGGGCGCGGAGATCAGTGCGTTCCATTCGCTCGCATCGACATAGGTGCCGACCTGGCGGGTCGGATCGGCAGCCTTATCGCCAAGGGTGACGATCTCCTTCTTCAGCCGCACCTTGAGCCGCCCGAACGGCATCGCCCCGGCGGTCGAGAATTTCATTTCGAGATTGTCGAGCCTGCCGTCGAACATGTCGCCGTGCGCCAGCTCATGGGCGAGGGCGTCGATCGCGTTCGGCGCGCCGGCGAGCGTGCCGTTGATGCCCTCCTGCGCCAGCAGCACGCTGCCCTTCAGCTTCAGGCCGGCGCAGAACGCGCGCAGGGGCTCGCGCAGCTCGCGGTAATCCGGGAGGGCGGCGAATTGGTAGAAGGCGGCGACCTTGGTGGCCGAATGCGGATCAGACATGGCGGCTCGTTTAGCAGGCGCCCGCCGCCCGGAAAACCCACATGGCCGCCGGCCTCGAAGCTCTATACGTCCAGCGGATGGCAGCCATTTTGCTGGCATGCCAGCATTGCCGAGGGCCGCGGGAATGTGCCATGTAGACCCGGTTTTCCGAGATGGCGCGCCACCTGCGCCCACGGCCAAGAGAGCAAGAAATTCGATGAGAAACTTCCATTTCCCCGGCAGGTCCACGGTCCACGCCACCAACGCGATGGTCGCGACCTCGCACCCGCAGGCCTCGCTCGCGGCGATCGAGGTGCTGCGCGAGGGCGGCACCGCGGTGGACGCGGCCGTGGCGGGCTCGGCGGTGCTCGGTGTGATCGAGCCGCAATCGACCGGTATCGGCGGCGACTGTTTCGCGCTGGTCCAGCCGCGCGGCGAAGGCAAAATCATCGCCTATAACGGCTCCGGCCGCGCGCCGAAGGCGGCGAATGCCGACTGGTATCTCGAACGCAAGATCCACTCCGTGCCGTTGACCTCGGCCCATGCGGTCTCGATCCCCGGCGTGGTGGATGCCTTCGCCACCGTCTTGCGCGATCACGGCAAGTTCGGCTTCGACCGGCTGCTCCAGCCCGCGATCAAGGCCGCCGAGGAGGGCTACGTGGTCGCGCCCCGCATCGCCTTCGACTGGAAGAACCAGTTCGAGAAGCTGAAGGCCGGCACCAACACCGTCCGCTACCTGTTGCCGGGCGGCAAGCCGCCGGTGGCCGGCGACGTCATCCGCCAGGCGGAGCTCGGCAAGACCCTGCGGGCGATTGCCAAGGACGGCCGCGACGCCTTCTACAAGGGCCCGATCGCGGAAGACATGGTCGAGACCCTCAGGGCAATCGGCGGCCTGCACACGCTCGACGACTTCGCCGCGCACACCACCGAGACGACGACGCCGATCGGCACCATGTACAAGGGCTATGACTTCTGGCAGTGCCCGCCGAACGGCCCGGGCGTCACCGCGCTCCTGATGCTCAACATCCTGTCGCGCTTCGATCTGACCAAGTACGCGCCCGTCAGCGTCGAGCGTTTCCATCTCGAAGCGGAAGCCGCCCGCATCGCCTACATGAACCGCGAGATGCACGTCGCCTCTCCCGAGCACATGAAGATCAACGTCGCCGAGATGCTCGAGAAGGGCTTTGCCGACGAACACATCAGCAAGATCCGCATGGACGGCATGCTCGACCTGCCGAACGTCGCACCGCCGATGAATCCGTCGACGATCTACATCACGGTCGTGGACAAGGACCGCAACGTCTGCTCGTTCATCAACTCGATCGCGCATTCCTTCGGTTCGGCCATCGTCTCGAACAAGAGCGGCATCTTGTTGCAGAATCGCGCCGGCGGCTTCCGCATCCAGCCCGGCCATCCCAACTGCATCGAAGGCGGCAAGCGCCCGCTGCATACGATCATGCCGGGCTTGCTCACCAAGGGTGGACGCTCCGTGATGCCGTTCGCCGTGATGGGCGGACAGTATCAGCCGACCGGCCAGACCCATGTTTTGACCAACATCCTCGATTACGGCTGCGACGTGCAGGAAGCGATCGACATGCCGCGCGGCCTGCACTACGAGGGCCAGTATCAGCTCGAGGATAGCGTGCCGGCCGCAATCGTCGAGGGCTTGAAGAAGCTCGGCCACAAGACCACCAGCGTGGTCGGTCCGCTCGGCGGCGCGCAAGCGATCTGGATCGATTGGGACAAGGGCACGCTCACCGGCGGTTCCGATCCGCGTAAGGACGGCTGCGCACTGGGTTATTGATCGCAGCGCGAGTTCCCCGCGCGACATCAGGAAAAGTTGACGAAGGGCGATGACGCATTTGCCGCATCGCCCTTTCCCGTTCGGAACGGACCTCATTGCTTCAGGTTAAGGGGCGATGAGCGGTGCAGGCGTGCGCTGCTTTGAGAGATCAGCGGCGGAGGCGTCGATGTCCGACACACCAAGTTCCAGACAATCAGCATTCGATCGGCGCGCCTTCATGGCCGGCGCGGCCGGCAGCGCGCTCGTCCCGATCACGGCGCGCGCGGCCGCAGAGGAGGCCAGGGTCCCGGCGGCTCAGGATCCGGCACTTCCCGTCGACGTCACCCTGCGGGTCAACGGCAAGGACAAGCGCCTGCACATCGATGCGCGAACCACGGTGCTCGATGCGCTGCGCGATCATCTCAAGCTCACCGGCAGCAAGAAGGGCTGCGATCACGGCCAATGCGGCGCCTGCACGGTGCTGATCGACGACCGGCGGGTGGTATCGTGCCTGACGCTCGCGCTTGCGGCCGAGGGGCAGGAGGTCACGACGATCGAGGGCCTCGCCACCGACGATCGCCTGCATCCGATGCAGCAGGCCTTCATCGACAACGACGCGTTCCAGTGCGGCTATTGCACGCCCGGCCAGATCATGTCCGCAATTGCCTGCGTCAAGGAGGGGCATGCGGGCAGCGAGGCCGACATCCGCGAATATATGAGCGGAAACATCTGCCGCTGCGCCGCCTATCCAAACATCGTCGCCGCGGTGAAGCAGGCCGCGCCCGAGATCATGAAAGGCTAGGCGCATGCGACCGTTTTCGTACCAAAGGGCAACAGACCCTGATGCGGCCGTGCGGGCGCTCGGCGCCGCTGCGGCCGCGAACAATCCGCTGACCCAAGCCCGCGCGCAGCCGCTTGCCGGCGGCACCACGCTGATCGATTTGATGAAGCTCGACGTGATGCGGCCCGCCGCGATCGTCGACATTAATCCGCTCGCAAGCCACTGGTCTGCAATCGAGCCCAAGGGCGATGGCGTGCGCCTCGGCGCCCTGGCGAAGATGTCGGATGTCGCCGCGCACGACGAAATTCAGCGCAATTATCCGGTGATCGCCAATTCGCTGAAGCTCGCGGCCAGCGCCCAGCTGCGCAACATGGCGACGCTCGGCGGCAACGTGATGCAGCGAACGCGTTGCAGCTATTTCCGCGACGTGTCCTACGAGAATTGCAACAAGCGCAATCCCGGCTCCGGCTGCGCCGCCATGGACGGCGTCAACCGCATGCATGCGGTGCTCGGCGTCTCCGACCAGTGCATCGCGACCTATCCCGGCGATTTCGCGCAGGCGCTGATCGCCCTGGATGCAAGTGTCGAAATCACCGGAAAATCCGGTGCCCGCACCCTGCCGTTTGCCCAGCTGCACAAGGCGCCCGGCAACACACCCGAGATCGAGACCACGCTGCAACCGGGTGAGCTGATCTCGGCGTTCTCCATTTCCGGACGCTGGCCCCGTTCGGTGTATCTCAAGGCGCGCGACCGGCAGTCCTACGAGTTTGCGCTGTCGTCGGCTGCGGTCGCGCTCGACGTGCAGAACGGCACGATCCGCGATGCGCGCGTCGCGCTTGGCGGTGTCGCCACCGTGCCCTGGCGGGCGCGCGAGGCGGAGGCGCTGTTGAAGGGACAGAGATTCGATGACGGCCTGGCGCAGCGTGTTGCCGATGCCGCCTTCGCGGAGGCCAAGGGGCGGCGGCACAACAGCTTCAAGATCGCGCTCGGCAAGCGCGTCGTGGCACGTGCGCTCCAGCAGGCCGTAACGATGGAGATCTGATCATGACCGCTGCTGCTCCCCAGCCGAAGACGAATATGGGCCAGCCCGTGCCGCGCTATGACGCGGTCGTAAAGGTGACGGGACGCGCAACCTATGCGTCCGACATGCCGCTCTCCGACCCCGCCTATGCCTTCCTCGTCACCAGCGCCATCGCCAGGGGGCGGATCGACAGCCTCGATCTCGATGAGGCCAGGCGTGTCCGCGGCGTGATCGATATCGTCACCCACGAAAACGCACCGAAGCTGAAGGACTCCAAGCTCTTCAGCAACGGCGGATATGCGGGCACGACGATCCAGCCGCTGAAATCGGCCGATATCGCCCATGACGGCCAGATCATCGCGGTTGTCGTTGCCGAGACCTACGAGTCCGCGCGCGATGCCGCCAACCGCGTCAAGGTCAGCTACACCGCCACCACGCCAAGCGCGACCTTCGACTCGCCCGGGACGACCATCGCGGCTGCGAAGGGGCAGAATGCCCAGTTCAAGGAAGACCCGAAAGTCGGCGATTTCGCCAAGGCATTCGACGAGGCCGAGGTCAAGCTGACCGCCTCCTACGAGACGCCGACGCAGCATCACAATCCGATGGAGCTGTTCTCGACGAGCTGCTCCTGGATGGGCGACGAGCTCGTCATCTACGAGCCGAGCCAGTTCGTCTACGGCCTGAAGTATGGGGTCGCCGAACAGCTCGGCATCGACGCCGACAAGGTGCGCGTGGTTAACCCCTATGTCGGTGGCGGCTTCGGCGCGCGCGGCTCGATGACGCCGCGCACCGCCATCATCGCGGCTATTGCCAAGCGCCTGAACCGGCCGGTCAAGCTGGTCCCGACCCGCGACCAGGGCTTTACCATCACCACTCACCGTGCTGAGACCCGCCACGAGATCAAGCTTGGCGCGCGCCCTGACGGCAAGCTGGTCGCGCTCAGACATGAGGGCGCCGAGGTGTCGTCGCGCCCCGACGCCTATTGCGTCGGCGGCACCAAGACGACGACGCGACTCTATGCCTGTCCGAATGTCGACAGCCTCGTCTCGATCGTGCGGGCCGACCGCAATACGCCCGGCTTCATGCGCTCGCCACCGGAAGTGCCGTATCTGTTCGCGCTGGAAAGCGCGATGGACGAGCTCGCGGTCAAGCTGAACATGGATCCGGTCGAGCTTCGCCGCATCAACGACACCACCAACGAGCCCATCGGCGGCAAGCCCTACACCTCGCGCTCGCTGATGGCCTGTTTCGACGAGGCCGCCAAGGCGTTTGGCTGGGCGGAGCGCTCGCCTCAGCCGAAATCGATGTCGGACGGAGACTGGCTGATCGGCTATGGCTGTGCCGCAACCTGCTATCCGGCGCATATGGGACCCGCCGCAGCGCGCGTACGGCTGCAGCGCGACGGCCGCACCCGGGTCGAGATCGCCGGCCACGAGATCGGCACTGGCGCTTACACCGTCATTGCCCAGACTGCGGCCGAAAGGCTCGGCGTGCCGCTGGAGAAGGTCGCGGTCTTCATCGGCGACAGCGATTTGCCGCCGGCCCCCGTTGCCGGAGGCTCGAACTCCACTGCCAGCACCTGCTCCGTGGTGACGATGGTATGCGACCAGATCCGGCAGCGCCTGTTCAAGGCGGTAATGCCGGGCCAAAGCCTGACGGACAAGGCCAAGGAGACTGTTGGTATCGGCCAGACGCCGGCCACGCAGGCAGCGAAGGGCGACCGGCCGCTGGATTTGGAGAAGGCGTTCGACGCCCTCGGGGTCGGCGTCGTCGAGGAATATGGCGAGTGGAAGCCGGAAGGCGCGCCGCTGGATTCCTTCCGCGCCATGCATAGCGGGCAGGTGCGGCTCGTGGGCGGTCACCAGATGAAGGACCAGATCGCCTATGCGTTCGGCGCGGAGTTCGTCGAGGTCCGGGTCAATCGCTTCACGCATGAGATCCGCTGCCCCCGCCTGGTCGGCGCCTTCGCCGCGGGCCGCATCATGAACCCGCGCACCGCGCGCAGCCAGCTGATGGGCGGACTGATCTGGGGCATGTCCTCGGCTTTGCTGGAGGCGACCGAGATCGACGAGCGCAATGCGCGCTACGTCAACGACAATCTCGCCGACTACCTCGTGCCCGTGAATGCGGACGTCGCAAACGTCGAGGTCATTCTGCTGTCCGAGCAGGATGACCGTATCAATCCCGTCGGCGTGAAGGGCGTCGGCGAGCTCGCCAATGTCGGCACCAATGCGGCGATCTGCAATGCGATCTATCACGCTACGGGCCAGCGCATCCGCAAGCTCCCGGTCCGGCTGGAAAATATCGAGGTGTGAGGGGTGGAAACCCCACCCGCGTTGCGCTAGACACCTTCCGCCTCAAACGGAAGGTGCCTTATGCAGCGTTTCCAGCGCGCGCTCCTCACCCTGATGTCGGCGCTCGCGATCACCGTGATCGCCGGCGTGTCGCATTTCGTTTCCACCACGGCCTCGGCCCAGACCGCAGGAAAGACCATGACCACAGCTTCAGGCTTGCAGATCATCGATTCCACCGTCGGCACCGGTGCCTCGCCGCAGCCCGGCCAGATCTGCGTGATGCACTATACCGGCTGGCTCTATGAGAACGGCCAGAAGGGCAAGAAATTCGACAGCTCCGTCGATCGCAAGGAGCCGTTCGAATTCCCGATCGGCAAGGGCCGCGTCATCGCCGGCTGGGACGAGGGCGTCGCCTCCATGAAGGTCGGCGGCAAGCGCACGCTGATCATCCCGCCGCAGCTCGGCTACGGCGCGCGCGGCGCCGGCGGCGTGATCCCGCCGAATGCGACGCTGATGTTCGATGTGGAATTGCTCGCGGTGAAGTGACGGCGTAGCCGGACGTCATGCCCGGGCTTGTCCCGGGCATCCACGTTCTTCGAACCGCATGCAAAGACGTGGATGGCCGGGACAAGCCCGGCCATGACGTAGAGAGCAGTCGAAACAAAAAGACCGGCCCAAAGGCCGGTCTTTTCGCATTCAGATTGCCGGGCCGTCACTCGGCCGCGCGCCTTGCGGCTGCCGCGGCGCGGTCGATCGCATCCTTGGCGGCGTCCTTGGCGTCGCCCATGGCCTGCTGGCCCTTGCCCTTCACTTCCTGCACCGCGCCTTCGCCCTTCAGGCGGTCGGAACCGGTGGCTTCACCGATGCCCTGCTTGGCCTTGCCGATCGCCTCGTTGGCGTTACCTTTGATCTTGTCGGTCGTGCTGCCCATGAAACTCTCCTTTTCATTTTGCTCGCGAGGACAACGTCCCGCAGCTAAGAGAGTTCCGATTTTGGTATGGCTCGCGGGCGCGGCTTCGGGTTAGTTTGCCGCGCACGGAACCAACAGAAAGCAAGCCCAATGACCGGCCATGACCACTCGCATTCCCACCATGATCACGATCATGACGATCGCTGGAAACATGACGGCGTGCGTGTCATTCCCGGCAACCAGCTCGATACCAACGTGCCGTCCACGGCCGGCATGGATCGTGCGGCCGCGATCAATTTCGCGCGCGTCGGCGCGCAGAAATTGTGGGCGGGCACGGTCAGCATCAAGCCCGATGCCAAGACAGGCGCGCATCACCACGGCCATCTCGAAAGCGTGATCTACGTCGTGAAGGGCAAGGCGCGGATGAGGTGGGGCGAGCGCCTGCAATTCACTGCGGAGGCCGGTCCCGGCGATTTCATCTTCGTCCCGCCATACGTGCCGCATCAGGAGATCAACGCCAGCCCGGACGAGGTGCTGGAATGCGTGCTGGTGCGCAGCGACGGCGAGGCCGTGGCGATCAATCTCGACATCGAGCCCGTCGAGAAGCCCGAGACCGTGCTGTGGATCGATCCGGTGCATCGGGATCCGAACGAGAAGAAATAAGCCTGACGGGCCGCCTGCCGGTTCTATGCGCAGACGCGGCAGGCGGCCTTAAAAAATATCCGGAAGCGCTGTCGGATGGCTGTCGGCCCATCCGTCCTTGGGCAGAACCCCGCCCAAGGAGCTTCCGATGCCCAGGATGATTTTCCTCAATCTGCCCGTGACCGACCTCAAGCGTGCGACCGCCTTTTATGAGGCGATCGGGGCGACCCGGAACCCGCAATTCAGTGACGACACGGCGAGCTGCATGGTCTTCTCCGAGACCATCTACGCGATGCTGACGACTCACGACAAATTCCGGCAGTTCACGCCCAAGCCGATCGCCGATGCAAGGACCTCGAACCAGGCCCTGTTCTGCCTCTCCGCCGACACCCGCCACGAGGTCGATGATATCGTCGGCAGGGCCGAGGCCGCGGGTGGGGTGGCCGATCCCAGCCCCAAGGACGAATACAGCTTCATGTACGGCCGCAGCTTCGAGGATCCGGATGGCCATATGTGGGGTGTGAACTGGCTGGATATGGCGGCTGTCCCTCCGCAGCCCGCCATGGCGAATGCCTGATCGCCGTACCCCGACGCCAAATCCTAGAGGAGCATTCACGATGTCCAAGGTCGTACCCTGCATGTGGTTCAACGGCGATGCCGAGGAAGCCGCGAAGTTCTACACCTCACTGGTGCCAAACTCGGCAATCACGCACGTTCAGCGCAACGTCTCGGATGGTCCTTCCGGCAAGGAGGGCTCCGTGCTGGTCGTCGAGTTTACGGTGGCCGGGCAGCCGCTGGTCGCGCTCAACGGCGGCATGAAGATGGAGTACACTCACGCCATCTCGCTGATGATCCATTGCGACGACCAGGCCCAGGTCGACGGCGTCTGGAATGCCTTTCTCGCTCATGGCGGCAAGGAAGAGCAGTGCGGCTGGCTCAGGGATCGCTGGGGCGTGGCCTGGCAGGTGGTGCCGAAGGTGATGTTCGAATTCCTGTCGAGCCCCGACAAGGCCGCCGCCGCGCGTGCGATGCAGGCGATGATGAAGATGGTGAAGCTGGATGTCGACGCGTTGCGCCGCGCGTTCGAGGGCAAGTCGGCGGCGTGACATCAGCGCCGGTGCGGTAGGGTGGGCAAAGGCGCTCTTGCGCCGTGCCCACCATCCCTGGTTAGAAAAGTCGTGGGCACGCTTCCGCCTTCGCTCTTTGAGCTACGGCGGACAAGTCGCTTTGCCCACCCTAAGAGAGCTGGCCGCCGCTAATAATTGATCCTGAGCCCAACGCCGCCGTGGATGGTGTTGCCCACCGGCTGCGGGCCGAGCGTGCCGTTGGCGAACAGGTCGACGATCCAGCCCTTTTGCACGCGGAAGCCGAGGCGGCCGCCATATTCGAACCAGCCCTGGTTGCCCATGGTCGGCACCACGGTGCCCTGGCCGGTCACGGTTGCCACGATGCCGCTGTGACTTGCAAACGACTGCACCCAGCCGCCATTGATGTTGGTCTCGACGTTGCTGCCGAACAGATGCGTCCACTGGCCGCCGATCTTGACCAGGCTGGTGCGGTCGGTGCCATCAGCGATGCTGGCGTCGAATGGATTGAATGCCACTGCACTGTCGCTGTAGCCGGACACGCGCTGCCAGAGCTGCCAGACCTCGATCGAGGCCGCGACCTCGTCGCGCGGCGAGAGGCGGCTGATCCAGCCGGCCCGGCCATAGACGGCGTAGTTCGAGGCGTTGGTCGAACTGGTCACGCTCACCGGGCCGAGGCTGGTGTCGTAGCTGCGGGTGTAGCGCGCCTTCTCCCACGGCGTCAGGATCGTCCCGACGTCGAAGAACGGGCGCGACGAGCCCCAATCGGTGAAGTCATAGCGTAACGCAAAAGCGCCGATCGGTGCGCTCGTGATCTCGTAGCCGCCCCCTTCGTAGTGCGTGTAAGCGATGCCGGCGAGCAGCGAGAGATTGTTAGTCAGTTGCTTGCGGCCGTGGATGCCGGCCGAGAACGAGCCGGCCGAGCCGAACGCGCTGACGCAGTCGCCGCAATTGACCTGCTCGTTGACGCCGAGCAGCACCGTGCCGAGCACCCGGTTGGTGATCATCTGGTTGAAGCGCTGATTGGCGAGACCGCCGATCGAATTGCCGCTGGAATCTGCGCCCGTGGGTCCCGACGGCGGAGGATACGGGCTCGGCGAAGGGGACGGGCTCGGCGAAGGCGACGGATAAGGGCTGGGCGACGGGGAGGGGGTCGGAGTGGGTGACGGATTTGGCGACGGAGAATAGGTGGGGGACGGAGTGGGCTCTGGTTCACCGCACTCGGACCCGCACTCCGAATTCTGCGCAGCCGCCGGGCGGGCGTTGAAAGTGACGAGCGCAAACGCCGCGATTGCGGCCAGCGCAGCGGCAAGGATGAGGCGCCGGACGGTGAATTTTGCCATCGTCAGCGTCCGCACAGCATGCCGTCGTCCTGGACGGCAGGCGTCAGGGTCGGCGAGGCGCCGGCGTATTGGTTGACCGCGCACAGCCCGGCACTCGCTGCACAATTGGCGGCAAAGGTCCAGGGCGGCGTGTTGGACTTGGTGATGCCGACCTTGCCGCCGGTCGAGGTGATGATCGCGGTGTCGCCGGGTTGGGTGAGCTGCAGGCATTGGCCGCTTCTCGTGCAGACGCTGGCCGCGCCGTCCTGAAGCACGACCACGGAGCGTCCGCGCTGCGAGAGGATGTCGAGCGTGGTGCCGCGTACACCGATGGTCGCGAGCGGGGTCGTGATCTTGTAGGCGGACTTGTCGGAGCTGCCGGTAACGAAGCGGAAGGCGCCGGTGGTCATGCGGATCGCGACGTCGCGATAGCTGTGCTCGTCGTTGAAGACGGTGCGGTCGAGCTTCAGCGTCGCGCTCGGCCCGAGCGACAGATTGGTGCTGTCGGCCATCACGAAACGCGCGGCGCTGTCGGCGCCGGTGCGCACGGTCTCGTCGCGCAGCATGCTGTCGCCGACATTGATCGGCGTCGTGGTCGCAGCGACGCGCACCACCTCGTTCTGGATCACGACGGCTTCGCCGACGCGCGTCTGTGCCAGCGCGGAAGGACCTGCGCACAATGCGGCCGACAACAGAATGGGGAAAAGCCAGAAACGCAGATTCATTTCGCAACCGATCGATATGTCCCTGATCGTACCGGATCGCGCTTGCTTGTGATGTGGCGGAATTATCACAAGCGGCGCGGGACGTGCGTCATGCTTAGTGACAGTTGCGGCAGAATGCGTTCAATGAAAAACGAAGCTTTCACTTTTGTCCGCGGTGACGCAAATTTGCCACGCAAAACAGCCCTTCAGCAGCCGCTTCAATCATCCGCAGTTCCCAAGGTGTCGCGGAGCGCAGTCATTGCTGTCGCGATTTTCCTGGTCGCGCATCTCGCGCTGTTGATCGGTCTGACGACGCCGGAAAAATTCGTCTTCGACGAGGTGCATTACGTGCCGGCGGCGCGGCAGATGCTGGCCCCGGCGATGTCGCAGCCGATGCTCAATCCGATGCATCCGCCGCTGGCCAAGGAGCTGATCGCGATCTCGATGGTGGCCTTCGGCGACAACGCGCTCGGCTGGCGCTATCCCGCGACATTGTTTGGCGCATTGGCGATCGTCGCGATCTATCTATGCGGCCTCGCGCTGTTCTCGGCGCAAGGCCCCGCGATCGCCGCGGCGCTGATCGCGGGGCTGAACCAGATGCTGTACGTGCAGGCGCGCATCGCCATGCTCGACATCTTTGCGCTCGGGTTCGGTCTGCTCGCGACCGCCGCCTTCATGCATGGGTTTCGACGAGAACGGCCGCAGGCGCTGTTCGCGCTCGCGGGCAGCCTGTTCGGCTGTGCTGCTGCCTGCAAATGGAGCGGCCTGTTTCCGCTCGGCGTCTGCATCGTCATCGTTGCCGTGGTCCGCCTGATGCAGGGCTGGCGCACGCTGTTCGCCGACGCGAAGCCGGACGACTGGTATCGGCCGGACCTTTGGCCCGGCCTTCGGTTGCATCATGTCGCGCTGTGCTTTGCCATCTTGCCAGCCGTGGCTTATCTCGCCGCCTTCGTTCCGCTCTATGGGGTGTCGGTGCCGGAGCTGGTCGAGGCGCAGCGCCGGATCTTCGCCGACAACACCACGACCGCGATTGCCGGGCACACCTACATGAGTTCATGGCCGTCCTGGCCGCTGCTCGCGCGGCCGGTGTGGTTTCTGTTCGACAAGACCGCGGAGGACAATGTCTCCGCTGTCGTCTTCCTCGGCAATCCGCTGGTATTGTGGCCGGCGCTTCTCGCGCTCGCGCTCGTGCTGCGCGATTTCGTCGTCGAGCGCCGCTGGGATGCGTTTCTGATCGCCGCGTTCTATTTCGGTCCCTGGCTCGCCTGGGCGTTGTTGCCGCGCACGCTGGGCTTCATCTACTATTATCTGCCGGCCGCCACCGCGGCCTCGCTCGCGCTGGTCTATGTGCTGCGCCGGGACGGCCTGCCGCGCTGGCTGCTCTGGGCCTATGTCGGGGTTGCGGCGATCGGCTTTGCGGTCATGCTGCCGATCTCGGCGGCCTTTATCGGCACCTCGATGCGGAGCTTCAACCGGCTGATGCTGTTCCAGAGCTGGATATGACATCGCCGCCTGCCGGGCTGCGGCAGGCGGCGTGTTTCGCGCGATGATGGCGAGTTATTTCGACGCGGTCTTGGTGTCCATGTTCACGACCTGGACGCGGCGGTTGATCGGGTCGGCGCCGTTGGCTGCGTCCTTCAGCTTGGTCTCGCCGTAGCCGACCGTGACGAGATCGTTGCCGTTGAGGCCGTAGTTCTGCACCAGGTACTTCTTGATGGTGTCGGCGCGCCGTTCGGAGAGGCCTTGATTGTACACTTCGCCGCCGGTCGCGTCGGTGTGGCCGGCGACCACGAAGGTCGAGCCCTTGAGCGCCGGATCGGACAGCGCCTTGCCGAGCGCCTGCACCGACGGCATCGAGGTCTTGGCGATATCGGCCGAGTTGTAATCGAACTGGATTTCCAGATCGATCTTCGGCTTGGTCGCCGCGAGCTCGGCGATCTGCTCGCGTTCGCCCGTCGAGAGCGACCGGGTCGAGCGGTTGCGCACGGTATTCAGGAAGGTCGCTTCCTTGGCTTGTGCGGTCGTATCGGTCTGCGGACCGACGGACAGGCCGCGGGTCGCCGGCTTCGGCTTCAGTGCATCCAGGATCTGGCCAGTGGAGACGTTGTTGTCGCCGGCCAGAGCCAGCCCCGCCGTCATCGACAGGGCGGCGGAGAAAGTAATCGCCTTCAGTCCAAAAAACTTATCAAAACGGGTCATTGTCGTATCCTCGCTGTTACGCCTGTTGGCGATTTGATGCTGCGAGCCTAGAGCAGGTTCAAAGGCCTCGATGTGATGTTCGTCACATTCGAGATTACGGGCGAAGACTCCGATCCGGTTGGATCGTCTGCGGCCTGATTCGCAGCTGGGAACCTCGAAGCTGCACTGCCCCATCGTCGCAAAGGCGACGCCTCGCGGCCGGCCCGCGAACAAGAATTCGTCCAGATGGCCGCCTAGCACGTTTCGATCACTCGACATTTTGTTGGTGAGAGGGGCTGAGTTCCATCCAGTGCTGAGGCCGCGCGACTATCAACGTGACAACCAGTCTCATCGCAGCGGCCCGCCGGATCGGACGGTGTTCGTGAGCTCAATGCCGATCTATATCGGCGCAGCGATGATCGCGGTGGCGATTCTGCTTTCGACGCTGATCGCGGGGCTGACCTCCCGCTATGTCGGGCTGGAAGCGCCGACCGAGGAAAATATGTGGCTGGTCGACCGGCTCACCGGCGAGGTCTATCGCTGCCAGTCCGAGGGACGCGGCAAGGCCTCCTGTGAGCCAGATGTCGCGACCGGTAGCGTCGGGGAGCGCCCAAAAGCCGCACGCTGATGATGCGCTGGCGCTGCGGCGCAGCAAGGAAAATGTCTTCTCCTTGATAAATTTGTCGCTGAAGAATGTCCGTGCGTGGCCGGCATCAAGCCGGCTTCCTTTCTTGAGGAGAAAATTTGATGAAGACCCTGTTGCTTGCGACGGCATTCGTGGCACTCGCTCTGACTCCCGCGTCGGCTGCCAAGATGGCGTGCACCAGTGCAAACATGGCAAAGCTCGTTGCCGGGATGGGTGGCGAAGACACGCCGGGCAAGATCGCAGCGAGGAAGTCGATGGCCTCGGCCAATTCTGACATGAGCAAAGGCAACATGCGCGGCGCCTGCAAGCACTATCTGAACGCCGAGAAGGCGATGGCGATGAAGTAATCTCCGCCGTCTCACACATGGCCGCGCTGGCAGCAGATGGCAGCGCGGCTTTTTCGTTCCCGCTTCTTTGCCTTGGCGCGAATCTCGCTACATTGCATTCTGCAATGTCACGCACGCCCAAACCCCATCCCCTCACCACGAAACAGGCCCGGCAGATCTGGCTGCACGCCCAGCGGCTGGATCAGCGCACCCCGTTCGGCCAGGGAGCACAGGCCGTCGCGGATGCGGTCGCTCATCTCGGCTATGTGCAGATCGACACCATCCACGTCATCGAACGCTGCCATCATCACATCCTGTTCAGCCGGATCCCGTCCTATCGCCGGGCCGATCTGCGTCATGCCCAGAGCATCGACAAAAGCGTGTTCGAGTATTGGACCCATGCGCTCTCCTACGTGCCGACCGGCGACTTCCGCATGTTCCTGCCGGCGATGCGCGAGCATCGGCGCGAGGGGCACAGATGGTTCGCCTCGGTGAAGCCCGCCGACATGCGCAAGGTGATGCGGCTGCTGCGGGCCGGTCCGCTGACGATCCGCGACATCGAGGATGACGTGCTCGTCGAGAAGGAACACCTGTGGCAGAGCCGCAAGCCCTCCAAGCGGGCGTTGCAGCTGGCCTTCTATACCGGCGCCGTCACCGTCAGCGAACGGCAGGGCATGCTCAAGACCTACGAGTTGATGGCGCGCCATTTCGGCTGGGACAGGCTGCCGAGGCCAGCCTCGGCAAGGGAGATCACGACCTATCTGCTCGACCGCGCATTGCGCTCGCAAGGCGTGGTGAGCCTCGATTCGATCTGCCACCTCGACGCGCCGCGCAAGAAGGCGGTGGCCGGTCTGATTGCCTCCCGCGTCCGCCGCGGCGAGCTCGTGCCCGTTGCGATCGACGGCGCCGGCAAGCAGGAGCATTGGGCCGCGCCCGCCGTGCTCGAGCCGAACAGTGAGGCGGTCTCGCCCGATCTGGTCCACATCCTCTCGCCGTTCGATCCGCTGATCATCCAGCGCAAGCGCACCAATCTCTTCTTCGGCTACAACCATCTGTTCGAGGCCTATGTGCCGAAGGCCAAGCGCAAGCTCGGCTATTTCGCGCTGCCGGTGCTGGTCGGCGACGAGATCGTCGCCGCGCTCGATCTGAAGACCGACCGGCAGGCCAAGAAGCTCTTGATGCAGAAATGGACCTGGGTCGGGCAGGGGAAGAAGTCCGCGGGCCGCAAGGAGTTGAAGCAGGGGATCGAGGAGGAGCTCGATCGGTTCGAGCGGTTTCAGCTCGCGGAGTGAGGCTTGGCATCGGTCTCGTAGGGTGGGCAAAGGCGCGTTAGCGCCGTGCCCACCATCTGCTTGTGGTGGGCGCGTTTCGCTTTGCCCACCACACGAGAGCGTGCGTCGTGGCGAGCCGATCGATCCAGATGCCGAACGCAATCCCCACAGCATACGCCACCAGATTCCACAGCGAGAAGATGCGCCCCAGCAGCAGCGCGCCGGCCGTCGTCAGCCGGAACGCATCGAGCCATGGCGTGTGCACCAGCCGGGAGAATTCGACCGCCGCCGCGATCGCTACCGCAATCGCCGCGATCTGCGCACGCGTCAGTCGTGGCAGCAAAGCTCCGACCAGCAGAAGCACCATGGTCGCCCATAGCAGCGAGCCGCCATACTTCACCACGAACGCAGGCAGCCCGAGCGGAAAGCCGTACCAGCGCAAGGAAAGTCCGCAGGCGATGACGATCAGGGCGAGAGCGGCGCGGATCATCGCCCTTCTGCATCGGCGCAATGGCTTGATCCGGCTGCGTCCCGTGCATTGCTCGCTCCATTGACTCTTTGCCCGCGATGCTGAAAACGGCCGCTGACCCGAAAAAAAGCAACAACCCCGGGAAGATGACATGAGCCAGACCACCTATGCCGGTTCCGCCGGAGCCATCAAGTCGGAGATCGAAACCTCGACCATTCGCGCCATCTCCTGGCGCCTGATTCCCTTCCTGGTGCTGGCCTACTTCTTCTCCTATCTCGACCGCGTCAATCTCGGCTTCGCAGCTCTGACCATGAATGCCGACCTGAAGTTCACGCCGTTGATCTTCTCCTGGGGCGCCGGCATCTTCTTCATCGGCTATTTCATCTTCGAGGTGCCGAGCAATCTGGCGCTGGAGAAATTCGGCGCCAGCCGCTGGATCGCCCGCATCATGGTGACTTGGGGCATCATCTCGGCGCTGATGGCGATGGTCAGCGGCGTGACGAGCTTCTACGTCCTACGCTTCCTGCTCGGCGTCGCCGAGGCCGGCTTCTTCCCCGGCATCATCCTCTATCTCACCTACTGGTATCCGGCCGAATATCGTGCCCGCTTCCTCGCGGCCTTCGCCATCGCGGTGCCGGTCTCGACCGTGATCGGTGCGCCGATCTCAGGCCTGCTGCTCGGGCTCGACGGCTGGATGGGCCTGAAGGGCTGGCAGTGGCTGTTCATCATCGAGGGCATCCCCTCCGTGCTGCTCGGCATCGTCACCTGGTTCTATCTCACCGACAGGCCGGAGAAGGCGGACTGGCTCTCGGCCGAGCAAAAGGCCTGGCTCAAGGCGAAGCTCGATTCGGAGATTGCTGCCAAGCAGGCGGTGAAGCATGTCTCGCTCGGCGAAGCGCTGTCCTCGCCCAAGGTGATTGCGCTCAGCCTGATCTATTTCGGCTTCGTCGGGGCGCTCTACGGCATGCAGTTCTGGCTGCCGCAGATCGTCAAGGCGTTCGGGCTGACCAACACCCAGACCGGCTTCGTCACTGCGATTCCCTATCTGTTCGGCACCATCGCCATGATCCTGTGGGCGCGGCACTCCGATGCGACGCGCGAACGCGTCATGCATGTCGGCGCGCCGCTGCTGCTGACGGCGGTCGCACTCGGCGTGTCCTCCTCTCTTTCCGATCCCGCCCTGACGATGGTGGTGCTGACGATCGCGGCCATTGGCGTGTTCTGCTGCTTCGGCGTGTTCTGGACCCTGCCGACCGCCTGGCTCTCCGGCACCGCGGCCGCTGGCGCCATCGCCCTGATCAACTCGATCGGCAACCTTGCCGGCTTCGGCGGGCCGTATCTGATCGGCTGGGTCAAGGAAGCCACGGGCCAGACCTCGACCGGCCTGCTCGTGCTCGCCGTGCTGCCGCTGCTTGCCGGTATTTTGGTCTTCGTCGGCGGCCACGACAGCAAGCACGAGTTCGCCGGGCAGGAGCGGGTAGGGCATTAGTCTTGTAGGGTGGGCAAGGCGCGCCCTTGCGCGCTGTGCCCACCATCTTTCCCTACGCTGGCCAGGTTGGTGGGCACGCTGCCGCTTTGCCTACCCTACAATAGCACCCTTAGAGCCCCGCCATTCCGCCATTCCCATCCTCACCATCTCTAACGATCACGGATTTCTGATGACTGACGATTATTGACTTTCATCAGTGATTAGTCGATATTCCTCTCATTCGAGATGCAGGAGTGTCCTTCGATGTTCGTCCGGTCGGTTTTATCGAGCTATTCCAGGCTGTTGGCAGGGGCGTCGCTGGCCCTGATGGCCGCGACCCTGGCCGGGTGCAATGACACCGTCGCCGAGAAGGCCGAGCCGCCGCGGCCGGTTCTGGTCGCAACCGCGCATTATGATGCCGAGACGCCGGAGCGGAGCTTCGTCGGCACCATCAGGCCCCGGATCGAGAGTGACCTCGGCTTCCGCGTCGCCGGCAAGGTCGCCAGGCGCCTCGTGGAAGTCGGGCAGACCGTCGAAATCGGCCAGCCGCTCGCCACCCTCGACGAGGTCGATTTGAAGCTCCAGGCCGAGCAGGCGGTTGCCGAACAGACGGCTGCGACCGGCGTGCTGGCCCAGGCTGCCGCTGCCGA
The DNA here is from genome assembly GCF_003957705.1 of Bradyrhizobium sp. LVM 105. Taxonomy (NCBI): domain Bacteria; kingdom Pseudomonadati; phylum Pseudomonadota; class Alphaproteobacteria; order Hyphomicrobiales; family Nitrobacteraceae; genus Bradyrhizobium; species Bradyrhizobium sp. LVM 105. The sequence goes on along the minus strand of NZ_QZMV01000013.1, from coordinate 160,349 downwards.
GCAGCGCGCCAAGGATTTGAAGGCGAAGGGCTGGACGACGGACGCGCAGATGGATTCGAGCCGCGCTGCGGCGGACGAAGCCCGCGCCCGCCTGAACCGCGCCGAGCGCTCGGTCGAACTGACCAAGAACTCCCTTTCCTACGCGACGCTCGTTGCCGATGCCCGTGGCGTCGTCACCGCAACGCTGATCGAGCCCGGCCAGGTGGTCGCCGCGGGCCAGGCTTCGATCCGTGTCGCCCGCTTTGCCGAGAAGGAAGCGGTCGTCGCGATCCCTGAGACGCTGGTCGGACGTGCCAAGTCGGGCGCCGCCAGCGTCACTCTTTGGTCCGAGCCGGGCAAGAAGTACACGGCCAAGCTGCGCGAGATCGCGCCGACGGCCGATCCGGCCACGCGCACCTATCTTGCGAAATTCTCGCTGCCCGAGGCCGACGACAAGGTCTCGCTCGGCATGACCGCGACGCTGACACTGTCGGATGCCGCGACCGAGCGCGTCGCGCGACTGCCACTGTCGGCGCTGTTCAACGAAGGCGGCAAGCCGTCCTTTTACGTCGTCGACGACAACGGCGCGCTCACCTTGAAGCCGGTGACGGTGAAGTCCTACGAGAGCAACGACGTCGTCATCACCGGCGGCGTCGAAGAGGGCGCCAAGATCGTTGCCCTCGGTGTGCAGAAGCTCGATCCGGGCCAGAGGGTGCGGGTCGTGTCGTCACTGACTTTCTAATTCCCGTCATTCCGGGATGGTCCGAAGGACCAGACCCGGAATCTCGAGATTCCGGGTTCGCCCTGCGGGCGCCCCGGAATGACTGGAGAAATCGAGTTCCTCGTTGCAAGGCGAGTTTCGGCCCCGGCGCAAATGCTTGGGCTGAAGCGGCGAAGCGATCCAGAACCTGCCCAGCCCCCTGGATTGCTTCGCTGCCTCGCGATGATGGGTTGAACAGAGTGGCTGTCGTGTCTTTGGCAATTGGATCGTCTTTTCGGAGAGAGCGATGAAGCGCTTCAACCTTTCGGCCTGGGCCGTCAGCCATCCGACGCTGGTTCTCTTCCTCATGATCATTCTCGGCGTCGCCGGCTTCTTCTCCTATGAGAAGCTCGGACGCGCCGAGGATCCGTTCTTCACGGTGAAGGTGGTCAACGTCTCCGTGATCTGGCCGGGCGCGACCGCGCAGGAGATGCAGACCCAGGTCGCCGATCCCATCGAGAAGAAGATCCAGGAGCTGCCCTATTTCGAGAAGGTGCAGACCTATTCCAAGCCCGCCTTCACCGCGCTCCAGGTCACCTTCCGCGACAACACGCCGCCGAAGGAGGTGCCTTATCTGTTCTATCTGCTGCGCAAGAAGCTGGTCGACGTGCAGGGCCAGCTGCCGTCGGGCATTCTGGGACCTGTCGTCAACGACGAGTTCTCCGACGTCGATTCCATCCTCTACATGATGACCGGCGACGGCGCCGATTACGCCCAGCTCAAGAAGGTCTCGGAAGGCTTCCGTCAGCGCCTGCTCAAGGTGCCTGGCGTGACCAAGGTCGACGTCTACGGCAACCAGGACGAGCGCATCTTCGTCGAGTTCAGCCATGCCAAGCTCGCCACCCTCGGCATCACGCCGCAGGCGCTGTTCGATTCGCTCGCCAAGCAGAACAACGTGACGCCGGCCGGCACGGTCGAGACCTCCTCGCAGCGCGTGCCGCTGCGTGTCACCGGCGCGCTCGACGGCGTCAAGGCGGTTGCCGAGACGCCGGTCGAGAGCAATGGCCGCGTGTTCCGCCTGGGTGATATCGCCACTGTCACGCATGGCTACGTCGATCCGCCGAGCTTCGTCGTCCGCCAGGAAGGCAAGGCGGCGATCGGCGTCGGCGTCGTCACCGCCAAGGGCGCCAATATCCTCGAGCTCGGCAAGGAGGTCGAGAAGGCGACGGCTGACTTCATGAAGGCGGTGCCGCAGGGCATCGACGTCAAGCTGATCGCCGACCAGCCCAAGGTGGTCGAGCACGCCGTCGGCGAGTTCGTGCACTCCTTCATGGAAGCGCTCGTCATCGTGCTGTTCGTCTCGTTCCTGGCGCTCGGCTGGCGCACCGGCATCGTGGTCGCGCTGTCGGTGCCCTTGGTGCTCGGCATCGTCTTCATCGTCATGAACACGATGTCGCTCGACCTGCATCGCATCACGCTCGGCGCGCTGATCATCGCGCTCGGCCTGCTCGTCGACGACGCCATCATCGCGGTCGAGATGATGGTGGTGAAGATGGAGCAGGGCTGGGACCGCATGCGCGCGGCGTCCTTTGCCTGGGAATCAACTGCGTTTCCGATGCTCACGGGAACGCTGGTCACGGCCGCTGGCTTCCTCCCCATCGGCTTTGCCAATTCCGCGGTCGGCGAATATGCCGGCAGCATCTTCTGGATCGTGGCGATCGCGCTGGTCGCCTCCTGGTTCGTCGCGGTGATCTTCACGCCCTATATCGGCGTCATGTTGCTGCCTGACATGAAGGCGCACCACAACCACGATCCGCACGCGGTCTACGAGACCCGCATGTACCGCGGCCTGCGCGCCATGGTGCAATGGTGCGTCAACCACCGCATCACCGTGGTGGCCGCGACCGTCGGCGTCTTCATCGCCTCGATCGTCGGGTTCGGCCAGGTCCAGCAGCAATTCTTCCCGCTGTCGGAGCGGCCCGAGCTGTTCCTCCAGCTCCGCCTGCCCGAGGGCACCGCCTTCAACGTCACCGAAAAAACGGTGAAGAAGGCCGAGACGCTGCTCAAGGACGACAAGGACATCGAGACCTATACGTCCTATGTCGGCCAGGGCTCGCCGCGTTTCTGGCTCGGCCTCAATCCGCAGCTGCCGAACGAGGCCTTTGCCGAGATCGTCATCGTCGCCAAGGGGGTCGAGGCGCGCGAGCGCATCAAGGCCAAGATCGAGAACGCGGTCGCCGACGGCATGCTGACCGAGGCGCGCGTCCGCGTCGACCGCTTCAATTTCGGTCCTCCGGTCGGCTTCCCCGTCCAGTTCCGCGTGATCGGGCCCGACGCCAATACGGTGCGCGAGATCGCCTATCAGGTCCGCGACGTCATGCGGCAGAACAAGAGCGTCAAGGACGTCCAGCTCGACTGGAACGAGCAGTCGCCTTACCTCAAGCTCGTCGTCGACCAGGACCGCGCCCGTGCCATGGGCCTGACGCCGCAGGACGTTTCACAGGCGCTGGCGATGCTGATCTCCGGCGCGCAGGTCACGACCATCCGCGACGGCATCGAGAAGGTGGCCGTGGTCGCCCGCGCCGTCTCGTCCGAGCGTCTCGACCTCGGCTCAGTCGGCGATCTCACCATCACCTCGCGGAACGGCGTCGCTGTGCCGCTCCAGCAGATTGCCAAGATCGAGTACGCCCACGAGGACCCGATTATGTGGCGGCGCAACCGCGACATGGCCATCACCGTGCGCTCCGACGTCGTCGATGGCGTGCAGGCCCCTGATGTCACCAGCCAGATCACGCCGAAGCTCAAGCCGATCATTGACCACCTCGAGCCGGCCTACCGCATCGAGGCGGGCGGCGCGTTCGAGGAATCCGCCAAGGGCAACGCCTCGATCTTCATCCTCTTCCCGGTGATGGTCATGGTGATGCTGACGCTGCTGATGATCCAGCTGCAGAGCTTCTCGCGCCTGATCCTGGTGTTCCTGACCGCGCCGCTCGGCATCGTCGGCGCCTCGCTCGGCCTCAACGTCGCCAATGCCCCGTTCGGCTTCGTGGCGCTGCTCGGCCTGATCGCGCTCGCCGGCATGATCATGCGCAACACGGTCATCCTGGTCGACCAGATCGAGACCGACGTCTCCCACGGCCTGACCCGGCGCGAGGCGATCGTGGAGGCCACCGTCCGCCGCGCCCGTCCGGTGGTGCTGACGGCGCTCGCCGCCATCCTTGCCATGATCCCGCTGTCGCGCTCGGCGTTCTGGGGCCCGATGGCGATCACCATCATGGGCGGCCTGTTCGTTGCGACCTTCCTCACCCTCTTGTACCTGCCGGGCCTCTATGCGCTGTGGTTCAGGAAGAGCCTGGACGAGGCGGGTAACCCCGAGCAGCCTGCCGCGCCGCAGCATGGCAGCGATGACCATCCAGCAATTCCGCTTGCTGAAGCGGCTGAATAAGTGAGATGAAGTGCTGATCGATGAGTCCTGACTGATGGCCCTTATTTCGGAACATATCGAAGGCGACACCCGGGATCGTATCCTCGAGGTGGCCGAGCGGCTGTTCCGCCAGATCGGCTACCAGAAGACCACGGTCGGCGACATCGCCAAGGAGCTCAGGATGAGCCCCGCCAACGTGTATCGCTTCTTCGAATCGAAGAAGGCGATCCATCAGGCGGTGGCCCGCTCGCTCATGGGCGAGGTCGAGCTCGAGGCGCAGCGGATCGTGGCAAGGCCGGGCCCGGTGCCGGAGCGCTTCCGCGAGCTGCTCACCACCATCCATCGCATGAACACCGAGCGCTATGTCGGCGACAACAAGCTGCACGAGATGGTCGAGATCGCGATGCAGGAGGATTGGGAGGTCTGCGTCAATCATATGGAGTGTATCGCCGGCGTGGTCGGCCAGATGATCGCGCAAGGCGTCGCCTCTGGCGAGTTCGAGGCTCCCGACCTCCAGCTGGCCTCGCTGTGCGCCTGCACCGCGATGATGCGGTTCTTCCACCCCCAGATGATCGCCCAGTGCGCCACCAAGCCGGGCCCGACCATCGACCAGATGATCGATTTCGTCATCGCGGGTCTGTCGCCGCGCCACTGACGAGGCGGCGGGTTTCCTTCTATAAGCAGCCGGCCGCCCCGGGCTGACCGGCTGGAGGCGGACAGGACGGACCAACAAACTCCTCATTGCGAGCGCAGCGAAGCAATCCAGACTGTCTCCGCGGAGGGATTCTGGATTGCTTCGCTGCGCTCGCAATGACGAAAAGGAAGCACCCGCGTGACCGACAAAGATCTGTACTTCTACGAGCCCTCCAAGGGCCACGGCCTCAAGCACGATCCCTTCAACGCCATCATCGCGCCGCGGCCGATCGGCTGGATCTCCTCTCGCGATAGCAAGGGCCACGTCAACCTCGCGCCCTACAGCTTCTTCAACGCCTTCTGCTACGTGCCGCCGATCATCGGCTTCTCCTCCACCAACTGGAAGGACACGGTGTCGAACATGGAGCAGACCCGCGAGTTCGTCTGGAATCTCACCACGATGGACCTCGCCAAGCACATGAACGCGACCGCCGCGCATGTCGCGCCCGAGGTCGACGAGTTCAAGCTTGCGGGGCTCACCGCCGTGCCCGGCAAGCTCGTCAACGTGCCGCGCGTCGGCGAAAGTCCGGTCGCCTTCGAATGCAAGGTGTCGGACATCGTCCGCCTCAAGGGCGCCGATGGCAAAGAGGCCGACGCCTGGCTGACGTTAGGGGAGGTCGTCGCCGTGCACATCGACAAGGCCATGATCAAGGACGGCGTCTACCAGACCGCCGCTGCTCGCCCGATCGTCCGCGCCGGCCGCCGCGGCGATTATTTCGAGATCAAGCCGGAAAACATGTTCGAGATGATCCGGCCAGATTAGGCCGGCGCTTCTCTCTCCACATGTCATTCCGGGCGACGCGTAGCGTCGAGCCCGGAATCCATTCATCCGCCGACGCTGCCGCACGATGGATTCCGGGCTCACGCTTCGCGTGCCCCGGAATGATATCTCCCCATTGCCCCTCCGGAACCGCCCCAGCACCCTGGCCGTTATGGTCCGGGGCCGCCCGGCCGCGTCAATATCGCAGCCGAAGTCTTCACATCCGCCACCCACTTTCCGCTAAAATACCCGCGAACCGCGCCGATGCATGAGGTCAGCCATGAGCTTCCGCCGCGACACCCTGACAAAGCCGATCTTTTCCTGGGCGCGCGGCGTGCTGCCGGCGATGTCCGACACCGAGCGCGAGGCGCTGGAGCCGGGCGATGTCTGGTGGGACGCCGATCTCTTCACCGGCGATCCCGATTGGTCGAAGCTGCTGAAAATTGCGCCAGCCAAATTGACCGAGGAGGAGCGGGCCTTTCTCAACGGACCCGTCGACGAGCTCTGCGCCATGCTCGACGAGTGGAAGATCTTTTGGGAATGGCGGGACCTGCCGCAGGACGTCTGGCACTTCGTCAAGCGCGAGAAATTCTTCGGCATGATCATCCCGAAGGAGTTCGGTGGCCTCGGCTTCTCCCCCTATGCCCATTCCGAGGTGGTGCGCAAGATCTCGACCCGCTCAATCGCAGCCGCGGTCACGGTGATGGTGCCGAACTCGCTCGGCCCCGGCGAGCTCCTGATGCGCTTTGGCACCACAGAGCAGCAGGAGCGCTGGCTGCCGCGGCTCGCCGACGGCCGCGACATTCCCTGCTTCGGCCTCACCAGTCCGGAGGCAGGCTCCGATGCCGCCTCGATGGTCGACAGCGGCATCATCTGCAAGGGCGAGTTCGAGGGCCGCGAGGTCGTCGGGCTCAGGCTCAACTGGCACAAGCGCTACATCACGCTCGGCCCGGTCGCGACGCTGCTCGGCCTTGCCTTCAAGGCCTATGATCCTGATCATCTCGTCGGCCCTCAGGAAGAGCTCGGCATCACCGTCGCGCTGATCCCGACCGATCTGCCCGGCGTCGAGATCGGCCAGCGCCATCTGCCGTCGATGCAGGTGTTCCAGAACGGCCCAAACCGGGGCCGCGACGTTTTCATTCCGCTCGACTATGTCATCGGCGGCAAGGAGCGGCTCGGGCAGGGCTGGAAGATGCTGATGACCGCGCTTGCCGCCGGCCGCGGCATCTCGCTGCCGTCGCTCTCTGCCGCGGGGGCCGCCTATGCGGCGCGCACCACCGGCGCCTACGCCCGCATCCGCGAGCAGTTCGGCATCTCCATTTCGAAATTCGAAGGCGTCGAAGAGCCGCTCGCGCGCATCGTCGCGACCGCCTACCAACTCGATGCGGCGCGCCGGCTGACCTGCGCGGCGCTGAATGCCGGCGTCCATCCCGCCGTCATCTCCGGCATCATGAAGCTGCATGCGACCGAACGGATGCGCACCGCGATCGACGATGCCATGGACATCCACGGCGGCAAGGCCGTGATCGACGGCCCGCAAAACTATCTCGGCAATCTGCACCGCGCCGTTCCGGTCGGGATTACGGTCGAGGGTGCCAACATCCTGACGCGCAATCTCATCGTGTTCGGGCAGGGCGCGATCCGCGCGCATCCCTATCTGCTCGACGAGATGAATGCACTCGCCGATACCGACCGCGAGCGTGGTCTCACCGCGTTCGACAAAGCCTTCTGGAAGCATGTCGGCCACAGTTTTCAGACACTGTTTCGTGCCTTCGGCCGGAGCTGGACGTTTGGCGCCTTCGCGCTTGCGCCGGATGCGGGCGACGCCACGCCGTTCTATCGGCAGCTCTCGCGCTATTCGGCGGCGTTTGCGCTCTGCGCCGACATGGCGCTGCTGACGCTCGGCGGCGCGCTCAAGCGCAAGGAGATGCTGTCGGCGCGCTTCGGGGACATCCTGTCCGAGCTGTATCTGCTCTCCGCCGCGCTGAAGCGCTGGCAGGATGAGGGTCGGCAGAAGGAGGACTTTGCCGCTCTGGAATGGTGCATGGCGAGCGGCTTCAGGACGATCGAGAACCGGCTCGCCGAAATCCTCGCCAATCTGCCCAACCGCTTCGTCGCAATGTTTCTCAAGCTCGTGGTCCAGCCGTTCGGCGCCCGCGTGCTCGGCCCGTCCGACCGCGTCGTGCATCAGTGCGCAAGCATCGTGCTGGAGCCCTCTGCCGCGCGCGACCGCCTCACGCCGGATCTGGCTCATGTCGATGACGACGGCGGCTTTGCCCGGCTGGAGCGTGCTTTCAAATTGGTCACCGGCACTGAGGCTATCGCCAAGCGCATGCGCGCCGCTCATATCCGCGACTGGAAGGATGCCGTCGCCAAGGGCGTGATCACGCAGGCCGAGGGCGAGCAACTGGCCGCTGCTCATGAAGCCGTCACAAAAGTGATCGAAGTCGACGATTTTGCGCCGGAGGCGCTGTCGCCGATTTACAAGAAAACCGTCAATGTGCATCAGTTCTTCCAGGAACTCGGTGAACAGAGGGCGGCGGGCTGATGGCACGACCGGTATTCATTATCGACGGCAGCCGGACGCCGTTCCTGAAGGCGCGCTCGGGGCCCGGACCGTTCACGCCGGTCGATCTCGCCGTGCAATGCGGCCGGCCGCTGCTGGCGCGTCAGCCGTTTGCGCCCGATAGCTTCGACCAGGTCATTCTCGGCTGCGTCAACGTCATCGCCGACGAGATGAACCCGGCCCGGGTCGCCGCGCTCCGGCTCGGCATGGGCGAGGACATGGTCGCTTTCACCGTGCAGATCAATTGCGGCTCGGGCATGCAGTCGATCGACACCGCCTACCGGTACATTCGCGAAGGCCATGCCGACATGATCCTCGCCGGGGGGACCGAGGCGCTGAGCCACGCGCCGCTGGTCTGGCCCAATTCCGGCGTGCGCTGGTTCGCCGGCCTTGCCACCGCCAGGGGCGTCGCCGCGAAGCTCGCCGCGGCCTTCAGGCTCCGCCCGCGCGATCTCAAGCCGATCATCGGCCTGGAGCGCGGGCTGACCGATCCGATCACCGATCTGAACATGGGCCAGACCGCCGAGGTCGTCGGCCATCTCTTCGGCATTACGCGCGCACAATCCGATGCCTACGCAGCCGAGAGCCATCGCCGGCTCGCGCATGCGCAAGGTGCTGGGTTTCTCAAGGGCGAGGTCGAGACAGCGTTCGCGCGCGACGGCAAGTTCTTCGACCATGACGATGGCGTGCGGCCAGACTCCACGACGGAGACGCTCGCGAAACTCCGGCCGGTGTTCGAGCGGCCGTGGGGCCAGGTCACGGCCGGCAATTCCTCGCAGATCACGGACGGCGCCTCCTGGGTGATCCTCGCCTCCGACGCGGCGGTGGCAAAGTACAAGCTCACGCCGAAAGCCGCGATCGTCGACAGCCATTGGGCCGCGCTCGATCCTGGCATCATGGGGCTCGGTCCGGTGATGTCAGTGACGCCGCTGCTGCAACGCAATGGCCTCACCATCAAGGATGTCGAGACCTGGGAGCTCAACGAGGCCTTTGCCACCCAGGTGCTCGGCTGTCTCGCGGCCTGGAACGACGACAAATTCTGCCGCGAAATCCTTGGACTCGACGGCGCGGCCGGTGAGATCGACCGCGACAAGCTCAACGTCGATGGCGGGGCGATCTCGCTCGGTCATCCCGTCGGCACGTCCGGCAACCGCATCGTGCTGCATCTCGTCAACGCGATGAAGCGGCTTGGTACGCGGCGCGGCGTCGCCACCGAATGCATCGGTGGCGGGCTCGGCGGGGCCATGCTGATCGAGGCGGTGTGACCATGGATTCCAAGATCATGACCGCACTCGCCGGTCGCGTCCTGACGCTCGGGCCCCAGCCCGCGCCGGACAGCCCGTACAAGCACTTCAAGCTGACGCGCGACGCCGACGGCGTCGCCTGGCTGCTGTTCGACCGCACTGACGCAAGTGCCAACACGCTGTCCTCCGACGTCATGGAGGAGTTCGACGCGGTGCTCGCGGCGATCGAGACCGAGCGTCCGGCCGGCCTCGTGATCCGCTCCGCAAAATCGTCGGGCTTCATTGCCGGCGCCGACGTCAACGAATTCCGCGGTGCCTCCGACCCCGGCATGGTCGAGAGCCGTATCCGCGCCGCGCACGCTGTGGTCGATCATCTGGAGGCGTTGAAGCTGCCGACGGTCGCGGTGATCCACGGCTTCTGCCTCGGCGGGGGGCTCGAGGTTGCGCTGGCCTGCCAATCGCGCATCGCGATCGACGGCGCGCGCTTCGGCTTCCCGGAGGTGTTGCTCGGTCTGCACCCCGGCCTCGGCGGCACCGCGCGGTTCACGGCGCTGGTCAATCCGACCCAATCGATGGCCTTGATGCTGACCGGCCGCACCATCGATGCGCGCCGCGCCAAGTCGCTCGGCCTCGTCGACGCCGTCACGCAGGAGCGTCATGTCTCGGGCGCGGTGAAGGATGCGCTGTTCGGACGCCTGAAGCGCGCGCGTCCAGGTCTTCTGACGCGCGCCGCCAAACTCGGCCCAGTGCGCGGGCTCCTGGCAAAGCGCATGCGCTCCGAGGCGGCAAAGGCCGCTTCCCGCGAGCACTATCCCGCGCCTTATGCACTGATCGACCTCTGGGAGAGCCATGGCGGCAGCAAGGCCGCGATGCTGAAGGCAGAGCAGGCGTCCTTCGCCAGGCTGATGGTGACGCCGACCGCGCAGAACCTGATCCGCGTGTTCTTCCTGCGCGAGCAGATGAAGAAGGCGGCAGGCTCCGGCAACACCATCAAGCATGTCCACGTCATCGGCGCCGGCGCCATGGGCGGCGATATCGCGGCTTGGGTAGCGGGGCAGGGGCTGCGCGTCTCGCTCGCCGACATGAAGGCCGAGCCGATCGCGGGCGCGGTGAAGCGCGCCGCCGAGCTTTACGGCAAGATCATCCGCCAGCCGATCGAGGTACGCGACGCACTCGATCGCCTCATCCCCGACATGGACGGGGAGAGCGTCCGCAACGCCGATCTCATCATCGAGGCGGTCCCGGAAAAGCTCGAGCTCAAGCAGAAGGTCTATGCGGGGCTCGAGCCGCGGATGAAGCCGAGTGCGATCCTTGCCACCAACACGTCGAGCATTCCGCTTCAGGACCTGCGCACCACACTGGCGCGGCCGGAGCGGCTGGTCGGTTTGCACTTCTTCAATCCGGTGTCGCGGCTCCAATTAGTCGAAGTCGTCAGTCACGACGGCAACGACGCGCAGGTATTGAAGGACGCGCTCGCCTTCGTCGGTGCGATCGACCGCCTGCCGTTGCCTGTGAAGAGCTCGCCCGGCTTCCTCGTCAACCGGGCGCTGACGCCCTACATGCTGGAAGCCATGGTGATGCTGGACGAGAAGATCGACCAGCGCCTGATCGACGCCGCGGCCGAGCAGTTCGGCATGCCGATGGGGCCGATCGAGCTCGCCGACCAGGTCGGGCTCGACATCTGCCTCGACGTCGGCGACATGCTGCGCACCAAGTTCGGCGATCTCTTGCCGCCGACGCCGGCCTGGCTGCGCGACAAGGTCGCCAGGGGCGAGCTCGGCCGCAAGACCGGCAAGGGCTTCTACACCTGGAAGGATGGCAAGGCGGAAAAGGCGCCGCTCCCCGAGACCGGTCCGCGCGTCACCGACCAGATGATCGACCGCCTGGTGCTGCCGATGTCCAACGTCTGCGTTGCTGCGCTTCGCGAAGGCATCGTCGACGACGCCGACGCGGTCGACGGTGCCATGATCTTCGGCACGGGTTATGCACCGTTCCGTGGCGGTCCGCTGAACTATGCGCGCACCCGTGGTGTGGAGAATGTCGTATCCGCCTTGCGCGGGCTCGCCGAAAGGTTCGGCCAGCGGTTCGCGCCCGATCCGGGCTGGGACAGTTTCAAGTGAGAGAGACATGAACGAACAGCCGAATACCGTGCCGCGCGGCGATCTCTGCATCCGCACGCTGGCGATGCCGGCCGACACCAATGCCAATGGTGATATCTTCGGCGGCTGGCTGCTGAGCCAGATGGACGTCGGCGGCGGCGTGTTTGCCTCGAAGGTCGCGAAGTCGCGTACCGTGACAGTCGCGATCGAGGCGATGAATTTTCGCAAGGCGGTCTATGTCGGCGATCTCGTCTCGGTCTATGCCAATCTCGTCCGCGTCGGACGGACCTCCCTCACCGTGCATCTGGAAGCCTGGGCGCTGCGTCGCGGCGAGGAGCATCCGTTCCTCGTCACCGACGGCAATTTTACCTATGTCTCGATCGACGAGCACGGCCGTCCGCAAGCGGTCCGCGCGACCGAGACGACGATCGCGACGTAATCGCGCGCGACGCGCTGCCTCATCTCGCGAATGTGTGCCCCGCCGCCAAACGCGGCGCCAGCAGGTCATCTTCGTCGCGGCTTCGCCAAGAACCAGTCAAGAACCAGTCATAAAACGGATGAGGTCCCAGCGTACTCCATTGCGTGTCGATTCGGGGTGGAAACGGCCTCAAATGCCTGGGAACCATTGGGCAGGAGCACCGTTATTTGCCCGCACTGAGGAAACCACGGACCATGCCGGACAGCTACATTATCGAAGTCGATTCGCAGACCGCAGGTATCGTCGTTCGTTCTCAGGGAGGCTACTGCTTCTTCGCCTCATCGCACCGCTTCAACCGTCTCGAAGGCCAGCTCTTTCGCAACGCCCGCGAAGCCGAGCGCGCTGCGCGCAAGCTGGTGAACGGCGACGTGAAGGAGGCGGCGTAGGCGCCTGCCGGTCATTCCGGGGCGCGCGAAGCGCGAACCCGGAATCTATCATGCTGCAGAAATTGCCGACCAATGGATTCCGGGCCCGCGCCTTTCGGCGCGTCCCGGAATGACGCCATTCATCACAGCTTTGTCGCCGCCCGCGACAGAAGCTTCCACTCGTCGCCTTGCTTCTGCCAGTTCATCAGGATGTGAAGATTGGTCGACACTTTCTTCCCGTCGGCCGCCATTTCCTGCTCGCCGAGCCAATGGAAGCGCACGATGGCGGCGGGGCCGACGATCTTGAGGGTGGGGTCCTTGTATTCGATCGAGAGGAACTTCGACTTGCCGTCGGTGGCGTTGGCGATGAAGGTCGCCTTGTCCTCGACCTTGCCGCTGGAATGGCTGTAACTGAGATCGTCCCAGCACAGCCCCGCGAGCGCCTTCGGGTCGGCCGCGATCTGGGCGAGACGGAAGGCCTCGACCTTTTTCGCCACCGCCTCTTCGTCTGCCGAGGCGGCGAGCGCCGGTGCCGCGAGCGCAAGCGCGGAGACCGCGAGAGCCGAAAGAGCAAGGTCGCGTCGGTTGATCATCGTTTCCTCCTTTTTGATCTTGCAAGGAGTGTTGCAGCCGCGCCCGGCTTTGTCGAGTGGTGCATTGTCGTCATGTCGATGCGTCATTGCGCGTTCGAACCCGTATTGATACGTCTTCCGCATTGATGCGTCGCGGATTTGGGAAAGTAGGGAAATGATCGAGGCAATCGGCAGGGCATTGTTGTTCGACATCGACGGCACGCTCGCCAACACCGACCCGCTGCATCTCAAGGCCTTCAACCAGGTGCTGGGGCCGCGCGGCCATGTGTTCGACCACGCGCGATTCTCCAGGGAGCTGCAGGGTTTCGCCAATGTGTCGATCGGCGACCGCTTTCTGCCCGACGAAACGCCGGCGCGGCGCGCCGCGATTCTCGCCGAGAAAGAAGAGATCTTCCGCACGCTCGTGGCCGGACAGGTCGAACCGTTGCCGGGGCTGTTGGCGCTGCTCGACCGCGCGGACGCGGCCGGCGTTCCCATGGTTGCCGTGACCAATGCGCCGCGTCTCAACGCCGAGCTGCTGCTGTCGGGCCTCGGCATCGCCGAGCGGTTCAAGGCCATCGTGATCGGCGACGAGCTGCCCTACGGCAAACCGCATCCGCTGCCCTATCAGGAAGGGTTGCGCTTCGTCGGGGCCAGTGCCGAATCCTCGATAGCGTTCGAGGATTCCCGCTCCGGCGTGCAATCGGCCGCCGCCGCCGGCATTCCGACGATCGGAATCCGGACCAGCCTCAGTCATGACGATCTTGTCGGTGCCGGGGCCGTTGCCTCTGCAAGCGCCTTCGACGACCCGGATCTGCTCGCGCGCCTTGCCGCCGCGATGGCGTGGTGAGCTCCGCCTCATCCGTTAACCGTGATCGGCGCGCGCATTGACCGCAGCTGCGAACCGCCGCACCATGCAGCTTCCTGATTTGAGGCCCTTGCCGTGACCGGACTGACCCATCGCCAAGCCGAAATCCTCAACATCGCGCGCGCCTCGGGCCGCGTCATGGTGGAGGAGCTCGCGCGCCGCTTCGAGGTCTCGGCGCAGACCATCCGGAAGGATCTCAACGATCTCTGCGAGCGCAGATCGCTCACCCGCATCCATGGCGGCGCCATCATCGCCTCCGGCGTCGAGAATCTCGCCTATGAGGCGCGGCGCTTCGTCGCCGCCGACGAGAAGAAGGCGATCGGAGCTGCAGCCGCCTCGCTGATCCCGAACGGCTGCTCGCTCTTCATCAATATCGGCACCACGACGGAGGAGGTCGCGAGCGCGTTGACCTCGCACGAGGATCTCCTCGTCATCACCAACAATCTCAATGTCGCGATGCTGCTCTACCGCCATCCCCGCATCGAGGTGGTCGTGGCCGGCGGCACGGTCCGGCGCGCCGACGGCGCGGTGGTCGGCTCGACCGCGACGCAGCTGATCGGCCAGTTCAAGGTCGACTACGCCATCATCGGCGCGTCCGCGATCGACGAGGAGGGCGCGCTGCTCGACTTCGACTATCGCGAGGTCCAGGTCGCGCAGGCCATCATCGCCAACGCCCGCAGCGTCATGCTGGTCGCCGATTCCACCAAGCTGCGTCGCAGCGCGCCGGTGCGCATCGCCCATATCACGCAGATCCAGACCTTCGTCACTGATCAGGAGCTTCCCGAGCGCCTCGCCACCATCTGCCACAGCAAGGGCATCGAAGTGGTCGCGGCGATGCCGAAGGACGCGGACATCGACGATGCGCCGGCCGACGCCCAGGATGCGGTGCCTGAAGCCGCGCCGGTGGTGCGGCTGCGCTGAGGCTTACGGACTGCTCCATGGGTTAAGCAGTGCCACGCCAGTTGGTTCGAAATCCCCCACATTACGCGTGGCGACGGTCAGGCCGTGAACAAGCGCGGTTGCTGCAATAAGTGAATCGCGCTCAGCCCTCGGGTTGGGAACGTGCAATTGCGCGCAACGCTGCGCCACAGCCGTATCAATCGCCAGGATTCGCCCCTCGAAGTGGACCAGAATGTGATCGTCGATCCAGGCGCGCAGGACGGCACCTTGCGCCGCGTCCTTGCGCTGGATCAGTCGTGCGCCAAGTTCAATTTCAAGGATCGAGATGGCGGATATGAAGAAATTTGCCGCGGGCAGCGCATTGGCCCAAGCGAGGACCTTGCGATCGGCCTTGTCCGGCCGCCTCAGTTCGGAAATGACATTGGTGTCCAGCAGAAACATCAGTCGAGATCGGCGGGCCTGGAGATTCCGCCGGCGATGCGAGGTGGATCGAAATCGAACGCCGCATTCGCTTGTGCCAGAGCTTCGGCGAGGCTCATGTGCCCGCCGCTCAGGCGTAGATAGTCTTCGATTGTCAGCAGGACATGGGCCGGGCGGCCACGATCGGTGATGAAGACAGGCCCCTTCGACGCCGCCTTCTTGGCGCCGCTCGTATCCTGATTGAACTCTCGGCTGGTTAGGGTGGTCACCATCGTCAGCGTCTCATTGGTCGCAGCGCCACATCGCTCGTAAGCATATGTAGATATGTTGCTACATGCAAGCTCTTGGCATGGAGAGAGTGCGGGGAAACGGGTTCCGTGCGCCTCGATGGAGCCGGGTGCCTTAAAATCTGTCGGTTTTGCTGCCGATTTTTACGCCGTCATGCCGTGGAAAAATGTCTGCTTTCGCTTCCTTTCGCTTCTCTTTCATCTTGCTTTCGTTTTCCGGTATGATCTAATCAAAAGCGAAAGTAGCCGCTCGAAGGAACGGGCGGTCGCCGGGGGATGCGTCTGTTGGAGCGTATTTTCGATCTCGCCATCATTGGAGGCGGTGTTAACGGCTGCGGCATCGCGCGCGACGCGGTAGGCCGCGGCAATACCGTTTTCCTGTGCGAAATGAACGATTTGGCGAGCGGGACATCGTCCTGGTCGACCAAGCTTGTGCACGGCGGCCTGCGCTATCTCGAATATTACGAGTTTCGCCTGGTCCGGGAGGCGCTGATCGAGCGCGAGGTTCTCTGGGGCATCGCCCCCCACATCATCCGCCCGCTACGTTTCGTTCTGCCGCATCATGCCGGCCTGCGGCCGGCCTGGCTGCTGCGCCTCGGCCTCTTCCTCTACGACCACATTGGCGGCCGCCATCTGTTGCCGGCGACCCGCTCGGTCGATCTCGGGCGTGACGAGGTCGGCAAGCCGCTGATCCCGAATCGCTACAGCCGCGCCTTCGAATATTCGGATTGCTTCGTCGATGACGCCCGTCTCGTCGTGCTCAATGCGCGCGATGCTGCCGACAAGGGCGCCGAGATTCGCACCCGCACCCGCGCCACCGAGATCCGCCAGTCCGGCGGCCTCTGGACCGTCGGCATGGTCAACACGCTGACCGGCGAGCGCTCGCAGATCCAGGCCAAGGCGCTGATCAATGCCGGCGGCCCCTGGGTCGAGGACGTGCTCGGCCGCGGCGCCGGCGTCAACGCCAAGGCCAAGGTGCGCCTGGTGCAAGGCTCGCACATCGTTGTCAGGAAGCTCTACGACCACGACCGCGCCTACATGTTCCAGAATGCCGACGGCCGCATCATCTTCGTGATCCCCTATCAGGATGATTTCACGCTGATCGGCACCACAGACCGCGACTATGACGGCGATCCCGCCAAGGTGAAGGCGACGACCGAGGAGATTCAGTATCTCTGCACGGCGGCGAGCGAATATCTGGCCAAGCCGGTAAGGCCGGATGACGTGGTCTGGACCTATTCCGGCGTGCGCCCGCTCTATGACGACGGTGCCAGCGAAGCCAAGGCCGCGACGCGCGACTATGTGTTCGAGCTCGACACGCCCGGCGGGGTGCCGCTGCTGTCGATCTATGGCGGCAAGATCACGACCTATCGCCGCCTCGCCGAAGAGGCGCTGGAGCGGCTCGCGCCTTACTTGCGCAGCGCGAAGGCGCGCGAGGGCTGGACCGGCAAATGGCCGCTGCCCGGCGGTGACATGAACGTGTCCGATATCGACGGGCTGATCGCCGAGCTCCAGCGTGGCTATCCCTTCCTCAGCCACGAGCATGCGCGGCGGCTCGCGCGCGCCTATGGCACGATGGCCGTCAAGCTGCTCGGCGACGCGAAATCGGCGGCCGATCTCGGCCAGTCCTTTGGCGCGACGCTGACCGAGCGCGAGGTTCGCTACCTCATGGCCAATGAATGGGCCGTGACCGCCGAGGACGTGGTCTGGCGCCGTTCCAAGCTCGGCCTGCGACTATCTGCCGACGAGATCGCCGCGCTTGACGACTGGATCAGGACCCACGCCGTGCCGCAAAGTCCCCTGCTGGAAGCGGGAGGACGCTCATGACCGTGACACTCGACCGCGTGACCCGGACCGTCGATGGAATTCCCCACATCCGCGATGTCTCGCTGACGTTCGAGAGCGGCACGCTGAACGTGCTGCTCGGGCCGACGCTATCGGGCAAGACCTCGATCATGCGGTTGCTCGCCGGTCTCGACAAGCCGACCACGGGCAAGGTGGTGGTGAACGGCAAGGACGTCACCGGCGCCGACGTGCGTCAGCGTTCGGTCGCCATGGTCTACCAGCAGTTCATCAATTACCCCTCGCTCACGGTCTATGAGAACATCGCTTCGCCCCTGCGCGTGCAGGGCAAGCCCCGCAGCGAGATCGAGGCGCGGGTGGCGGAGGCCGCAAAGCTGCTGCGGCTCGAGCCGTTCCTGAAGCGCACCCCGCTGCAACTTTCCGGCGGCCAGCAGCAGCGCACCGCGATCGCGCGCGCCCTGGTCAAGGGCGCCGATCTCGTGCTGCTCGACGAACCGCTCGCCAATCTCGACTACAAGCTCCGCGAGGAGCTGCGCGCCGAGCTGCCGCGCATCTTCGAGGCCTCGGGTGCGATCTTCGTCTATGCCACCACCGAGCCGACCGAGGCGCTGCTGCTCGGCGGCAACACGGTCTGCATGTGGGAAGGCCAGGCGCTGCAGATGGGCGAGACGACCAGTGTCTATCGCCGGCCGCAGACGCTGCGCGTCGCGCAGGTGTTTTCCGATCCGCCGCTCAACCTCGTCGGCATCGAGAAGAAGAACGGCTCCGTGCAATATGCCGGCGGCACGGCTTCGCCGGCCTCCGGTCTCTATTCCGGCCTCGCCGACGGGGCCTATCGTGTCGGCTTCCGCGCGCATCAGCTGGCACTCGCCAATGGCGAGGCCGACCGCCATGCGTTCCACGCCACTGTCACGGTGACCGAGATCACCGGTTCGGAGAGTTTCGTGCATCTGACCCGCGACGGATCGAACTGGGTGGCGGTGCTGCATGGCGTGCACGAGTTCGAGCCCGGCCAGACGCTCGACGCCGTGCTCGATCCCAACGATGTCTTCGTGTTCGACGCGGCGGATCGCCTCGTCGCAGCACCGAGCTCCTGAGGAGTGCGCCATGGCCCGCATTGACCTCGTTGATCTCGCCCATTCCTACGCTGGCAACAACGCGCCGCAGGAGACTTTCGCGCTGAAGCCGGTGACGATGACCTGGCGGCAGGGCGGCGCCTATGCGCTGCTCGGGCCGAGCGGCTGCGGCAAGACCACGCTGCTCAACGTCATCTCCGGGATCATCACCCCGTCGCGGGGGAAAATCCTGTTCGACGGCAAGGACATCACACCGCTGTCAACCCAGAAGCGCAACATCGCCCAGGTGTTCCAGTTTCCGGTGATCTACGACACCATGACGGTGGGGCAGAACCTGGCGTTTCCGCTGAAGAATCGCGGCGTGCCGAAGGCCGAGATCGACAAGCGCGTGGCCGAGATCGGCCGCCTGCTCGACCTCGAGCCCTATCTGAACCGCAAGGCGACGCGGCTGACCGCCGACGCCAAGCAGAAGATCTCGCTCGGCCGCGGCCTTGTCCGTTCCGACGTCGCCGCCGTGCTGTTCGACGAGCCGCTGACGGTGATCGATCCTGAGCTGAAATGGCAGCTGCGCTCCAAGCTGAAGGCGCTGCATCGCGAGCTCGACCTCACCATGATCTACGTCACCCACGACCAGACCGAGGCGCTGACCTTTGCCGACACCGTCGTCGTCATGCATGACGGCCGCGTGGTGCAGAGCGGCACGCCGGCCGAGCTGTTCGACAAGCCGGCGCATACCTTCGTTGGCTATTTCATCGGCTCGCCCGGCATGAACATCCTGCCGGCCGAGGTGAGGGGACGCGAGGCCAGGGTCGGCGGCAACGTCATCGCGCTCAACCGCGCTTACGACAACCTGCCGGCCGGCGCGAAGATCGAGATCGGCGTCCGACCCGAATTCGTCGAGGTCGTCGCGCCAGCGCCCGGCCTGCTCACGGCGAAGATCGAGCGCCTCGACGATCTCGGCCGCATCCGTTTTGCGCGCGCGCGCTTCGGCGACGCCAAGCTCGCAGCGCGCGCGCCGGCGGGCTTCGCCAGTTCGGATGGCATGGCCGGACTGAAATTCGATCCGTCGCACGTCCACGTCTATGCCGACAGCCTTCTGGTGGAGGGAGCCGCCTGATGGACAAGACCATCAACCAAAAAGCCTGGTTCCTGGTGCTGCCGGTGTTCCTGGTGGTCGCCTTCTCGGCGGTGCTGCCGCTGATGACGGTGGTGAACTATTCGATGCAGGACACCTTCGGCAACAACCAGTTCTTCTGGAACGGCGTCGGCTGGTTCAAGGAATTGCTCGATCCCTCGACCGATCTCGGCGGCCGTTTTCTCGCCTCGCTCGGTCGCAACCTGTTCTTCTCGCTGGTGATCCTCGCGATCGAGGTGCCGCTCGGCATCGTCGTCGCGCTGTCGATGCCGCGCGAGGGCTGGACGGTTGCAGCCTGCCTGATCATCCTCGCGCTACCGCTGCTGATTCCCTGGAACGTGGTCGGCACGATCTGGCAGATTTTCGGCCGGCCCGACATCGGCCTGCTCGGCTATACCCTCAACGCCATCGGCATCGACTACAACTACGTCGCCAACGAGTTCGATGCCTGGGTCACCGTCATCGTGATGGACGTCTGGCACTGGACCAGTCTCGTCGCGCTGCTCTGCTACGCCGGCCTGAAGTCGATTCCCGAGGCCTATTACCAGGCCGCGCAGATCGACGGCGCCTCGCGCTGGGCCGTGTTCAAGGCGATCCAGCTGCCGAAGATGAATCGCGTGCTGCTGATCGCCGTTCTGCTCCGCTTCATGGACAGCTTTATGATCTACACAGAGCCGTTCGTCGTCACCGGCGGCGGACCCGGCAACTCGACGACCTTCGTGTCGATCGAGCTCGTCAAGATCGCACTCGGCCAGTTCGATCTCGGCAAGGCCGCCGCGCTGTCGCTGGTCTACAACCTCATCATCCTGATCGTCTGCTGGATCTTCTACACCGTCATGACCAATGCCGGTGTCGAACGGAAGGTTCAGGCGGAAAGTGAACCGGCGGCGGAGCCGAAGCCTGCGGCCGCGCTCAACACCGTGCCCGCGCTCAAGCCAAAGGAAGGAGTGGCCTGATGCATTCGATCCCCGGCCGCCGCCTCATCATGGGGCTGTTCCTGATCTTCCTGCTGCTGCCGATCTACTGGCTCGTCAACATGAGCTTCAAGACCAACAGCGAGATCGTTTCGACGATGACGCTGTGGCCGCACACCCCGACGCTGCAGCACTACAAGCGCATCTTCACCGACGAGAGCTGGTATTCCGGCTACATCAACTCGCTCCAATACGTCATCCTCAACACCGTCATCTCGATCTCGGTGGCGCTGCCCGCGGCCTACGCCTTCTCGCGCTACCGCTTCCTCGGCGACAAGCACCTGTTCTTCTGGCTCTTGTCGAACCGCATGGCGCCGGCCGCGGTTTATGCGCTGCCGTTCTTCAACCTTTATTCGGCGATCGGGCTGTTCGATACGCCGTGGGCCGTTGCGCTCGCGCACTGCATCTTCAACGTGCCGCTGGCGGTGTGGATCCTCGAAGGCTTCGTCTCCGGCGTGCCGCGCGAGATCGACGAAACCGCCTTCCTCGACGGCTATTCTTTCCCGCGCTTCTTCATCAAGATCCTGGTGCCGTTGATCGCGAGCGGCATCGGTGTCGCCGCCTTCTTCTGCTTCATGTTCTCCTGGGTCGAGCTCCTGCTCGCGCGCACGCTGACGTCGGTGCATGCCAAGCCGATCGCCGCGATCATGACGCGCACGGTGTCGGCGGCCGGCATGGATTGGGGCCTGCTCGCGGCCGCCGGCGTGCTCACCATCATTCCGGGTGCGCTGGTGATCTGGTTCGTCCGCAACTACATCGCGCGCGGCTTCGCGCTCGGCCGGGTCTGAGGGGGAGGCGAGGATGGAATCAATCGCATGGATGGCCTGGACGCTGCCGACTGCGATCTTCTTCGCCGCGCTCGCCTGCACGCTTGCGGTGATGACCTGGCTCGCCGCGGTCTATCCCGAGGCCGAGCGCGTCGGCGTGCTGCGCATCCCGACCACGCGCGGCGATCGCCTTTTCGTCTCGTTGATCGTGGCTGCCGTCATCCACCTCGTGTGGATCGGTCTCGTCGGTACTGATCCGCTCGCCACGCTGCCGATCGGCGAGGAGGGGTTTGAGATCTCGAGCCTGTGGCTCGCAAGTGGAATTTCGCTGGCCACGGCCGTGCTTATTTTTCGCACGGTCTGAAGCTGGCGAAGGGACGGCCAGATCCGGGGACAACCCGGACCTGTATAAAAGTTTGTCGCTGCAACGGAGGAACACCATGCGACAGTTTAGGAGAAGGAAAGGTCCATTGACCAAGAGCAGTTTTCTGACCATGTCGAGCGCTGCCGCGATTGTTGCGGTCTCGTTCGCCCTCTCGGCTCCGGTTCGCGCCGCCGACGAGGCCACGATCCAGAAGTGGATCGCCGAGTTCCAGCCCTCGACGCTGTCGAAGGAGGACCAGAAGAAGGAGCTGGAGTGGTTCGCCAAGGCCGCCGAGCCCTTCAAGGGCATGGAGATCAACGTCGTCTCCGAGACCATCACGACCCACGAATACGAGGCGCAGACGCTCGCCAAGGCGTTCTCCGAGCTGACCGGCATCAAGCTCAAGCACGACCTCATCCAGGAAGGTGACGTCGTCGAGAAGCTGCAGACCCAGATGCAGTCCGGGAAGAACGTCTATGACGGCTGGATCAACGATTCCGACCTGATCGGTACCCACTTCCGCTACGGCCAGACCATCGCGCTGTCGGACTACATGACCGGTGAGGGCAAGGACGTCACCGACCCCATGCTCGACGTCAACGACTTCATCGGCAAGTCGTTCGGCACCGGGCCGGACGGCAAGCTCTATCAGCTGCCCGACCAGCAGTTCGCCAACCTCTACTGGTTCCGCTACGACTGGTTCACTAACCCCGACTTCAAGGCCAAGTTCAAGGCCAAGTATGGCTACGAGCTCGGCGTGCCCGTGAACTGGTCCGCCTATGAGGACATCGCCGAGTTCTTCACCAACGACATCAAGGAGATCAACGGCGTCAAGGTCTATGGCCATATGGACTATGGCAAGAAAGACCCCTCGCTCGGCTGGCGCTTCACCGACGCCTGGCTGTCGATGGCCGGCAATGGCGACAAGGGCATTCCGAACGGTCTGCCGGTCGACGAATGGGGCATCCGCATGGAAGGCTGCCGCCCCGTCGGCTCCTCGGTCGAACGCGGCGGCGACACCAATGGACCGGCCGCGGTCTACTCGATCACCAAATACCTCGAGTGGATGAAGAAGTATGCTCCGCCGCAGGCCCAGGGCATGACGTTCTCCGAGTCCGGCCCCGTGCCGGCGCAGGGCAACATCGCCCAGCAGATGTTCTGGTACACCGCCTTCACCGCCGACATGGTGAAGCCGGGCATCGCCGTGATGAACGCGGACGGTACGCCGAAATGGCGTATGGCTCCGTCGCCGCACGGCTCGTACTGGAAGGAAGGCATGAAGCTCGGCTATCAGGACGCCGGATCGCTCACGCTGCTGAAGTCCACCCCGCCGGATCGTCGCAAGGCAGCGTGGCTGTATCTCCAGTTCATCGTCTCCAAGTCGGTGTCGCTGAAGAAGAGCCATGTCGGTCTCACCTTCGTCCGTGAATCCGACATCTGGGACAAGTCGTTCACGGAACGTGCGCCGAAGCTCGGCGGCCTGGTCGAGTTCTACCGCTCGCCCGCCCGCGTGCAGTGGACCCCGACCGGCAACAACGTGCCCGACTATCCGAAGCTCGCGCAGCTGTGGTGGCAGAACATCGGCGATGCGTCGTCCGGTGCGAAGACGCCGCAACAGGCGATGGATGCCCTCGCGGCCGCTCAGGACTCCGTCATGGAGCGCCTCGAGAAGTCCGGCGTGCAGGGCGCCTGCGGTCCGAAGCTGCACAAGAAGGAGAAGCCGGAATACTGGTTCGCGAAGGCCGAGAAGGACGGCACCATCGCGCCCCAGCGCAAGCTCGCCAACGAGAAGCCGAAGGGCGAGACGGTGGACTACGACACCCTGATCAAGTCGTGGCCGGCGCAGCCCCCGAAGCGCGCGGAAGCGAAGTAAACCTCGCGCAGAGCGCATCATCACGATGAAAGGCCGGGAGCGATCCCGGCCTTTTTGTTTTGTGCTTGTGGTGACGAGCTTGTGGGGACGCGCGTCCCACATACCCGGTGTCATTGCCCGCGAAGGCGGGCAATCCAGTATTCCAGAGGCGGTCGTGATTGAACGAGGGGCCGCGGCGTACTGGATGCCCCGCTTTCGCGGAGCATGACAGCGTCGTGGGTGGATGGTCCCTCACTCCGCCGGCTCGGCCGCCAGCGTCGGGTAGTCCGTGTAGCCCTTGGCGCCGCCGCCGTAGAAGGTGTTCTTGTCCCAGTCGTTCAGAGGCGCGCCCTGCTTCAGCCGTTCGACGAGGTCGGGGTTGGAGATGAACGGCTTGCCGAAGGCGATGAGATCGGCCGCGTTCGCGTCCAGCACCTTGGTGGCAAGCTCGAAATCATAGCCGTTGTTGGCGACGTAGGCGCCGGAGAAGCGCTTGCGCAAGGACGCATAGTCGAACGGCGCAATGTCGCGCGGCCCGCCGGTGGCGCCCTCGACGACGTGAAGATAGACCAGCTTGAGCGCGCTGAGCCCGTCGACGATGTGATCGAACAGCGGCTGCGGGTTGCTGTCGGAGATGTCGTTGGCCGGCGTCACTGGCGAGATGCGGATGCCGGTGCGGTCCGCGCCGGCCTCGGCGGCGACGGCCTTGGACACTTCCAGCATCAACCGCGCGCGGTTCTCGATCGAGCCGCCATAGGCATCGCTGCGCTTATTGGCGCCGTCCTTGGCGAACTGGTCGAGCAGGTAGCCATTGGCGCCGTGAATCTCGACGCCGTCGAAGCCCGCTTCGAGCGCATTCTTCGTGGCGCGCTTGAAATCGTCGATGATGCCTGGAATCTCGGAAAGCTCGAGTGCGCGCGGCTCGGAGACGTCGGCGAAGCCGCCGTTCACGAAGGTCTTGCCCTTGGCGCGGATCGCGCTCGGCGCCACCGGCGCTGCGCCACCTTCCTGCAGATCGACGTGCGAGATGCGGCCGACATGCCAGAGCTGGATGAAGATCTTGCCGCCGCGCTCATGCACCTTGTCGGTGACCTTGCGCCAGCCGGCGACCTGGTCCTTGCTGTAGATACCGGGAGTGTCCTGGTAGCCTTGCCCTTGTTGCGAAACCTGGCTTGCTTCGGTGATCAGAAGGCCGGCGGAGGCGCGCTGGCTGTAATATTCGGCGGCGAGCGCGCCGGGGACGAACGTGCCGGGAACGGCGCGGTTGCGCGTCAGCGGCGCCATCACGAAACGGTTCGCAAGCGTGATCGGGCCGAGCTTGTAGGTCTCAAACAATTTGGTCGAACGGCTCATTTGGGATGTTCCAGACAGTGAAAGGTCAGGAACACTTGTGCATCGCGGCATCATGCGCAAGAGACGAGCCATACGGAAAGTGCAGGCGAGCTACGCGGCAAGTCCCGCGTAGCATAATTCATGTGCAATTCCGGCCGCGGCAGCAGACTTCGACTGCCGCTTGCGATTGGCAAGTCAGCTCAAGCCCATGAAATCGCGCTTGCCGATCTCGACGCCGTTGTGACGCAGGATGCCGTGGGCGGTCGCGCAGTGGAAATAGAAGTTCGGCAGCGAGAACGCGCTGAGGAATTGCTGGCCCTTCAAGGTCGTGGTCTTGTCGGGGCCGGTCGGGAAGGTGACGTCCTTGGCATCGGCGCCCTCAAATTGCTCGGGCTTGAACGACTTCACGTAGTCGATCGTCCTCGCCAGCCGCTGCTTCAACTCCGCAAAGCTCGTCTCGGTGTCGGGCGTTGAGGGGACCTCGCTATGGGTCAGCCGGGCACAGCCCTTGGCGGCGAAATCGCTGACGAGCTGGACCTGCTTCGACAGCGGCAGCATGTCCGGAAAGAGGCGCGAGCCGAGCAGGACGCTGGGATCGATCTTCTTGGCCGCGCAATGCGCCTCGGCTTTGGTCAGCAGCCCGGTTACGCTGTTCAGCATTTGCAAATAGGCGGGGACGACCGCGTCGTAGAAGGACATGTGATGCTCGCTTGTGAATGGGAAATCTCAGGAGAAAACCTGAGCCACTCACATGGGAGCCTCGTGGAAAACTTCAATCGCGAAAGCGGCTTGTGCGATGCGAAAGTTCTCTACGGCGTCATCCTCGCTGTCATCGCCCGGCTTGACCGGGCGATCCAGTACGCCGAGACAGTTTTGGTTGAACCGATAGGCCGCGGCGTACTGGATGCCCCGGTCAAGCCGGGGCATGACAGAGGAGGGTTTAGCGGATCGTCGCCTGGGGCGCCTGCGCCGTGCTGCCGCGCATGCGGGCGAGCAGCTCGGCGGTCGGCCAGGAATCGGCCGGCAGGCCGTACTTGATCTGCATCGCCTTCACGGCAGTGCGGCTCTGCTGGCCGAGCACGCCGTCGACCTTGCCGACATTGTATCCGGCACGCACCAGCAGTTGCTGCAATTCCTTCAGCTCGTTGAACGGCAGCTGCGCGACCGGCGTGGAGGGCTTGCGCATCGGCGCGGCGCCGGCGATGCGCGAGGCGAGATAGCCGGCGGTGGTCGAATAGATCAGCGAGTTGTTCCATTCGGTGTAGGCCGCGAAATTCGGATAGGCGAGGAAGGCGGGACCAAAGCGGCCCATCGGCAGCAGCACGGAAGCCGCAAGATTGTCATTCGGCAGCGGCCGTCCGTCGGGATAGGTCACCCCCAGCTGCGCCCAGGTCGAGCGCGGCTCCCGCACCGTGAGATCGGTCTTCTCCCACGGCAGGTTTGGCGGCACCCTGATCTCCTCCAGCCACGGCTCGCCGCGCCGCCACTTCAAGCCGTTGGCGATGTAGTTCGCGGTCGAACCGATCACGTCGGCTGGCGACCGCAACAGATCGCGTCGACCGTCGCCATCATAGTCGACGGCGTAGTTGACGTAATGCACGGGCAGGAACTGGGTCTGCCCGAGCTCGCCGGCCCAGGAGCCGATCATCTCGTCGGGATGCAGATCGCCGCGGTCGATGATCTTCAGTGCGGCGATGGTCTCGCCCACGAACATCTCGGAGCGGCGGCAGTCATAGGCGAGCGACACCAGCGATTTCAGCGTCGGCAGATTGCCCATGTTGGCGCCGAAGTCGCTCTCCAGCCCCCAGAACGCGGCGATTACCGCCGGCGGCACGCCATATTCCTTCTCCGCGCGCGCGAACGCAGGCGCGTATTGCTTGGTGTGCTGCTGGCCGTTCTGCATGCGATAGGGCGCGGCCATGCGGCCGGCGAATTCGGTGAAGAGCTGGCCGAACACGCGCTGGCCGCGGTCGCGGTTGACGATGCCCTGGTCGTAGACGAGGTAGGGCGAAGCTTCCGCGATCGTCCGCTGCGACACGCCGGCCGCCACCGCCTGTTGCTTCACCTCGGCCAGGAAGCGATCGAAGCTCGCGCCATTGTGGCACGAGGCGGCGCGCGGCGAGGGGGCCTTGGGCGCTGCGGGCCTGGCGGGAGGTGGAAGCATCTGGGCGGAAGCGGTGGCGGTGCACGCGACAAGCGTGACGGCCGCGATCAGAAATCGGGTCTGGACCATGGGAGTTCCGGCGGGGAAAGGACGGGCGTGGATTCGCCCGAAGTTTAGGTGAAGTGACGGCCTCAAGCCATCCTTTCGATGCTCCGCCAGCAGAGGGAATGCGGGTGATGCTGCATCGGCCTAGCCGAACAGCCGCATCAGCAGCGCTTTCCCGACCGGGAGCGCCCTCACTCCCTGAAAGGCGCGAACATACTCGCCGGCATAGAATGCCCTGATCGCGTGCACGCGCGTGTCCATGCCTTCCTCGAACCGCACGGCGAATCCGTCCGCGGTCCGCCGCACCACGATGGCCGCGATCGGGCGGCCGTAGATCCGGCATTCGATTGTGCTGCCCGGCGCCGGCGGATCGGGGTCGATCAGGCGCGCGCCCGTGATGGAGATGTCGGCGAGCCGCGCGAGATGCGACCTGCCGTCGTGGCGCAGCAGGACGGTCTCATTGCGGCTGAACCGCTCCGCCTTTCGCTTGCGCGGCTGCTCGATGCAGACGAAGCAGACCACGGTGAGGATGACCGCGTTGTAGAGGCTCCAGGCCAGGGCCAGTCCGCCATAGGCGATGTTCTCGCCGCGCAGGTGCAGGATGAAGGCATAGGCGATGGCTGCGAGCGTGATGACGAGCGCGCCGCCATAGAGCCGCAGCAGGGGCCATTCGACGAATCGCCTGTTGCGGTCGCCGCCTTTCGCGGTGACCTTGAACTTGTGTCCTGTCGGATTCAACAGGCCGGCCGCCACCGCCTGGAGCACCGCAGGCGCCGCGATGAGCTGCGAGACGTCCGTCATCATCGCGAGCGAGCGGCCGCGCGACAGCCAGGCCATGCTGAGACTATGCCAGACATAGAAGGGCAGAAAGAAGCGCAACAGCTCGGTGAGGTCGGCCTGAACCGCCTTGATGCCGAACAGCAGGAACAACCAGGGCACGACGAGGCCCGCCACCTTCGACGCGTACACCGCCGACCAGCTCATGAAGGCGTCGGTCAGCGAGAGCCGGTCGATGAAGGACAGCTTCGAGTCTCGCGACAACGGTCCGCTGCGACCGCGCACGATCTGCATCAAGCCGAGGCACCAGCGGGCGCGCTGGGTGATGTATTCCTTCAGCCCCTCCGGCGCGAGCCCGATCGTCAGGCGCTCGTTGAGATAGATCGTGTTGAGGCCGCATTCCTTGAGGCGCAGCGTGACCAGGTAGTCCTCGGTCACCGAGTCGGTCGGAAATCCGCCGATCTGCATCAGCCCGGCATAGCGAATGAGAGACGAGGTGCCGCAGCAAAACGCGACGCCCCAGGCGTCCTTGGCCGGCAGCAGGATGTCGAAGAAGAAGCGCTGCTCGTCGGGCCAGACATCGGTCGCGGCAAGGTTTGTCTGGATCGGATCTGGATTGATGAAGTGCTGCGGCGTCTGCACCACGCCGATCGACTCGTCGTCCATGAGCGAGGTGGTACGCGCAAGGAAATCGGGCCGCGGCACGAAGTCCGCATCGAGAATGGCGACGAATTCCGGCCGCTCCGACAGCGCGCCGACATGCCTGAGTGCATGGTTGATGTTGCCGGCCTTGGCGTGGAGGTTGTCGGGCCGCGTGAGATAATGGCAGCCGAGCTCGCCCGAAAGGCGCCGCAGCCAGGGCCGCCGTCCGTCGTCCAGGACCCAGACGCGGTAGTGGCCGTAGGCCATGCCGGTCGCGCCGATGATGGTGCGCTCCAGAATCGACCGTTCCTCGTTGTAGGTGCAGATGAAGACGTCGATCAACGGCGCACGCGGATCGGTGGCACGGCCGTCGACTCTCGCTGCGCCGGTGCGGTCGAGCGTCCGGCTCAGGAACAGCAGCGACAACGCGACCCCGACGAGCGAGGCCGCTTCCAGCAGCAGGAACGGGTAGCCGACCATGGCATCGAGGGTCAGCTGCGGCGGCGGGAGCGTCGACGTGACACGCCAATAGAGATAACGCAGCAGCAGGGCCACCGACATGATGGTCAGGAACGAGCGCGCCATCGTGCTGTCGCGCCTGAGCAGCGGCACGATCGCCATGAAGGCGCCGAGCGCTATCAGGCCGGGCGTCAGCGCCATCACCACGGCGCTGTCTCGTGCCGGGCAAATACGACGCGGCCGGTGCGTCCCACGGTGCAGGCGCGGGCCGCGGCATCGCGCGATGCCACGGTCACCCGATAGGGCTCCTTGCTCAGCGCATCCGGATTGATGGCGAGATTGGCGGGTGCGCCGGCGGCGCCTGTCAGATTGACCACGGTCCCGGAGATCGGCTTGCCGCCGTCATTCGGCTCGAAGGTCGCGCGATCGCCGAGCTGCAGGCGGTTGTAGACGGCCTCGGTGACGTTGGCGGTGATGACGGTGCCGCTGCAATCGAGCACCTTGAGCAGGGGCTGGCCGGCCTGTACGTCCTCGCCGGGCGAGGTCATCATCTCCCAGACGCGCCCCGCGACGGGTGTCGTGATGTTGGCTTCGGACAGATCGGCGAAGCGGACCTCCTCGACGATGATCTCGTTGGCAAGCCAGGCGATGTCGGTGTCGGTGCGGGCGAGATCGGCTTCGAGGTCGCCGGCGCGCTGACGCATCTCCTCTTCGCGCTGCACCGAACTCGGCCGGTCGTTATAGCTGTCGCCGAGGAACGAGCCGTTCTGCGCCGCGGCGAGCTCGACCCTGGCGGCATCCAGCCGCTTGCGCGCGCCGAGCTCGGTCTGCTGCGACACGGAGAGCTCGCGCGTCAGCCGTGACAGCTCGACGGTCGAGACATTGCCGGATTTGGCCAGCGACGAGGCCCGTTCGACGGCGGCGCTGGCCTCCTCGCGCCGCGCCGCCGCCGCCTCGATCGAGGTCTGGATCTCGGCGATGCGGGCCTCGAGCTGGAGCACGCGTCCGTCGCGGAATTGCGCAGCCTGCCGCGCCAGGTCTTTTTGCGCGGCCTGCGCCGAGACAAGCTTGGCGGCAAGACTCGGCCGCTCGTTCTCCAGGCGCGATTTCTGCCGCCGGAGATTGTCGAGCAGGGTGCGATCGCCGCGCGAGTTGACGACGCGCAGGACGACGGTTCCGGCATCCAACTCGGTCTGGTCGGTGAGGCGCTGGGCGGCCGCGACGCGCCCACCGATGGGTGTGCGCAAGGTGACGAGGCGGGAATTCAGCACCGCCTCGACGCTCGAATTCTCCCAGATCGCGCGCAGCGGCAGCCAGCCGAACACGGCGACGATGGCGAGCCCGATGGCGATCTTGGCACCGCGCCGCAGATACGACCAGCGACGTCCGGATTCCGGCGCCGTCTGCCCGTCCGGCGCATGGCTGGGCTCGTCATTGGCGAACAGCTGCTCGTGCAACGCCTCCTGCAAGCCTTTCGCATCAGCCGTCTGGCCAAGGGAGGGGGCAGGTGCGGGATCGACGGAGGCGGCGCGCGAGCGGTCCATCATAATGGTCACCTTGCGGACGGAATGCCGACGAGAGGGGGTCAATGCGCCGGAACCGTGCTGCGTGCCGGGGTACTATGGCTCAATCCGAAATTGCGCTTTCCAGGTTGCTAAGCTTCCGCGCATGTTTTCGCGCAAATCCCCGTCAAGCTTTAGCGAGGGCCGAAAGACTGGCCCTTCGCCAGAGGTGTGCGGCGGGGCGACGCACGAACCTTGCGGTCTCCCACCGCATTCATACCTCGTGGACGCCGGCCGGAGGTTCGCCCGCGGCCGGTCTCGGGAGACGGCCATGAACTATTTTCGTACCGCAATGCTGCTCGCAGGCCTGACCGCCCTGTTCATGGGCGTGGGCTATCTGATCGGCGGCGCCTCGGGCGCCATGATCGCGCTCGTCATTGCCGCCGCGACCAATCTCTTCACCTATTGGAACTCCGACCGCATGGTGCTCTCGATGTACGGCGCCCATGAGGTCGACCGTTCGAGCGCGCCGGAGCTGGTCGGGCTCGTCGCCGAGCTTGCCGGCCGTGCGGGCCTGCCGATGCCGCGGGTCTTCCTGATGGATGAGCCGCAGCCCAACGCGTTTGCGACCGGCCGCAACCCGGAAAATGCCGCGGTCGCCGTTACCACCGGCCTGATGCGCCAGCTCAGCCGCGAGGAGCTCGCCGGCGTGATCGCGCACGAGCTCGCCCATATCAAGAATCACGACACGCTGCTGATGACGATCACCGCGACCATCGCCGGCGCGATCTCGATGCTGGCGCAGTTCGGCATGTTCTTCGGCGGCAATCGCGACAACAACAATGGTCTCGGCGTCGTCGGCTCGATCCTGATGATGATCCTGGCCCCGCTCGGCGCCATGCTGGTGCAGATGGCGATCAGCCGCACGCGTGAATACGCCGCGGACAATCTCGGCGCGCGCATCGCGGGACAACCGATGTGGCTGGCCTCCGCGCTGGTGAAGATCGAGGGCGCCGCGCACCAGGTCCCGAACTACGAGGCCGAGCGGAACCCCGCGACCGCGCACATGTTCATCATCAATCCGCTGTCGGGCCATGGCGTGGACAATCTGTTCGCCACCCATCCGTCGACGCAGAACCGCATCGCCGCGCTTCAGCAGCTGGCGGCCGAGCTTGGCACGCGGGCCGCGCCGTCGGTCGGCGCCAACGAGAATTATCCCGCTCGCAGCCCGTGGGGGCGCTCATCCCCGCGCCGCCCTTCTCCTGGTCCTTGGGGCTGACGGAACCGGCCAGAATTCGAGACCGGCTTTGTGACCTGGCGCACACAGGATCGCCAGAGCCGGTGCTAACACGCACGGATGATGCTTTCTTCGAAAGGGGATGCGTGGCCGGCCCAGTGTCGGCCGCCGTCGAAGATGACCAGAACTGCCGTGCCATTGCTGATCGTCCTGGCTGTGCTCGTCGGACTGTCCACGCACATGGTCGTCAATTGCGGTGACGAGGACGATCCCGACATCTGCTCGGCCGTGATCGGCTTCTCGCCGCTGCGCGGCTCGCTGATCGCCTTTGCCTATGAAGGGCGCGGACGGATCGCGCTGCGCCGTGGCGACTTCAGGCGGGCGATCGCCGATTTCAACGAAGCCCTTCACCTCAATCCCAACCGCGCTGCGCTCTATCGCGACCGTGCGCTCGCGCGCCGCCTGAACGGCGACTTCGAGCTCGCCATCGCCGATTATGACGAGGCGATCGCGCATGATCCCAAGGTCGCTGCGCCCTATCACCAGCGCGGTCTCGCGCTCGCCGCCACCGGCGATCTCGATCGCGCCATCCTGAGCTACAACACGGCGGTCCGCCTCGATCCCAGGGATGCCGAGGCCCGTCTCGACCGTGGCCTGGCGTTCCTCGCCCGTGGCCAGGCCGATGACGCGCGCGCCGATTTCGAGGCGGCGCTGGCGCTGCCCCCCGGGAAGGACAGTCGCGCGCGCGAAGCCGCGCGCGCCAAGCTCGCCGAACTCGCGAGCGCCGAGCCGGCACCGATTGCCGCGTCGAGAAGGTGACGGGTCTGGAGCAGCGGTCGCCGCCCGCACCTTCCCGCTCCGTGTCTGAGAGAGGTGGCTCGCCGTAGAATTGTGACTGATACGGCCGCCGATCAATAATGTCGCGGCCAACTCACGGCGCGCTTTCGAACCAATCTCCCGGAATTGATTTGGATCAACGCCGACCGCGGCCAGAGTGCACCGGTGTCGTGCGGACTAGGAGGAGGTTCCAATG
Source organism: Bradyrhizobium sp. LVM 105 (assembly GCF_003957705.1). Lineage (NCBI taxonomy): Bacteria > Pseudomonadati > Pseudomonadota > Alphaproteobacteria > Hyphomicrobiales > Nitrobacteraceae > Bradyrhizobium > Bradyrhizobium sp. LVM 105. The sequence continues at coordinate 127,832 of NZ_QZMV01000013.1, read as the reverse complement.
CGGAAATGGGCTTTAACGATCTTGACCTTGAGTCTCGCCCTGACAGCGGGGCACGCCCGGGCCCAAAGATACGACCCGGCTTTTCCGGTTTGCCTGAACGTCGTTTCTTACGGAACGACCCCATACTACCGATGCAACTACATGACGATGGACCAATGCAGGGCGTCGGCGAACGGTCAGATGTGCGTCCTCAATCCCTACTACGTTAGTGCGGCGGCCAGAGGAAACAAACGGCGTCAGCACCGTCAAACCTTCGTGCCACCACGGCCGCCGGTCCACTACCGGGCCTCACCGTACAATCAGTTCTATGAACCGTACTATGGAGCGTCCCAAGGCTACGCGCCGGGCGAGAAACAACGGTTTCTCGAAAGTGTGAGGCGCTACATGTGACGGATGAGGAATCGACCACGTATTAGCGCACGTGTGCCAGCCCCGGGGGATGGGGCCGCCGCTTCGCACGTCTTGGCCGACCCTATCGCACTTCGAGAGCACGTCGTCCGGATGGCAAGATCGTACGCGAACATTGCTGCGGTGGAGGCCCGCGAGCCGATTACGCCGGAGATGACCCGACAAACCGGACGAGTTCTTCCGGACGACGAGCAGCGGGAGCCGGGACGAGCAACGGCTACTTCGTCTTCTTCGCTTTGGCTTTCTTCGCGGCCTTCTTCTCCGGCTTTTCCTTCGCCGTTTTCGCCACCTTCACCGCAACCGGCGTGCTGGCGGCAATCCGCATCGACCGCGCGTAGCTGTCGGCGACGTTGTCGGCGGACATCTGGAGGCGCTTGGCGGCGGCGGTGGCCTGCTCAAGGGTGGCCTTGGCCATCATCTTGAAGCGGTCGGCGGTCTCCTTGCTCTTGGCCTTGGCCGCCAGGCCGTTGAAGCGATCCCGCCGCTCCTTGGCGCGGGTCATCAGGCCCGTATGCAGCTGTCTGGCCAGTTGCCGGATCACGACATCCAGGTCGGCGTCCGCCATGTTCTCTTATCCCCTTCGAAAAAACGCTATCGATGCGGGCCGGACTATGCAGATCGGACCCCGCCTTGGCAATTCCCGGCTGTACGTCATCCGCAGCTTCCAGCGGGCCAAAACTGAAAAAGCCGCGCATGTCGCGCGGCTCTTTGAACGTCTCGGCGAGGCGCCTCACTTCAGCGAGGCAACCGGACCGTTCGCCGCCGCCGGCTCGGGGTCGAATCCGAACACGCCGACCAGGTATTTGTAATAGTCCGGCATCTTCTCCTTGAGCGTCTCGCGCGACTTCGGGTCGTGGAATTCGCTCTTTCCGGCCAGGAAGATGCTGGCGGTCACCGCAAAGAACTCCATGGGATTCTTCATCGCATAGCTGTCCTTGGGCAACAGATCCTTGGACTTGGCAAGGGCGTAATAGGCGATCACGCCCTTGTTGGCATAGCCGTCCGGCAGCAGCCGCGCATGATAGGCGTGCAGCAGCTCGTGCAGCAGCACGGCCTCCTTTTCGTAGCGCATCATGTCCGGGCGCAGCATGATCACGCCGAGCCCCGAATCGACCGCGAGGTCGACGGCGTTCGGATTGGTCCAGCGCTGCTTGTCCGGATCCCACACCGTGAGGGTTCGCGGCGCGGTGCGGCGGATGTCCGGCGTGACCCGGCCGTAGCACGCGGTCGCGGCGCCTTCGTCGAGGCAGGCCAGCTCGCTCGCGACGATCGGCACGGTATGGAAGAAGCGCAACACGCGCGGCGACAGGCCGGCGCCTTCGACGAGGTCGATCTGCTGCTTCAGATTGTCGGTGAGCTTGTCGACGTCCTTGCGCTCGGAATTCTCCGAGAGGTCGAACATGTAGCCGCGATAGCTCTGGAAGCCCGGCGGCAGCGGCTGCGCCGCGTCGGCATCGAGCGATCCGGCACCGGATGGACTGGCGAAGAGCGCGCCGACGATGGTTGCGGTCAGCAGCAACGCAATGCGCATGATGAAAACCCCCTGATGTCACTTCGCCCGGCAGAATAGGCCACCGTTGTTTGCGAAAAGTGAGTGGGGCAAGACTAAGGCGCCGACGTTGAGGCGTGCTTAACCGCTGGTTGCAGATCGTGCGCGCGGATTAGGGCCGGGTTAACCAAGCATGGATCGGCGGCGCGCTTCGGCGTAACATCCTCTCCGGGCACCGGGCCCACAAGGGAGGACGCCATGTATGCCGCCATCCGTCAGGCCAAGGCGAAGAGCGGGAGCGCGGAGGAGTTGGCGCGTCGCATCAAGGACGGCGCCGTTCCGATCATCAGCGACGTCGACGGTTTTCGCGCCTACTACGTCGTCTATGCCGGCGACGACACCGTCACTGCGATCTCGATCTTCGACAAGTTCGAGCAGGCCGAGGAGGCGAACCGACGCGCCATTGCCTGGATCGAGAAGAATCTGGGCCCGCTGCTGGCCGGCGACGCGCGCGCCGTGGCGGGGCCGGTGATCGTGCATACGCTGGCGTGAGGCGCTGGCTGTCGCCACGCATTCAACTGTCATCGCCCGGCTTGACCGGGCGATCCAGTACTCCGTGGCGGCAGTGATGGAGCCGATAGGCCGCGGCGTACTGGATGCCCCGCTTTCGCGGAGCATGACAGCGGAACGAGTGGCATGTGCCTTCCGTCAAACGTCACAACTCCCGCGCATTCGAGAACGCGAAGCTCGACACCCTTCTCGTCGTCTCGTCCAGGATCAGCGTGCGCGTGATCGGCGGCTCGGCGCGCTGGGCGCAGTTTTCGCGCTCGCACAGGCGGCAATTAACGCCGATCGGCGTGCCTTCGGCCTTCTCGAGGTCCATGCCGGCAGCATAGGTCAGGCGCGCGGCGTGACGGATCTCGCAGCCGAGGCCGATGGCGAAGCGCGGTTGCGGCAGCGGGTGCGGCGCGACCGGGCGGCGCACCATCTGTGCGATCGAGAAATAGCGCGTTCCGTCGGACAGCTCGATCACCTGCTTGAGCAGGCGGTCCGGCGTGTCGAAGGTCGAATGCACGTTCCACAGCGGGCAGGTGCCGCCGAACTTCGAGAACGGGAACGTGCCGGAGGAGAAGCGCTTGGAGACGTTGCCGGCATTGTCGACGCGCAGCAGGAAGAACGGAATGCCGCGCGCGTTCGGCCGCTGCAGGGTGGTGAGGCGATGGCAGACCTGCTCGAACCCGGAATTGAAGCGCTGCGCCAGCACGTGGATGTCGTAATTGAGCGCTTCGGCCGCGGCGAGAAAAGAGGGATAGGGCATCATCACCGCCGCTGCAAAGTAATTGCCGAGCGTGATGCGGAACAGGCGGCGCGGCGTATCGTCGAGCGGTCCGGCACGGCCGATGATGCTCTCCAGGGCTTGCGCGCATTCGCCCAAGCCAAGCTGGAAGGCGAGCTGGAAGGCGCGGCCCGGCGGGTCGACCAGCTCCGAGATCAGCAATTGGCGGCGGTGGCGATCGAAACGCCGGAGCGTCTCGCGCATCACGTCGACAGGCATGATGCGGGTCTGGATCGAATGCTTTTCCCGCAGCCGCGCGGCCAGCGCCGCATAGAGCCCTTCGGCCGGCACGTTCAGCTCGTCGCGGAGATTCTCCGCGGCCTGCTCCAGCTCCGGAAAATAGTTGCGATTGGCCTCGATCAGCTCGCGCACGCGCTCGACCGGATTGGCCTCATAGCGCGTGCCGACGTCGCGGTCGGCCATCTGGGCCGCGGCCATCGTCTCGCCCTGGCGCGCCTCGGCATAGGCCGCGTAGAGCCGCTGCAGCGCATGGGTAACGCCGGGGCAGAGCTCGGCGAGATCGCGCAGCTCCTGCTTGGGCACGTCGATCTGGCGGAACAGGGGATCGGAGAAGATCTCGTTGAGCTCGGCGAAGAAGCGGTCCTCGTCGGCCGTGGCGAGATCGCGCAGATCGAGGTCATAGGTCTCGGCCAGCCGCAGCAGGATCTGCGCCGTCACCGGGCGCTGGTTGCGCTCGATCAGGTTGACATAGCTCGGCGAGATTCCGAGCCCTTCGGCGATCTGGGTCTGCGACAGCCCCAATTGCTGCCGGATTCTCCGGAAACGCGGGCCGACGAACAGTTTCTTCCCGGACTCGGCGGCCATCAGCGGCTCCTCTCTTTGCCTCTCCCCGCTTGCGGGGAGAGGCCGACACGCGAAGCGTGGCGGGTGAGGGGGAGCCTCCGCAGGGGAGGTGAGTGCCGAAGTCGAGGAGAGAGCCCCTCACCCCGACCCTCTCCCCGTAAGAACGGGGAGAGGGAGAAAAGGTCGGTTTCGGCGGCCATGTCTTTCGATCTCCATCAGGACAGTCTTGCTGACCTATTATTTACAAACTTTACAAAATAACATCTATTACATGTTCTGATGTTACATGACATCACCAATAAAAAACAAGCCATCTATACGAAGTTTCCGTTTTCGCGTTTAGCTCCTGACACGCATCTCGCAATGCAGTGTCAAGAATGTCGATGGCTGCCATCGCCATCGTCAGCGAAAGGAATCAGGCACATGAACTACCAGCCGCGCGGCATCAGCACCCTCCAGGGCCCGTCCTCGTATCAGGACGAGGTCAAGGCGGCCCAGGCGCTTCTCGAGACCCAGCCGACCTGGAACGGCGTGTCGGCCGAGGCCGTCGCCCGCATGCGCCTGCAGAACCGCTTCAAGACCGGCCTCGACGTCGCCCGCTACACCGCGGCGCTGATGCGGGCCGACATGGCGGCCTATGACAAGGATCCGACCAAGTACACCCAGTCGCTGGGCTGCTGGCACGGCTTCATCGCCCAGCAGAAGCTGATCTCGGTCAAGAAGCACTTCGGCGGCAAGACCGATCGCACCTATCTGTACCTCTCGGGCTGGATGATCGCGGCGCTGCGCTCCGAGTTCGGCCCGCTGCCCGACCAGTCGATGCACGAGAAGACCTCGGTGCCGGCGCTGATCGAGGAGCTCTACACCTTCCTGCGTCAGGCGGACTCCCGTGAGCTCAACGACATCTTCCGGCTGCTCGACAAGGCGCGCAAGGAAGGCGACAAGACCCGCGAGCAGGAGCTGATCGCGAAGATCGACAACTTCCAGACCCATGTCGTCCCCGTCATCGCCGACATCGATGCCGGCTTCGGCAACGCGGAAGCGACCTATCTGCTCGCCAAGAAGATGATCGAGGCGGGCGCCTGCGCCCTGCAGATCGAGAACCAGGTCTCGGACGAGAAGCAGTGCGGTCACCAGGACGGCAAGGTCACCGTGCCGCACGAGGTCTTCCTCGCGAAGATCCGCGCCTGCCGCCATGCCTTCCTCGAGCTCGGCGTTGAAGACGGCATCATCGTGACCCGCACCGACTCGCTCGGTGCCGGCCTGACGCAGCAGATCGCCGTCAGCCACAAGCCCGGTGATATCGGCGACCAGTACAACAGCTTCCTGGATTGCGAGGAAGTGACGGCGGAGAACGCCCGCAACGGTGACGTCATCATCAACCGCAACGGCAAGATGATGCGTCCGAAGCGGCTGCCGTCGAACCTCTACCAGTTCCGCCCCGGCACCGGCGCGGACCGCTGCGTGCTCGACTGCATCACCTCGCTGCAGAACGGCGCCGACCTGCTCTGGATCGAGACCGAGAAGCCGCATATCGAGCAGATCGCCAGCATGGTCGACCGCATCCGCAAGGTCGTGCCGAACGCCAAGCTCGCCTACAACAACTCGCCGTCCTTCAACTGGACCCTCAACTTCCGCTGGCAGGTCTATGACGCCTGGAAGGACGCCGGCAAGGACGTCAGCAAGTACAACCGTGCCGAGCTGATGAAGGCGGAGTACGACGAGACGCCGCTGGCGCAGGAAGCCGACGAGCGCATCCGTACCTTCCAGGCGGATTCGGCCAAGCGCGCCGGCATCTTCCACCACCTGATCACGTTGCCGACCTATCACACGGCGGCGCTCTCCACCGACAATCTCGCTCGCGAGTATTTCGGCGAACAGGGCATGCTGGGCTACGTCAAGAACGTCCAGCGCGCCGAGATCCGTCAGGGCATCGCCTGCGTGAAGCACCAGAACATGGCCGGCTCCGACATCGGCGACGACCACAAGGAGTACTTCGCGGGTGAAGCCGCCCTGAAGGCGGGCGGTGCCCACAACACGATGAACCAGTTCGGCTAACGCATCACGCCATTCGACAGGAGACTGACAATGACCAAAGGCAGCAATTTCTGGGTGATCGGCGGCGAGTTCGGGTCGATGAACTTCCACAAGCTCGTGGAAGGCTCCGCCCAGGTCAAGGGTCCGTTCAAGACCCGCAAGGAAGCCGAGGACTGCTGGAAGGAAGTCTCGGAAGAGAGCCGCCACAAGGCCGGCGTCCGCTTCTCGATCGTGGAAGAGCCCGCGCGGGTCTCGGCCTGATCGCCCTCACTTAAGAAGACGTCCAAGGACGGACGGTCCCATCCAGGCTCTGCCTGGGTGGGATCGTCTGTTTTTGGCACAGGTGAAAGGGTGTGGGCGCCGTAAGTATCTGGAATTGTAGGCCTTTGCGGAGGGTTTGGTTGCTGATAGGTTAATGGCGGAAAGTCGAGGACGAGGCCGACAATGTCAGAGCCCGAGACCAGCGGGACCCATCCCGGCCAGCCGCGCCCGGTGCGGCTGCGCGATGCGCTGCTGCGTGCGCGGATCGAGGCCGCCGACCGGACCGGCGTCGTCGTCGATCTCAGGGACGCCGAGGTGGCGCGGCTCGAGATCCTCAATGATGCGCTCGATCCCCTGTTCGCGCAGGTGCCTGATCAGATCGACCTGTTTGACCGCGGCGTCAGCCAGGGCGATACGCCGAGGCTCTGGATCGACGTCGTCGCCCACATCGTGATGGGGCGCGACAAGCGGATGTACCGCTTCGTGCAGGATACCCGTTTCGGCCGCATCGTGCTCGCCGAATCGCACGACACCGCGGCAATCGTCGAGGCCGTCACCGATTATGTCGCGCGCCGCATGGTCGAGCGCGAGCGTGCCATGGTCGTTCCTCCGGAACCGCAGGCACCGGTCGTCGCGCCACCGCGACGCTCGCGCTTCTGGCCGTTCGTGTTCGGCTTCGTGCTGGGTGCGGCCGCGCTGTTCGGGGTTGCCGTAGTGGCGGCCTTGCGAAGCTGGTGAAGCATCCTCCGCCGTCATTCCGGGGCGCGCGAAGCGCGAACCCGGAATCCATTCATCGTCACGTGCTGCGGCCCGATAGATTCCGGGTTCATGCTTCGTATGCCCCGGAATGACAGCGTCTAAATCAACCGCACATGCTTGATCTGCCCGACCTGAAAACCCGCCCCAAGGCTTCGCACCGTCTGCTCGCAGCGCCAGCCGGCATTGTCCTTCTCGATACTCAACAGATTATACGCCGCCGCCGGATAGCGTCCGTGCGCAAGCGCGGAGGCCGAGGGTACGCCGAGGGCGGGAATGTCGCCGTTGGGACCCTCGACCCACACGGTCGAATGAACGTGGTCGTGCCCGTGCAGGATCAGCTCGACGCCGTGGCGCTTGAGCAGCGCCAGCAGCGCGGCTGCGTCGGTCATCCGCTTCTGACGAGCGTCGGATTTCAGTGGATGATGCACCAGCAGCACGCGGAAGACGTCCTCGGTCGCGAGCCGTTCGAGGATTCCTTCGAGCGAGGCGAGCTGATCGCGTCCGAGCGTGCCCGTTGCCATCAACGGCAGCGTCGGCACCGCCGTCGACAGGCTGATCAGCGCGAGCGGCCCGCGCCGGCGCACCGAGGGAAAACCGATGCTGCCGTCGTCGCCCGTAAGATAGGGTGCAAAGGTCTCGCCGAAGCGGTGCGAGGTGGCGCGGACATAGGCGTCGTGATTGCCGGGAATAGTTGTGACGCGGTCGGGCGGACCGACATCGTCGAGCCAGGCGCGGGCAGGCGCGAACTCGGCCTCCAGCGCGAGGTTGACGAGGTCGCCGGTCACCGCGATATGGTCGGGCGCCTGCGCCTTCATGTCGGCGACCAGCGCGTCGAGCACCTCGCGGCGCTGGTACTTGTGGCGGTTGCGCGTCCAGTTGACGTAGCCGAACGCGCGCTTGCCCGCGAGCTCGATCAGCCGCGGCTTCGGCAGGGGCGCGAGATGCGGATCGGACAGATGGGCGAGCGTGAAGGGAGCCAGCCTGTTGTGCGTCATGGGGCGCGATTGCCTCGCTATTGCTCCGCTGTAATGGCAAGCTCGCAAGGAACGCGCAAGCGCAGCCTGGGCCGCGGCGTCGAGGAAGCCTGATGGGAGAACGTCTGAATCGGATCCGACGGGCATGCGAGCCGCTGCTGCGGCGAATCTTCCACGCCTATTTCCTGATCGTCCGCGGCATGACGCTCGGCGTCCGCGCCGTGGTGCTGGATGCCGACAACCGGGTGTTCCTGGTCAGGCATAGCTACGTCAGCGGCTGGTACCTGCCCGGCGGCGGCGTCGACCACGGCGAGAGCTTGGAACAGGCGATGCGGCGCGAGCTCAAGGAGGAGGGCGATATCGACCTCACCGGTGCAGCCGAGCTGCATGGCATCTTCCTCAACAGTCACGTCTCCCGCCGCGACCATGTCGCCGTCTACGTGGTCAGGCGATTCAGCCTGGACCGGCTGCCTGCGCCCAACCGCGAGATCGTGGAATGCGGGTTCTTCGCGATCAATGCGCTGCCCGAAGGGACCACGCCCGGTACGCGGCTGCGGATCGCGGAAGTGCTCGACGGCCGGCCCCTGATTGCGACGTGGCGGTGAGGGCGGGCTGTGCTTGCGCCTGAGCATTGTCATTCGACACGAGCAAGCCGAGGTCTCGGAAACCTGTCGGATCGGCACCCAAAAATGGACCTGAGCGGCTTCGCTGCCCAATGGACCGCGCCGCGTTCCAATGCTATCCCGCGATTGACATGACCGACCTTTCACTCACCGTCCTTCCCGAGGCCGCCGGCGACGCCCAGTCGATCGAGCGGCTGCATGAACGCACCTTCGGTCCAGGCCGTTTCGTGCTCAGCGCCTATCGGATTCGCGAGCACGTCGACCATCTGCTCGAATTGTCGTTCACCGCCCGCATCGGCACGCTGCTGGTCGGCTCGGTCCGGCAATTGCCGATCCTGATCGGCGAGACACCGGCACTGCTGCTCGGCCCGCTCACCGTCGAGCCGCCGTTCCGCGACCGCGGCATCGGACGGTTGTTGATGGAGCGCGCGCTCAAGGACGCGAAAGCGAAGGGCCACGCCATCGTGCTGCTGGTCGGCGACGAGCCCTATTACAGCCGCGTCGGCTTCAAGCAGGTGCCGAAGGGACGAGTCACCATGCCGGGCCCGGTCGACGCCGCCCGTATCCTGGTATTCGAGCTCGTCGACGGCGCCTTCGAGGGCGTGTCAGGTCAGGTTGCGCCCGACTGGAGCAAGGCGCGGGGCTAGGCACTCGCAAAGACGGTGTGTGCCGGGGCCTTCAGACCCCGACACAAGCGACGCTCAGAACTTGAAGTTCGCGAACGCCCGCACGCCGATGCCGGGTAACAGCACCTGGTCCTTGTTGAAGGAGACGGCATTGCGGATGTTCTCGTTCAGCAGGTTGTTGCCGACGAGCCCAACATGCATCTCGCGCGCGCCGAACCAACTTTGATCGAGCTTCGTCTTGTAGCTGACCTCGGCCCTTAGCAGGTTGTAGCCAGGCGTCGGCGTCTCCGCGATCGGTGCGATGTCGTTTTGCGCGAACGCGTGCAGCAGGTTGATCCGCGCAAACCAGTCGGCGTCGCGATAGTACAGACCACCGCCCAGCCGCTGGGGCGGAATGCGCGGCACGTTGGTGCCGTCGTCGAAGGTCGCGCGCACGATGTCGTATTGACCCTCGATGCCCCAGATCCCGTTCCAGACCGGCATCACGTCGTACTGGAACTGGAATTCGCCGCCACGAAATGTCGCGTCGCGCTGCGAATAGACCGCCTGATTCAGTTCGAGGCCCGGGCCGAGCTGGCAAGCGCCGTCCTCACACGTGTTGCCGGTCAGGCGCCGGTAGATAAAACCGTTGAACTTGGTGTAGTAGCCGGTGATTTCGAAGCGAAGCGGCCCTACCGCCCGCCGCAGTCCCGCCTCGACCGACTTGGCGGTCTCGATGCCGAGATTGGGATTGCCTATGTCGAAAGTGGTGGTGGCATCGTGGCCGCCGCGCGAAAACAACTCCGCCGGTTTCGGCGCACGCTCGACATATTGGCCGGTAATGCTCGCGACCAGATCCCAAGGAAGGTTGTGAATCAGGCCGACGCTCCCGCTCACCGGCGTGAAGTTGCGGTTGACCGCCGTTGCGGGGCCGATCGCGGCGGGATCGACGGTGAGGTCGAACACATCGGGGACGAAGGCTGGCGCCGTGCCGCTCAACCTTGCGCTCTCGACGCGTCCGGCGATCTGAGCCTTGGTCGCTTCGCTGAACTTGAACTCGTTGAAGATGTACCCGGCGACCTTCGTGTTCTTGTTCGGATCGAACAGACCGTTGATCGGGCTGCCTGGATCGTCCGGACTCGGCGCGGTGAGCTTCTGGTGCGACGCCTGAACGCCTACGGCGGTGGTCAGCGCAGCAAAGCGGACGTCGAACGGCGCAAGCTGCACCTCGACGCGGCCTTCCTGTTCCTTGCTGGTGAAGGTTTGTCTCACGCCGAGGGAGGTGAGATCGGCAGAGTCGGCGAGCCCGACCTCATCGTGCTTATAGTCGGTGGCCCCAGCCCAGAACCGGATCGCATCGATTGCCGCAGCGTCCGGCCGATATTCGCCTTTTGTCGTGAACTTTGTCTGTCGTCCGTCGATCCGCGTCAGGAACTCGCTGCCCTCGATACCGGGAATGTGGTAGAGCGCGTTGTGCTGCGTGATCGCCGCGCCAACGTATCCGCCATCGAAGATGTAGGAGCCGCCGACAGATCCGCCGTAGGCCTGCGATGCCGAATTCGGCTGGCGACCGTTGAACGGCAGCGTCGGGTCGGTCAAAAACGGGTAGCTCGGGATGCTGTAGTCGCCGGCCTTGCGGCCAAAGGCATCGGCGTGCACGGCAAAGTTACCGCCGCCGGCGTCGAGCAGCACGGCACCTTCGGCCCCGCGATCGACCGAAGTCACGGCCGTCCGTGTTTCCGCGGTGATGCAGCCCGGCGATCCGACGTTTGCCAGCGGCGCCTTGGTCGGGAGTCCGTAAGTCGCAAAGGGCACCGTGCAGGACGGCAAGGCATCCGGAATTCGATTGTTGGTTGCGCTGACCACGCCGCCAATCGCGGTGGAGCCGTAGCGCAGCGTCGCCGGTCCGCGGATGACCTCGACCTGGTTGGCTGCCAGCGGATCAATTGGCACGAAGTGATCCTCGCCGAGATCGGACGCGCCGTTGCTGCCGGTCCCGTTCTCGACGATGCCGACACGGTTGGTGTCTAGCCCGCGAATGATGGGGCGGCTGGATGCGCCGGGAGCGTATTCGGAGCCGGTGATGCCGGGCTTGGAGAACAGCAGATCGCCGAGCGTGCCGCCGCCGTTACGCCGGATCTCCTCGTTCGGCACCACGGTGACGGTCGCGAACTGATCGGTCACAACAGGCAGCACGCCCTGCTGAGGCGCGGCAGGCACCGGAGCTGCCGGCGTTGCTTCCGCCGCTTGCTCGCGGCTGCGCACCCGTGCGGTCCGTGCACCGCGGCCTGCGTTGCGGGACGGCACCACCGCCCTGCGCACGATCGGGCTTGGTGCCGTCACCGTGACGGCGGGAATCTCGGTCGACGATTGGCCCTGTGCAGGCGTTTGGGCGAAAGCGGGCGTGGCGGCGGCACCGAGCAGGAGCAGGCTTGCTCCACCAAGACGCTGCGCGTGTCGCGATTGAAATGACATGGTCCTGATTCCAGTCAGGCGCCGTCCGCATGATGGTTTGCTGATCGGAGGCGGCCTGCCGTCGCGGCGCGACGGAATTCGACTTCAACTTTTTCCGGCCGATCGCCTGAAAGCGGCGAGGGGCGGGCGTGATCAAGTGGTGTCGGGAGTCAGGACGCGGGAGGGGCGCGCGGCTGGAACGCCGTGGCGGCCGATTTCAGATGGAGGAATTCGGCATCGGTGGTGCGGTAGAGCAGGTCGATCGCCTGCGGCAGCTGCAACAGAGGCGGCGTCGCGAACAGGATCGTGCCTGCCATCGCGACCACGGCGCAGATCGCGCAATTGTCCTCGCCCGGCTGCTCGCGATCTGGGCTTGAGGGCGATTGCTTGTGAACCGCCGCGCGGTCGCCCGCAGCTTGATCCTTGGCACTGTCTTTGGGGCCGTCGGTCTGGTGGAGCGTGGCCTGGGCCAGCGGTGCGGCCTGGGCAAACCAATGGCTGTGACCGAATGTCAGCGCGAACTGCACCAGCATCGCGAGCAACGCGAGCCGGGCACCGTGCCTGAGATTCGACCGGAACCACTTCATCGGAAAATGCCACCCCCAACACCGCGAGGCGCCAAGTCCGAGGGCGTCGCGATGTTATAATGTAACATCGCTCTAATCGTCAGCCGATGTCAACGGCGCTCCAACCCGCCCAGCACGCGTGGCAGCCCGATGTGGCGTTCGAGCAACGGAGCGTTCAGCGCCCCTCGCGCACCCACGTCGCCGCAAACGCGCCGAGCAGCAGCAACAGGCCGATCAGGCCGGCAAAGATCGGCAGCACGCCGACGCCCTTGACGACGCTGGCATCGCGCATCCGCACTCCCATCCAGCCGTCGCCGGCAAAGACGCTGGCCGAACGCACGGGCAGGATGCGCGGCAGCTCGATGCTGGCGCCATTCGCCACGCGCACGGCGTTGCCGCCGGTCGCCTGCGTCAGCGGCTTCAAGGTCTCGACCGTGGAGGTGACTTCCGAAAACTCCTTCGGATTGGTCGGGCCGACATTGATCAACGCCTTCAGCGTGCCGTCGGTGGCCTGCCACAGGCCGAGCTCGCTCGCCGGCAGGCTGGCGCGCCATTCGCCGGGCTCCCCCTGGCTCAGCGTCAGATCCTGCGACACGCCGGACGGCGAGGTCACGTTCACCGGCTGGACGCTGTCCGCCATGGTCTGGCGCACCACCACCAGATTCTTGCCCTGCACCTGGAGGCGCAGCGCCTCCTCGTCGAGGTCGGGCTGCTTCATCAGCCAGTGCGACATCCGCCGGAGCAGGTCCAGATGCGGGCCGCCGCCCTCATAGCCGCGCGCCCACAGCCAGATGTGGTCGGAGAGCAGCAGCGCGACGCGGCCCTCGCCGAAGCGCGACAGGAACAGAAGCGGCTTGCCGTCGGCGCCCGTCATCACCGGCGGGTTGACGGAATTGCGGGTGTCAACGGTGCGGAAGAAACGGCTCCAGCGCGGCGGCTCGGAGGCCGAGCCCTCCAGGGCGCGCGTGACGGGATGGCGTTTGCCGAGGTCGGACAGATGCGCATAGAACGGCTTTTCGGTCACGCCGACCGGCTCGGCCGGCAGCACCGTATCCAGCGGCGTGCGCCAGATGCTGGTGTTGGAGGCGTAGTCGGGGCCGGCCGAGACCAGCACCGCGCCGCCCGCGCGGACATAGCGCGCGATGTTGTCGAAATACGCGATCGGCAGCACGCCCTGACGGGCGTAGCGGTCGAAGATGATCAGCTGGAATTCGTTGATCTTCTGCTGGAACAATTCGCGGGTCGGAAACGCGATCAGCGACAATTCGTTGATCGGCGTGCCGTCCTGCTTCTCCGGCGGACGCAGGATGGTGAAGTGCACGAGGTCGACGCTGGCGTCGGACTTCAAGAGGTTGCGCCAGGTGCGCTCGCCGGAATGCGGCTCGCCGGAGACCAGGAGCACGCGCAGCTTGTCGCGCACGCCGTCGATGGCGACGACGGCGCGGTTGTTCACCGGCGTCAGCTCGCGCTCGAGCGGGGAGGCCTCGATCTCGACGATGTTCGGACCGGCGTGCTTGATGTCGACGTCGACGCTCGCGGCCTGGCCGCTTCCCAGCGTGCGCTCGTTGATGACCTCGCCGTCCCTGCGGATCGTGACCCTGGCGCGCTCGCCGGTGACGCCCTGGTCGTCGAGGCGGTAGCTGATGGTCTGGGTCTGTCCGACGATGCCGAAGCGCGGTGCGGCCGTGATCGCGATGCGGCGGTCGCGCTCGTCCTTCTGCCCGGTAACAAGCGCATGCACCGGCGCCTGGAAGCCGAGCGCGGCGGCGTTCGCTGGGATGTCGTGGACGCGGCCGTCGGTGATCAGGAACGCGCCGGCGACGCGGTCGACCGGCACGTCCGCCAAGGCCGAGGCGAGGGCGCCGAACAGCCTGGTGCCGTCGGTCTCGCCATCGGCCTGTCCGGCATCGACGACGCGCACCTCCAGCCCCTTGATCTTCTTCAGGCTGTCGACCAGCGCCTCCTGCGCAGCTGCGGCCTCGCGATTGCGGTTGCCGAAATTCTGGCTCGGGCTCTTGTCGACGACGATTGCGGCGACCGAGGTGAGCGGCTCGCGGTCCTCGCGGGTGAAGGAGGGATTGGCGAGCGCGAGCAGGAACAGCGCCAGCGCGGCCACGCGCACGGCAGCGCCGCGCGCGCGCGCAACCAGCAGCACCAGTGCGACAATGACGATCGCGGCCAGCGCGAGCCACAGCACGATCGCGGGAACAAGCGGCGTGAAGGCGATGCCGTAATTCATCAGACCAACCTATCAACGTCATTCCGGAGCGGTCCGCAGGACCGAATCCGGAATCTCGAGATTCCGGGTCTGGTCCTTTGGACCATCCCGGAATGACGGAGCGTATGGCTCAGGCTTACTCGCATCACTGCCCCAACCGTTCGATCAGGGCCGGTGCGTGCACCTGGTCGGCCTTGTAATTGCCGGTCAGGGTGTACATCACGATGTTGGCGCCGGCGCGGTAGGCGAATTCGCGCTGGCGGGTGTCGCCGCCGGTCACCGGCAGCATGGCCTGGCCGTCGGGCCGCACCGCCCAGGCGCCGGCAAGATCGTTCGAGGTGATGATGATCGGCGAGACACCGTCGCCGCCGCGCGCCGGCCGCTGCGCGCTGTCCTCGTCCTCGTCGCGCGGCAGGGTCTCGACCCAGGTCTGGCCGGTGACGAAGCGGCCGGGGAAGTCGCGCAGCAGATAGAAGGTCTTGGTCAGCACGTGCTCGCGCGGCACCGGCTCGAGCTCGGGCACGTCGAGCGAGGACAGGATCTCGCGCAGCGTCTGCATGGCGGGGGTCTGCGCGGCGCCGTTCGCGCCGGGCGGCGCTTCGATCGCGTCGCGGGTGTCGAACAGCACGGTGCCGCCCTGCTTCATGTAGGCGTCGATCTTGTTGATGGCATCCTGCGGCGGCTTGCGCGCGCCCGGCACGATCGGCCAGTAGATCAGCGGGAAGAAGGCGAGCTCGTCGCGCGTGGGATCGATGCCGACGGGATCGCCGGCCTCGAGCGCGGTGCGCTGGGCCAAAAACAGCGTCAGCCCGTTCATCCCCGCCTTGACGATGGAATCGACGTCGGCATTGCCTGTGACGACATAGGCGAGGCGGGTTTGCGCCGTCGCTTTCATCGCGAAATCGTCCGTGGCGCCGTCGGCGCGTGACGGCGTCGGCGCGAGCGAGGTGAGCAGCAGGCCGAGCACGATCATGGCGGGCGCGGCGCGGCGGCGCAGCAGCGCGGCGATCCCGCCGCCGAGCACCGCGACGATGAGGGCGTCGATCAGGAACAGGCCGAGCGCCGTCGACAGCAGCCAGCCGCGCAGGTCGCGCGGTTCGGCATTGGTGTAGGTGGCGTGCCGGGCGCGCAGGCTCGCGGTGTTGAGGGCAGCGATGCGGTCGGCGCCAGCAAGCGTGTTCACGGCGAGCGGTCCTTCGGCCGGGCCGTAGAAGCCCGGCGGATGATCTGATGTGGCGCGGTCGCGGTAATCCGCGGGCAGCGGCTTTGCGGTCGCCGGCGGCGGGCCGAAGGCGCCGAAGCCGTCGAGGATGTGCAGCGGCGCCACCGTCTCGGTGGTCGCTTCGCCGGCAATTCCGGGGCCGGGCTTGGACGTGTAGCCGGACATGTCGACCACCCGCCGCAGCATTTCGACGAAAGTGCCCGACATCGGCAAGTCCGACCAGCGCATGTCGGCACTGACGTGGAACAGGCTGACCAGCCCCTTGCCGCGATGCTCGCCGGTCACCAGCGGCGTGCCGTCTTCGAGCGAGGCCCAGCTCCTGGTGGCGAGCACCGCGTCGGGCTCGGCCAGCACCTGGCGGCTGACGGTGACGTCCTTCGGCACCGCGACGCCGGCAAACGGGCCGTCGGCCGCGAAGGCCGCAAGATGCTGCGGTTTCTCCCAGGTCAGGCTGCCGCCGAGCGTGCGGCCGCCCTTGCGCAGCTTGACCGGCACGAGGTCGTCTTCGGCCTGGGCCAGCCGGGGACCTGCGAACCGCACCAAGACGCCGCCCTGGTCGATCCAGGCGTTGATGCGCTCGCGCAGCTCCGGCGCGATGGTGCCGACATCGGCGAGGATGATCATCGGCAGCTTCTGGTCCAAGAATTGTGTGATGCCCTGCTGCGGCGAGCCCTTGTCGGCGAGCCTGACGTCGGCGAACGGCGCCAGCGCGCGGGTGAGGTAGAAGGTCGGCGCCAGCAGCGGCTGCGCAGTCTCGCTGGTCGAGCCCGAGACGATGCCGATGGCACGGCGGCGCCAGCGCTTGTCGAGCAGCTGCACAGCGCCGGCGGAGCGCTCGCCCGAGATCTCGAGGCGATTGATGTCGTTGCGCAGCTCGACCGGCAGATCGAACGCGGCGTCGGTCTCCTTGTCCTGCGGGCCGAACGAGAACCGCGCTTCGCCGATCGGCGAGGCCTTCTGGTCGAGCGCGCGCACGGTGCCGACCGCGATGCCGCTGTCGGTGCGCAGCACCTTCACCGTCATCTTCGCGGCGGCGTTCTCGGCCGCGACCAGCGCCAGCGGCGAGGAGGTGCCGCCTTCGAAGATGGTCAGGCTGCGCTCGCCGATGGTCTTGCCGAGGCCGGCCACGAATTCCTCGCCGCGGCCGGTGTCGACGCCATCCGACAGCCAGGCGATCTCGCAATCGCCGGTGGCCTTGAGGAAGCGGTCGATCGCGGCGAGCGTGTCGACGCGGTCGATCGAATAGGGCTTTGGCGCGAGCTGGCGCAGCGCGACACGGGCGGCGCCCGCCGGCATCAGGGTGATGTCGCGGTTCGGCTCGGACAGCGGCACCAGCGCGATGGCGCGGCGGTCGTTGTCGGCATTGGCGATCAGCTCGTCGGCGGCCCTGATCCTGACATCCCAGTGCGATGCGGCGCTCCAGCCGTCGTCGAACATGATCATCAGCGGCGCCTTGCTGCCGGCGAGGCCGGTCTGCGGATTCCAGATCGGGCCGGCGGCGGCGAAGATCACCAGCGCTGCCGCAAGCAGCCGCAGCGCGGTCAGCCACCATGGCGTCCGCGAGGGGGTCTCCTCGCGCGGGGCGATGTCGAACAACAGGCGGGTCGGCGGAAACTCGATGCGGCGCGGCCGCGGCGGCATCACGCGCAGCAGCCACCACAGCACCGGAAGGCTGACGAGGCCGATCAGGAGCAGCGGCTGGGTGAAGGCGAGCGGCAGTCCCATCATGCGGCCGGCCCCGCCTTGATGGTCGTGGTGCGGGCGCCCGACTTGCTCACCTGCATGCCGGCATGCAGGAACAGCAAGAGCTCGGCGGCGGAGCGGTCAGTGGCATGCGTCGTGAACAGCCAGTCGAGCTTCTTGGTCTCGGCGCGGATCTGGTCGCGGTGCAGCGCGAGCCGCGCGGTGTAATCCTGCGCCCAGCTCTCGGCGCGGCCGGCGGTGATCACGCCGAACCCTTCGGGCTCGACGAACTCGACGCGGCCGGAATAGGGGAACGATTCTTCGGCGGGATCGACGACCTGCACCAGCGTGCCGTGCGCCCCGGAGCCGGACAGCCCCGCGAGCGTCGTCCTGATCTCGGCGATCGGCGACCAGAAATCCGACAGCACGATCGTCTCGGCGAGCGCAGCAGGCACGAAGGACGGCGGCAGGCTGAGACGATCGGCATCGTCATGCAGCATCGCCTGCGCCATCTTGTCGATGACGCTGCGGCTCGCCGTCGGCGCCATCAGCCCGGGAATCCCGACGCGTTCGCCGCCGGAGACCAGGAGCTCGGCCAGCGCGAAGGCGACGATCAGCGTCCGTTCGAGCTTGGACTCGCGCGCGGTCTTCGAGGCGAACGCCATCGAGGGCGAACGGTCGGGCCAGATCCAGACCGTGTGCGAGGCTTCCCATTCGAGCTCGCGGACATAGAGATGGTCGTCGCGCGCCGAGCGCCGCCAGTCGACGTTCTGCGACGGCTCGCCGGAGACGAAACGGCGATACTGCCAGAAATTTTCGCCGGACCCGGCGCGGCGCCTGCCGTGCAGGCCGTGGATGACGTTGGCGGCGATACGGCGGGCTTCGAGGACCAGGCGCGGCAAGGAAGCTGCGAGCGTGCGGCTTTCGCCATCGGCACGTCGGATCGCGAGGACCTCCTTGGCCGTGTGCCCGTTCTCCGCTGCCATCAACCGATCCGTGTCTTCAATTGCCGGATCACGTCCGGAATCGTGCGGCCTTCGGCGCGTGCCTGGAACGTCAGCGCCATGCGGTGCTTCAGCACGGGCTCGGCGAGATCGAGCACGTCGTCGACCGACGGCGCCAGACGGCCGTCGATCAGCGCACGCGCGCGCACCGCCAGCATCAGGGATTGGCTGGCGCGCGGGCCGGGGCCCCAGGCGATGAACTTGCCGGATTCGCCGGCGTCGGGACCCGGACGGGCCGCGCGCACCAGCGACAGGATCGCCTCCACGACGGAATCGCCGACCGGCAGGCGCCGGATCAGCCGCTGCGCGGTGATCAGCGCGTCCGCGGTCATCGATCCCTTCGCCAGCGTTTCCTCGGCGCCGGTGGTCTCGAACAGGATGCGGCGTTCGGCGTCGCGATCGGGATAGTCGACGTCGATCTCCATCAGGAAGCGGTCGAGCTGCGCTTCGGGCAGCGGATAGGTGCCTTCCTGCTCCAGCGGGTTTTGCGTCGCCAGCACGTGGAAGGGTTTTGGCAGGTCGTGGCGCGCGCCGGCGACGGTGATGTGCTGCTCCTGCATCGCCTGCAGCAGCGCCGATTGCGTGCGCGGGCTGGCGCGGTTGATCTCGTCCGCCATCAGGAGCTGCGCGAACACCGGACCGGAAATGAAGCGGAAGGCGCGCTTGCCCGTGGTGCTCTCGTCCAGCACCTCGGCGCCGAGAATGTCCGACGGCATCAGATCGGGCGTGAACTGGATGCGCTTGGCATCGAGGCCGAGCGTGACGCCGAGGGTCTCGACCAGCTTGGTCTTGGCAAGGCCGGGCACGCCGATCAAGAGCGCATGGCCGCCGGAGAGGATGGTGACCAGCGTGTTTTCGATCACGCGATCCTGGCCGAAGATGACGGACGCGATCGCATCCTTCGCGGCGCGAATCTGGCTCGACACCTGCTCGGCCGAACGAACGATCCCGTCCTCGAGTTTCTCGACACTCTCCGCCATCCGCTCGCTCCTTCAGCCGCCAGGCGGCTCGCCTGGGCCGTCATGGCATCGCATCGCGTCAAATCATGGGCCCATGCTAGGCTTGCAGGAAGACCATGTATTCGTTGAATTAACCTATCCCCACCTTATCGGCTTCGGGTTATGTACGGCATCACGAAGTGGCGACCTCCACACCGGGCTATTCCGGATGGAACCGTGCACCCGCGTACAACGTAGACCTGCACCAATCGTGCCAAGGACAAAGTCAGGGCAAACCATGGCGAACCAAGGGCAGAGCGCCGATCGCGGCCTCGAGGGGCTGACTGCCGCCGCCAAGAACGCTGCCAATGCCGAAGGCGGCAAGAAGGGCCTGCCGCCGGTGCACCTGTGGAATCCGCCGTTTTGCGGCGATCTCGACATCCGAATCGCCTCCGATGGTACTTGGTTCTACTTGGGCACGCCAATCGGGCGTCCCGCGCTGGTGCGGCTGTTCTCGACCATCCTCAAGCGCGAGGGCGACAAGCATTTCCTGGTCACGCCGGTGGAGAAGGTCGGCATCCGCGTCGACGATGCGCCGTTCATGGCGGTCGAGATGCAGAAGGACGGCGAGAGCGGCCATCGCGTGCTGCGCTTCCGCACCAATGTCGACGACTGGGTCAGCTGCGATGCCGCGCACCGGCTGCGCTTCGAGCAGGCGGCGGACGGCGGGCTGACGCCTTACTTGCATGTCCGTGCCGATCTCTGGGCCAAGGTCACGAGAGCGCTCTATTACGATCTGGTTGACATGGGCGAGGAGCGGATGGTCGATGGCCAGCCGATGTTCGGCGTCGAATCGGCGGGCGAATTCTTCGCCATGGCCGATGCGGAGCAGGTGAGGGCCGCGCTTTGAACAAGCCCATTCTGAAAAGCGACCAGGTTGCGCTCGGTGCGGCGGATTTCTTCGCCCGCTCCAGGGCGAAGCTCGGCTTCGACGTGCCGGCCGGCCTCTACGATCCCAACATCATTCCCACCTCGGGCGATCCCGGCACCGACAAGATGCTGGAGATCATCGCACGCGAGCAGCCGGTGCGCCCCGCGGCGGTGCTGATCGCCGTGGTCGATCATCCCGAGCCGACCATTCTGCTGACGCAGCGCGCGGCGCATCTCAATGACCATGCCGGCCAGGTCGCTTTCCCCGGCGGCAAGATCGACGCGACCGATTCCTCGCCGCTGGACGCGGCGCTGCGCGAGGCCGAGGAGGAGGTCGGGCTGTCCAGGGACTTCGTCGAGCCGCTCGGCTATCTCGATCTCTACGGCACCGCGTTCGGCTTCCGGATCCTGCCGACGGTCGCCAAGGTCCGGCCGGGCTTTTCGCTCACCATCAACCATTCCGAGGTTGATGACGCCTTCGAGGTGCCGCTATCCTTTCTGATGAACCCGGTGAACCATCAGGTGCACAGCAAGGAATTCCGCGGCATGGAGCGGTCCTATTACGCGATGCCGTTCGCGGAGCGCTACATCTGGGGGGCGACGGCCGGAATGCTGCGTGTGCTGTATGAGCGGATCTATTCATCATGATCCGGACGGTTCTGACCGAGATCGGAATTTTCCTCATCCCCTTTGCCGTCTATGCGCTGTTTCTGGTCGCGAGCCGCTCCGGTGTGTTCGCGCGTTCGTCCTGGCCGGTCACGATCGTCGCGCGCCTCACTTTGGTCGCGCTTGCGCTCGTCATCGCGGGCCTGATCGGCCTTGCGGAGTTCTCCGGCGCGCCGCCGGATTCGACCTATATTCCCGCCCATATCGAGAACGGTCGGCTGGTGCCGGGCGTGGAAAAATAGGGGCAGCACGATGAGCGCGGAGCCGTTACTCGCGCCGGTCCTTGCCGATGCGCCCTGGCTGATCTCAGGCGGGACCGCGCGCGTCCTGCAATTGCTCAATGCCGACGGCGAGGAGGCGCGGGTGGTCGGCGGCGCGGTGCGCAACGCGCTGCTCGGCCTCAAGCCCGGCGACATCGACATCGCGACCACGGCGCGGCCGGAGGAGGTGATCCGGCGCGCCAAGGCTGCCGGCATCAAGGGAGTGCCGACCGGCATCGATCACGGCACCGTCACGCTGGTCATCGACAGCCATCCCTATGAAGTGACGACGCTGCGCGAGGACACCGAGACCTTCGGCCGCAAGGCCAAGGTCGCGTTCGGCCGCGACTGGGTCAAGGACGCCCAGCGGCGCGACTTCACCATGAACGGCCTGTCGGTCGACGCAAAGGGCGTCGTCTACGATTATGTCGGCGGCATTGCGGATGCCAAAGCGCGCCGCGTGCGCTTCATCGGCGATCCCGACCAGCGCATCGCCGAGGACTATTTGCGCATCCTGCGCTTCTTCCGCATCCACGCCGCTTTCGGCGCGGGCGAGCCCGACCGCGACGGCTATCTCGCCTGCATCCGCGGCCGGGCCGGCCTTGCCAGCCTCTCGGCCGAGCGGGTGCGGATGGAGATGCTGAAGCTCCTGGTGGCATCGGGCGCAGCCGCGGCCGCGCTGGCCATGGCCGAGGGCGGCCTCCTGCAGACGCTGGCCGGCGGCGTCGTCTACACCGGGCCGCTGGCGACGATGATCGCGATCGAGCGCGAACTCGGTCTCGCCGCCGGCAGCACGCGGCGCCTCGCTGCGCTGACCGTCGCCGTGACCGAGGATGCCAAGCGCGTCGCCGCGCGCCTGCGGCTGTCCAATGCCGAGACCAAGGCGCTGGATTCGATGGGACACCGCTGGTGGCGCCTCGCCACCAAGGACGACGCCAATGCGCGGCGGCTGCTCTACCGGCTCGGTGCCGAGCGCTATCACGATCGCGTGTTGCTCGGCTGGGCGCGGAGCGGCGGCGATGTCGCCTCCACGCGCTGGCGCGCGCTCGCCGAGCTGCCGCAGCGCTGGACTGCGCCGAAATTTCCGCTGAAGGCCGCCGACTTCATCGCCCGCGGACTGCCCGAAGGACCCGCGCTCGGACATGTGTTGACGCTCGCCGAGGACGCTTGGCTTGCGGCGGATTTTCCCCTAGAGGAAGCCGCGCTCGCTGCCATCGCCGATCAAGCTGCGGCCCGCATCAACCGCGACGAGAGAACGTGACCATCGTCTCAGGCTTCGCCGACATCTCGATTTTCCAGCTGCTGCTGGTCGCGTTGATGGCGTTGTTTGCTTCGATCATCGGCGGTCTCGCCGGCTACGGCACCGGCGCCCTGATGCCGCTGGTGCTGGTGCCGCTGGTCGGCGCCGAGCCCGTGGTGCCGATCATCGCGATCTCCGCCATCTTCACCAATTGCAGCCGCGCGGTCGCTTACCTGCGCTATGCCGACCGCCGCCGCGCGCTGATCGTGCTCGCCTGCGCCGCGCTGACCACCGCGCTCGGCGCCTACGGCTACACGCGGCTGACCAACGCGGGCGCGGCGCTCGTGATCGGCACCATGCTGATCCTGAGCGTGCCGCTGCGCCGCGTGCTCCGCCGCCGAAGCGTGCGGATCGGCGACGGCGGCCTCGCCGCCGGCTCGGTCGGCTACGGCGTCCTGGTCGGCGGCACCTCCGGCTCCGGCGTGATCCTGCTCTCGCTCCTGATGGCCGCCGGCCTGGAGGGCGCCGCCGTGATCGCGACCGATGCGATGATCTCGCTCGGCACCGGCCTCATCAAGATCTCCGTGTTCGGCCTCGCCGGCGCCGTCACCGCGCAGGTGCTCGCCTTCGCGCTGCTGATCGGCGCAATCGCGATCCCCGGCGCCTTCCTGGCAAGGGCCTTCGTCGAGCGGATGCCGCTGCATATCCACACCGCGATTCTCGATGTGGCTGTCATCACCGGCGGGCTGGTGATGATCTCGGCGGTGGCGGCGAGGCAGCTCGTCGCGTAGACGAGCGGGCCAACTGGTCATTCGCAACTTACCTCTCCCCATGCAGAGCAATCGCATATGATGTGCAGGATGCATCGGCATCGGCAGTGCGCTCCCTCTCCCGCTTGCGGGGGAGGGTTGGGGAGAGGGTATCTCCGCGCAGGGATTATTGAGAACAACTGAGGACCTCCCTGTGCGGCGAGAGCCCTCACCCGCCGCGCTCTGCGAGCGCGCCGGCCTCTCCCGCAAGCGGGAGAGGCGGAGCAAGCCTGCAGACAGTCCCCGTGTCATTCAATTGCGATTGCCCTGTCTCCCTACGGGAGAGGTGATCCGAGTTCTCCGTACGCATCGACTCAACCGAAACACATTCCGCTCGAGACTGTCCGCGGCAGCTGTTGACCCATGCCGACAAGACTCGGGGTTCGTTCGCCTATCGGCTGCCATGGGCAAAGCGAACCTGACCGCGTATCGGCATCGTCGACGCCCAAACCAGACGTTCTGGCCAGAATAAATCGGACAACTCGCCGTCACACGCGCCAGCGGCAAAGTACCACACTCTAGAATGAAGGGTTGTGCGCGCCGGTTAATGCACGCTTAGCCTTAATCGAGTTACGGTAGTCCGTTCGTTGCTGCTTGCTGGCCCGAGGCCGTATGAGTCTGTGTTTCTTTTGAGCGACTGGTTCGCAGGTGTCCCAACCCTTGGAGTGCTGTTCAAGAGATTCATGATTAATGTTGCATGGGCAAGCATCGTACTCATTGCAATGCTAATTCTTCAGCTTCCCGCTGAATACGCAGCTGTCGTTTACTTCGGTGTTCTTGTTGTGAACGGCGTGATGGCCTTTGTTTTTTACGTCAGCGCGTGCAAATGCGTGAGTGACGGTGCGCAACCTACTTCCATCCGCTCCAATCCAAGTTGGCGGACTTGCAAGAATCAGAGATGAAAATCAAGCTTGCCATTGCAGCATTCGTTGTCCTCGGTGTCGCTGGTCTCGGTAATGCTTACGTGCGTAGCTATCCGCCGTTCACGTCTCAATTTGTGCAGACCTGCGAAAAGGCGATTCAAGAGCGGCTGGCGGATCCCTCCACCTATCAACGGATCGACCTGGAAGACTCCAGAAGAACGATCACGTGGGACGAATTTTTCGCCGAGCCGGAACGGGCCGTACCCGAGTCAACCAGAAGATTCATGATGCAATCAGCGCGCCACCCGCCGGTTCAGTATGTGGCGCTCATCGACTTCCAAGCTCAGGATTCCGTCGGTGCCATCATGCGAGAAAGGGCATCATGTACGTTCAACTCGCTCACTGGCAGCGATGCGCCGACTCGTACGTTTTGGGTGAAGATCGATGGCGAACGTAATTTGGAGTGGGCCGCCAGGCAGCCCAACGCCGCAACGCTCCACCGGCGCTTGGTGAAAAATCTGTGATGCGGCGGGTCGGCTATTGGCCCTACTGCAACATCCAGCCATGTCAGCTGTTGCCCGCGATTGGCAGATCAGCAGACATCGAACGCGCTGGAGCCGAGCAGGCCGGCCTGGCCGGGATGCGGTCTTGAGCGCGCCTACTCTTCGTCCTCGTCGTCTTCTTCCTCCTCATCTTCCTCTTCCACCTGCACCAGCACGGCCAGTGGCAACGTCTCGCGGAACAGGTCGCCTTCCATGCCCATCCAGAGGCAGAGCACGTCGTTCTCCTTCACCTCCGCAACCGTCAGCGGCTGACCGCCGGATTTCAACATCACGAGATCGCCGGCTTTCAATTCCATGGATTGTCCTTTCGCGTGATCGATCTGCAAGGCAGCCTAGCAAGCGGTCATGACAGGCCGATCACGCCGGCTGGCCCCGACCGGAAATACCGCCGGCGGGTCGGCGGAGAGAGGGGCGACGCAAATCAGGGGGAGGGGCAATCGCCCGCGCCGATCGAGCCTCACTCCATCATGCTTTAGTCGCTCGTCTGCAGCAGCGGAAGATGCGGCACGGCCTCGCGATCAACGGTCGCGCCCAGCCGCCGGTAGAATTGCATGAAGCGCGAAGACGCCTCATCCCGACCGCATCACGGCTCGCCGGGCAGACGAATGCAGCGCGAAGACCTCCCCGTCGCGAATTTCGACGATGACATCATACCCCTGTTTTGCCCGACGGGATCAAGGTCGTTTCGTAAAATCCGCAAGGCCTTGATCTTGCAGGAGTCGTCTACTGTGCATGGGGTTGTTTTTCGATTTTTTGTTTGGCGACCTGCTCAGGACCGGCCCGGCACCAATTCGGTCAGCGAGCGGATGATGCGGTCGGGCTTGACGGTCGAGCCTTCGGGCAGGCCGTCGCCATGCACGTCGATCCAGATCGAATAGATGCCGAGGCGTTGCGGCGTCACGACTTCCCATTCCAGATTGTCGCCGATCATCCAGGTGTCCGCAGGCGTGACGCCGAGCGCCTCCATTGCATGCAGATAGGCGCGCTCCTCGGGCTTGCCGAAACCGTGCTCGCCCTCGATCTGGATGTGGTCGAAGCGATGCGCCAGCTCGAACCGCTCGACCTTGGCGCGCTGCATGTCGGCGGCGCCGTT
Source organism: Bradyrhizobium sp. LVM 105 (assembly GCF_003957705.1). NCBI lineage: Bacteria > Pseudomonadati > Pseudomonadota > Alphaproteobacteria > Hyphomicrobiales > Nitrobacteraceae > Bradyrhizobium > Bradyrhizobium sp. LVM 105. Next base: position 102,027 of record NZ_QZMV01000013.1, on the reverse strand, counting down.
GGTGACCAGCGCGAGCTTGACGCCGCGTGCCCTGAACGCGTCGATCGCATCATGCGCACCGGGGAAGACGAAGATCGCTTCCTCGCGGTAGGTGGTAAAGCGGTCGGCGATGCGATCGGCGAGATCGTCCGACAGGGCGCGATGGCCGTCGGCGGCGAGCGCGGCGAAGCCGCCGCGCACCGTGAGCCGCCGCGCCTCGCCGAGCTTCATCCGCCAGATCGGCTCCGCGGTCGACCAGAACTGCCGCGCATAGGCGAGCACTGCGGTCGCGACCTGCGGCGGCGGCAGCGGCGCGAGCTCCTCGGCAAACTCGTTCGCGATCGTGTTCCAGGCGATCTCGGGCCGGCCATAGGCCGACAGGATGGTGTCGTCCATGTCGATCAGCATGGCGCGGGGGAGCGGCTTCGAAACGGTCACGGCCACTTCACCTCCGGCGGCATCGACGACAGGATCGACTCGACATTGCCCCCGGTCTTGAGCCCGAAGATGGTGCCGCGATCGTAGAGCAGGTTGAACTCGACATAGCGGCCGCGCCGGACCAATTGCTCCTCGCGGTCGGCGGCGGTCCAGGCGCTGGCGAAATTGCGCCGGACGATCTCGGGGTAGATCTTCAGGAAAGCGCGGCCGACGTCCTTGGTGAAGGCGAGGTCGGCGTCCCAGTCGCCGCTGTCGTGCCAGTCGTAGAAGATGCCGCCGATGCCGCGCGACTCCTTGCGGTGCGGCAGGTAGAAATACTCGTCGCACCATGTCTTGTACTTGTCGTAGTCGGCAACGCCGCTGTTCTGCGCGCAGGCCTCCTTCATCGCGGCGTGGAAGGCGATCGCGTCGGCATCGTCCTGCGTGCGGCGGCGGTCGAGCACCGGCGTGAGATCGGCGCCGCCGCCGAACCAGGCTTTCGTGGTGACGACGAAGCGCGTGTTCATGTGCACGGCGGGCACGTTCGGATTGCGCATATGCGCGATCAGCGAGATGCCGGAGGCCCAGAACTTCGGGTCGTCCGCCGCGCCGGGAATCTGGGCGCGAAATTCAGGGGCGAACTCGCCGTGCACGGTCGAGCAATGCACGCCGACCTTCTCGAACAGCCGGCCATGCATCATCGACATCACCCCGCCGCCGCCGGGCGCGCCGGTATGGTCGGCGCGCTGCCAGGGCGTGCGCTTGAAACGGCCGGCCTCGCCCGGATAGAGGTCGTGCGGGGCGTCGTCCTCGAGCAGCTCGAAGCTCGCGCAGATGTCGTCGCGCAAGGCTTCGAACCAGGTGCGGGCGCGGGTCTTGCGGTCTTCGATCGTCGAACTGTCCATCTTCATTCCCGGTCGCTTGCCATGCGTAGTGCCATAGGGTGGGCAAAGGCTCCCTTGCGCCGTGCCCACGTCTTTGTCGTCATCCTGAGTGGTGGGCACGCTTCGCTTTGCCCACCCTGCGAGATCTGTCCCTATCTGATGCCGAGCGATTTATGCGTCTGCACGCTGAGCCGCCATTGCGGATGGCGCAGGCAATAGTCGATCGCGCGCGCGGTGTTCTCGATCACCTCGGGTCCATCCATCGGCTGCAGCGAGAAGCGCTCGAAAGCGAGGTTCTCGAACGTCTCGGGCGCGGCGAGGGCCTGCGGGTAGACCAGCTTCAGCTCGTGGCCCCGGCGCAGCACCAGCTCGCTGCCGCCCTTGGGACTGACGCAGATCCAGTCGAGGCCATCAGGCGCTTCGATGGTGCCGTTGGTCTCGACGCCGATCTCGAAGCCGCGGGCGTGGAGCGCCTCGATCAGCGCGGTGTCGACCTGGAGCAGCGGCTCGCCGCCGGTCAGCACCACGTAGCGGCTCGCTTCGGCGGCGCGCCATTGCGCGGCGATGGTGTCGGCGAGCTCGGCGGCCGAGCCGTAGCGGCCGCCGAGCGTGCCGTCGGTCCCGACGAAGTCGGTGTCGCAGAACTTGCAAGTGGCCTCAAGCCGGTCCGCCTCGCGCCCGCTCCAGAGGTTGCAGCCGGCAAAGCGGCAGAACACGGAGGCGCGCCCGGCGTGGGCCCCTTCGCCTTGCAGGGTCAGGAAGATTTCCTTGACCGCGTAACTCAATCGTCTCTCCTCAAACCTTCGGACTTGTTGAACCTTCAGACTTGCGGGTTTCGGATCTGCCGCAGCGCCTCGCCTGCGGCCATCGCCGCGGTCATGGCGACATTGAGCGACCGCAGCCCGGCCTTGATCGGGATCACCAGCCGCGCATCCGCGGCCTCGACCACCGCCTCGGTGACGCCGGCGCTCTCGCGCCCGAATAGCAGGATGTCCGACGTCTGGTAACGGAAATCGCGATAGTCGGTGGCCGCCTTGGTCGTGAACAGCAGCAGGCGGTGGCCGTGCGCGGCGCGCCAGTCCTCGAATTTCAACCAGGAATCGTGTCTGACGATGCTGACATGGCCGAGGTAGTCCATTCCCGCCCGGCGGAACGCGCGGTCGGACACCGGGAACCCCGCCGGTTCGATGATATGGGCGTCCAGTCCGAGGCAGGCGCAGAGCCTGAGAATCGTGCCGGTGTTCTGAGGGATGTCGGGTTGGAAAAGCGCTATCTGCATCGGGAGTGGCGGGTTGGCTGTGGGACGGAAATGTCTCAATAAAACATCGCCTGCCCGGGAATTCGTGCATGGCACGCCCCCGCGCCGATAGCGGGCTTGCGCTCGCCCGGCAAGGGTGCCAATAGAACGATTCTGGACTGCTGTTTCGCCTGTTTAGAGGCGAATAAGCGAAGTTCTGCCGCCGCGGGGGGCCGCGGGCGCCGGCAGCCTTTCCGGGGGCCTCATGGGCGCCCCCTGGAGCGGTTCCACCGGTTGCACAAGAAGAAAGGGTTGGAATCGTGACGACAGCGTCTTCGGCGGACCATCCGACACGCCGTGATTTCTTATTCGTTGCAACCGGGGCAGCTGCAGCAGTAGGGGGCGCGGCCGCGCTCTGGCCCTTCATCTCCCAAATGAATCCTGACGCCTCGACCATCGCCGCCGGTGCGCCGATCGAGGTCGATCTCAGCCCGATCGCCGAGGGCCAGGACATCAAGGTGTTCTGGCGCGGCAAGCCGATCTACATCAGCCACCGCACCAAGAAGCAGATCGAGGAGGCGCGCGCCGTCAACGTGGCGAGCCTGCCCGATCCGCAGACCGACGAGGCTCGGGTCAAGTCCGGTCACGATCAGTGGCTGGTCGTGATCGGTATCTGCACCCATCTCGGCTGCATCCCGATTGCTCATGAAGGCAGTTACGACGGGTTCTTCTGCCCCTGCCATGGTTCGGTGTACGATACGTCCGGCCGCATCCGCCAGGGCCCTGCGCCCTCGAACCTGCCGGTGCCGCCGTACCAGTTCGTTTCCGACACCAAAATCCAGATCGGCTGAGCTTTGGGCCTTCGTCCGAAGCTTCGCGCCGTCTCGTCGTATTATTTCCTCAGGATCGCATCATGAGCGGACCATCCGACTACCAGCCGAGCAATCCGGCCCTGCAATGGATCGAGCGGCGCCTGCCGATCTTCGGCCTCATGCACTCCTCGTTCGTCGCCTATCCCACCCCGCGTAACCTGAACTATTGGTGGACCTTCGGCGCCATTCTGTCCTTCATGCTGGGGATGCAGATCCTGACCGGCGTGATCCTGGCGATGCACTATACGCCGCATGCCGATCTCGCCTTCAAGTCGGTCGAGCTGATCGTTCGCGACGTGAACTACGGCTGGCTGCTGCGCAACATGCACGCGGTCGGCGCCTCGATGTTCTTCGTCGCCGTCTACGTCCATATGTTCCGCGGCCTGTACTACGGGTCCTACAAGGAGCCGCGCGAGGTGCTGTGGATCCTCGGCGTCATCATCTACCTCCTGATGATGGCGACGGGCTTCATGGGCTACGTGCTGCCCTGGGGCCAGATGAGCTTCTGGGGCGCCACCGTCATCACCAACCTGTTCTCCGCCATTCCCTATGTCGGCGAGAGCATCGTGACGCTGCTGTGGGGCGGCTATGCGGTCGGCAACCCGACCCTGAACCGCTTCTTCTCGCTGCACTATCTGCTGCCGTTCGTGATCGCGGGCGTCGTCGTGCTGCACGTCTGGGCGCTGCACGTCGCCGGCCAGAACAATCCTGACGGCGTCGAGCCGAAGACGGAGAAGGACACGGTGCCGTTCACGCCGCATGCCACCATCAAGGACATGTTCGGCGTCGTCTGCTTCATGCTGCTGTACGCCTGGTTCATCTTCTACATGCCGAACTATCTCGGCGACGCCGACAACTACATTCCGGCGAACCCGGGCGTAACGCCGCCGCACATCGTGCCGGAATGGTATTACCTGCCGTTCTACGCGATCCTGCGCTCGATTCCGGACAAGCTCGCGGGTGTCGTCGCGATGTTCGGCGCGATCATCATCCTGTGCTTCCTGCCCTGGCTGGACGCCGCGAAGACGAAGTCGTCGAAGTATCGCCCGCTGGCCAAGCAGTTCTTCTGGATCTTCGTCGTTGTCTGCATCCTGCTCGGCTATCTCGGCGCGCAGCCGCCGGAAGGCATCTACGTCATTGCCGGCCGGGTCCTGACCTTTTGCTACTTCGCCTACTTCCTGATCGTGCTGCCGCTGCTCGCGCGCATCGAGAAGCCGCGGCCGGTGCCGAACTCGATCTCGGATGCAGTGCTCGCCAAGACCGGCAGCCGGTCGACGCCGATGGTCTCGACCGCGATCGTGCTGGCGCTCGCCGGTTCGTTGTTCGCGGGCTCCATCGACAGCGCGAAGGCGTCCGAAGGCAGCGACAGGCCGCCCGGCAACAAATGGTCGTTCTCGGGCCCCTTCGGTACGTTTGACCGCGGGGCGCTGCAGCGTGGCCTGAAGGTCTACAAGGAGGTCTGCGCCAGCTGCCACGGCCTGTCCTATGTCGCCTTCCGCAACCTCGCCGAGCCCGGCGGGCCCGGCTATTCGGTGGCGCAGGCGTCGGCGTTTGCTGCCGAGTACAAGGTCAAGGACGGCCCGAACGATGCGGGCGACATGTTCGAGCGTGCGGGCCGGCCGGCGGACTATTTCCCGTCGCCATTCCCGAACGAGCAGGCTGCACGTGCGGCGAACGGGGGTGCGGCGCCGCCCGACCTGTCCCTGATTACCAAGGCGCGCTCCTACAAGCGCGGCTTCCCCTGGTTCATCTTCGACGCCTTCACCCAGTATCAGGAGCAGGGGCCTGACTATGTCACCGCGCTGCTCCAGGGGTATGAGGAGAAGGTGCCTGAGGGCGTGACCATCCCGGAGGGCTCCTACTTCAACAGGTACTTCCCGGGCCATGCCATCAAGATGCCGAAGCCGCTCAGCGACGGCCAGGTGACCTATGACGACGGCTCGCCGGCCACCGTCGCCCAGTACGCCAAGGACGTCACCACGTTCCTGATGTGGACCGCCGAGCCGCACATGGAAGCGCGCAAGCGTCTCGGCTTCCAGGTCTTCGTGTTCCTGGTCCTGTTCGCGGGCCTGATGTACTTCACCAAGAAGAAGGTCTGGGCCAGCTCGCACTGAGGCCGCGCCTGACGAGACGAGAAATGAAAAAGCCCCCGCAAGGGGGCTTTTTTGTCGAGCCGCCATTCCGGGGCGCGCCTCTTGGCGCGAATCCGGAATCCATTCATCCACCGACGTTGAGGCCCGATGGATTCCGGGTTCGCGCTATCGCGCGCCCCGGAATGACGGGAGTGTGGATTGCGCCGCGCGCGTCCAGCGGCCAGAATACCCGTCAACCGCTCCCTCAGAAACTCACCGGAGGACACCATGGGAACCGCCATCACCTTCAAGCGTCCGGACGGCAAGGACGCCTCGGGCTATCTCGCCAATGCCGCGCGCGGCAACGCGCCGGGCGTGGTCGTGATTCAGGAATGGTGGGGGTTGTCGGACCAGATCAAGGGCCTGTGCGACCGCTTTGCGCTGGCCGGCTTCGATGCGCTGGCGCCCGATCTCTACAAGGGCAAGGTGGTGCCGTATCACGACACGGACAGCGCCAACAAGGAGATGAACTCGCTCGACTTCATGGACGCCACCACGCAGACGGTGCGCGGCGCCGCGCAATATCTGGCGCGCAACGGCGCCAAGGTCGGCCTGACCGGCTTCTGCCTCGGCGGGGCCGTCACCATCATCGGCGCGACCAGGATCCCGGAGCTCGCGGCCGGCGTCGTGTTCTACGGCATCCCGCCGGAGCAAGCCGCCAAGCCCGCCGACGTCAAGATTCCGCTCCAGGCCCATTTCGCCAACAAGGACGATTGGTGCACGCCGGAGCTGGTCAACGGCTTCGAGAAGGCCATGAAGGCTGCCGGCAAGTCGCTCGAGCTGTTCCGCTATGACGCCGAGCACGCCTTCGTCAACGAGCAGCGCCAGGCCGTGCACGACCGCGAAGCCGCCGAGCTCGCCTGGGGCAGGGCGACGGAGTTTTTCCGCAAGCATCTGGGGTGAGACCGGAGCGATCGATCGGGAGCAGCGAAGTATGGCGATGTCGTCTCTCACCCGCCGCGTGTTCGGCCTGATCGTTCGGGGCGTGGCCGGCATTGCCGGCATCGTCGCCTTGACAACGGCTCAGGCGGCAGCCGAGCAGGCCTTCGTCACGTTGCATGGCGACCTCAAGAAAGAGGCCTGGTGGGTCATCGCGGAATTCCATCCGTTCACGGCCGAGGTTCGCGGCATCCCCGCGAACCAGATCCGCAAGAGCTGGTGCAAGGCGACCGAATTCCGCAAGGACCTCATTCCCAAGGAGCTGCTGTTCGAGAGTGTCGCTGATGCGATGAAGGGCGCCGGCATGTCCTTTGCGATCGAGGGGCGCTTCGACGGCGCCGCCACGAGGCAGATCGCCGTGGTCGGCGTGTTTCAGGAGTGTGCGGGTCCAAAAGGCAGGTTCATGCTGGTCCTCGATCAGCCGGACGGCGGGAAGCCGAAGATCCGCTTTCTCGACGCCGTACGTACGAACCGCCAATTCGGAGCTCTTTCGAAGGACAAGGGCGGCAAGCTCGTCCTTTGGGAATGCATGGAATGCGACGGCTATTCCGTGCTCAAATGGGATCGGAAGAAGAACAGGTTCGGTTGGGAGCCGCAGGCCGAGGAGCTTTAGCCCGGCATGGGCGGCACCCGAGCGCGGCACGGCTCCGCCACGCAGGGGGCGGGTTTTCTCACCTTGACGCCGTCCCCGCGCCATGGTGAGTATCGCCCCATGAGCACCGCCGTCCGCCCAGCCCGTCTTTGGTGGCGCACCTCCTGACGAGGTGGCCGGTGCGATTTCTTTTCCCAAAATCGTCGAAGGTCGCCCACGCAGTGCGGCGGCCTGATCGTTTGTCCTGTGTGGCGTTCCCTCGGCAAGTTTCGTAAGAGGACGACATGAACAGGACCGTCTTTGCCCTTCCGGCCAGAAGCGACTATGCGACCCGCGCCGGTCTTGCGATCACGCGCGTGGCTGAGCAGTTCACCGGCGGCGCCAGCCGGCTCGACGACCTGATCAATCTGCTCGACCGCCGCCGCGGCGTGGTGCTGTCGTCGGGCACGACCGTCCCCGGTCGCTACGAGAGCTTTGACCTCGGCTTCTCCGATCCGCCGCTCAAGCTCGAGACCACAGGCATCAATTTCAAGCTCGAGGCGCTCAACCGGCGAGGAGAGGTGCTGATCGCCTTCCTCGGCGACGTCCTGCGCGAGCCCTGCGTCGTGATCTCCGAGAAGACCGCGACGCGCCTTGCCGGCCACATCGTCCGCGGCGACGCGCCGGTCGAGGAGGACCAGCGCACGCGGCGCGCCAGCGTGATGTCGCTGGTACGCGACATCATCGCCGCTTTCTTCGCCAATGACGACGGGCTGCTCGGCCTGTTCGGTGCCTTCGCCTATGACCTCGTGTTCCAGATCGAGGACCTCGTGCAGAAGCGCCCGCGTGAGCAGGACCAGCGCGACATCGTGCTCTATGTGCCCGATCGTCTGCTGGCCTATGACCGCGCCACCGGCCGCGGCGTCGTCCTCGCTTACGACTTCGCCTGGAAGGGCAAGTCGACCGAGGGCCTGCCGCGCGAGACCGCCGAGAGCCCGTACCTGAAGACGCCGCGCCAGGGCTTTGCCGATCACGCGCCGGGCGAATATCAGGCCACGGTCGAGACCGCGCGCGCCGCCTTTGCCCGCGGTGATCTGTTCGAGGCGGTGCCGGGACAGCTGTTCGCCGAGCCCTGCGACCGCTCGCCGGCCGAAGTCTTCCAGCGTCTGTGCGTCATCAACCCCTCCCCCTACGGCGCGCTGATGAATCTGGGGGAGGGAGAGTTTCTCGTCTCCGCCTCGCCGGAAATGTTCGTGCGCTCGGACGGACGTCGCGTCGAGACCTGCCCGATCTCGGGCACCATCGCGCGCGGCCTTGATGCGATCGGCGATGCCGAGCAGATCCGCCAATTGCTGAACTCGGAGAAGGACGAGTTCGAGCTCAACATGTGCACCGACGTCGACCGCAACGACAAGGCGCGCGTCTGTGTCCCCGGCACCATCAAGGTGCTGGCGCGCCGCCAGATCGAGACCTATTCGAAGCTGTTCCACACCGTCGATCATGTCGAGGGCATGCTGCGCCCCGGCTTCGACGCGCTCGATGCGTTCCTCACCCATGCCTGGGCCGTGACCGTGACAGGCGCGCCAAAGCTCTGGGCGATGCAATTCGTCGAGGATCACGAGCGCTCGCCGCGGCGCTGGTATGCCGGTGCGATCGGGGCGGTGAATTTCGATGGCAGCATCAACACCGGCCTCACCATCCGCACCATCCGGATGAAGGATGGCCTCGCCGAAGTGCGGGTCGGCGCCACCTGCCTGTTCGACTCCGATCCGGCCGCGGAAGACCGCGAATGTCAGGTCAAGGCCGCCGCGCTGTTCCAGGCGCTGCGCGGCGATCCGCCGAAGCCGCTGTCGACCTTCGCGCCCGATGCGACCGGTTCGGGCAAGCGGGTGTTGCTGATCGACCACGACGACAGCTTCGTGCACATGCTGGCCGATTATTTCCGCCAGGTCGGCGCCGACGTCACCGTGGTCCGCCATGTGCACGCGCTCGACATGCTCAGGCAGAAGACCTGGGATTTGCTGGTGCTGTCGCCGGGCCCCGGCAGGCCGGAAGATTTTGCGATCAAGAAGACGATCGATGCGGCGCTGGAGAAGAAGCTGCCGGTGTTCGGCGTCTGCCTCGGCGTCCAGGCCATCGGCGAATATTTCGGCGGCGAGCTTGGGCAGTTGACGCATCCCGCGCACGGCCGGCCCTCGCGGGTGCAGGTGCGCGGCGGGCGCCTGATGCGCAATTTGCCGAACGAGATCGTCATCGGCCGCTATCACTCGCTCTACGTCGAGCGCGACAGCATGCCGGAAGTGTTGTCCGTCACCGCCAGCACCGAGGACGGCGTCGCCATGGCGCTGGAGCACAAGACCCTGCCGGTCGCCGGCGTGCAATTCCATCCGGAATCGCTGATGTCGCTCGGCAATGAAGTGGGACTACGTATTGTTGAAAACGCGTTCCGGCTGGATGCTGGGCGGATTGAATAGGGGCCGTCATTGCGAGGAGCGAAGCGACGAAGCAATCCAGACTGCTGCCGCGGAGAAGGCCTGGATTGCTTCGCTTCGCTCGCAATGACGGTGGAAACACCAGAGCGAGATAACCATGACCTTTGACCACGACATCAAGGCGAGCGTCCGCACCATTCCCGACTATCCCAAGCCGGGGATCATGTTCCGCGACATCACCACGCTGCTCGCCGATGCGCGCGCCTTCCGCCGCGCGGTCGACGAGCTCGTCAATCCCTGGGCCGGCAACAAGATCGACAAGGTCGCGGGCATGGAGGCGAGGGGCTTCATCATCGGCGGCGCGGTGGCGCACCAGCTCTCGGCCGGCTTCGTGCCGATCCGCAAGAAGGGCAAGCTGCCGCACACCACCGTGCGGATCGCCTACTCGCTCGAATACGGCATCGACGAGATGGAGATGCATGTCGACGCGATCCAGCCCGGCGAGCGCGTCATCCTGGTCGACGATCTCATCGCCACCGGCGGCACCGCGGAAGGCGCGGTGAAGCTGCTGCGCCAGATCGGCGCCAACGTGGTCGCCGCCTGCTTCATCATCGACCTGCCCGAGCTCGGCGGCGCCGCCAAGCTGCGCGCCATGGACGTGCCGGTGCGCACGCTGATGACGTTCGAAGGCCACTGAGCCGCTTGCCGTGGTCAGATCAGCTCGGCCTTCAGCTCGGCCCGCCAATGCTGCTGGCGCTCCTTCAGGAGCGCGTTCCTGACATAGGCGCTCTCTTCGTCCTCCAAACGCTCGCATTCGGCAAAGCTCAGGCCTGCCTCGCCATGCGTGGTCCAGGCGGCCTGGAGGCTGCGGCAGGTGTGGCTGCCCTGGCGCAGCGAGAACCAGATGCGGTTCTGAATCGTCTCCAGGTTCGGCGCCTGGCCGACCCAGGCCTGCCCCGACGCTGCGCAGCGCACGACGTAGACGCCCGCAATGGTCTTGCGCTCCTTGTAGGCGGTGATCGCTGCTTTCCGGTCGATGCTCACGGACGGGCCTTTTAACTGAGGGCATTGCTGCGCAATCCAGTAGCGGCACGTCTGGCCCCTGTCAATATTACCCGGGTAAAATATTCAGGACCGTTGCAGGATCAGATTGAGCTCGAGCTCACGGAAGGCGAGGTAATTGCGCCGGGTCCACTGATGCAGCTCGGTGGAGGAGTCCTTCTCCTGGCGCAGATAGCGGGTGAACGAGAAGTTCAGCCGGTCGACATAGGTCTTGAGGAAGCCGGGCAGTGCGGGCAGGCGGAGCAGCCGGCCGCCTTCCATCGCGGCCGGCATCTCGCCGCGCACCACATATTCGTTGTCGACCGTGATCAGGTTCATGCGCGGGATCTGCGTGCGCAGCATCTCGTGGGCGCGGGCCGAGACGCGGTCGGTGTCGGCGATGAACAGGATCTGGGGCGCGACATGGCGGCGGGCTGCTTCCTTCAACAGGCCGATCTCGTCGGTCATCTTGAAGAACTCGTCGAAGGCGTGGAAGCCGAGGTCGATCACCTTGGCAAGCCCGTCGTCGACGATGACGCGGTCCATCAGCTGCATCTTGCCGTAGGTGTCGATCACGTCGGCGGTCTCGGTGACGCCGGGCAGGTAGTCGAGCAGCGACGGCTCCTTCAGATTGACGTCGAAGGCCGCGACGTTGCCGTTCTTGAGCAGCAGGAACTCGCTCAAAAGCCGCGCCAGCAGGGTCTTGCCGACCTGCGGGCGGGGCGAGCAGATGATGTAGACGGGCGTTGCGGACATCGACAACTATATCAGTCGAACTTGGCGACCAATCCAGCCGTATCAGCCCGGCTTGCGCAACTATTTTTCGCTGTTGCGGCTCACCGGCTTCGAACCGACGATGTCGGTCAGCCGGATGCGGTCGAACTCGCTCCAGACGTTGGCCAGCCAGTGCCGGACATAGCCGCGCAGCACGAAGGAATAGTTCGCGGCCTCGTCATTGATGCCCTTGTTGGCGACGAACTTCAGGAACGGAACGGAGGACACCTCGACCTGCTCATAGGCCATTTCGTTGAGCTTGGGGATGGTCAGCTCGGTGGCGTCCTTGATGCGGTGGAAGTAGGAATTATAGGTCGCCTGGTCCCACTGGAAGAACTGGGTGTCGTTGATGAAGTTCTTCACCAGGAAATATTTTGCACCGGTCATGAAGCCGGCGGTCTCGGCGATCTCGTCCAGCGAGGCGATCGAGGGTCCCAGGATGTGGAATACCGCGAAGGTGATCTGCCCGGCCTTGGCGGCGTCGAGGAAACCGATGTCGCGCAGCGAGGCGAGCGCCGGCGAGAGCAGGCCGGCGCGGACGTCGATCACGGTCACCGACGGGCTGGTCGCATTGAGCGTATCGAAGATCTTCATCTGATCCGACGTCGTCGTCATGTCGACGATCTCGGTGATGTCGGGGTGGAAGCGCTTCAGGGTTCCGCGGGGCGATTCCGTGTCGAAGGCGCGCGTCGGCACGTTGTTGGCTGAGAAATAATCGAGCAAGGTGCGCGACACCGTGGTCTTGCCGACCCCGCCCTTGTCCGCACCCACCACAACCACTGCCGGCTTTGCCATTGCTGTCCCCTAACGCGCCCCCGATCGCGAGGTCGCAATCGGCCGGGCCCCAAATCGATGTCCCAAGGATGTCCCAAGGATGTCCCGAGTCTGCTGTTGGGCGCGAACATGGCAGAAACAAGGGAGAATTCAATTCCTCGGCATGTCGATACGGCAATTCCTGAAGTTTTTCCCAATCGCGGCGAAACTGCCCCGCATGGCGGCACACTGCACGCTTAATGACGGCCCCAAGGACCCATAGGATTGCCCATGGAATTGCCGACCGGCGTGCCCATGGGGTTGCTGTTCGCAGTTCCGGAGGGGCCGGGTGCGGGCACGGGCGGCGGAGCGACAGGGCCGCCGGCATCGTTCCAGGGGCCGTGATTTGGCGGCGGCGGGGCGTCCTGCTGGTCGGCTGGGGCCTCGGGCTCGTCCGTTGCCTCGGTCGACGGCAGCGGGCCCGGATCATGGCCGCCGGCAAACTTGACCAGTGCATCGACCCTGGATTGCACCGAGGGGTGGGTTGCGAACAGATCGGCAAAGCCTTCGCGGGGATTGTCGACGCAGAGCTCCATCACGGCCGAGGTCGCGCCGGGCAGCTCGCCGCGATTCTCGATCTTGCGCAGCGCCGAGATCATCGCATCGGGATCCTTCGTCAGCTCGACGGAGCCGGCGTCGGCGAGATACTCGCGCGACCGCGACAGCGCGAGCTTGACCACCTGAGACAGCAGCCAGGCCACCACGATCAGCACGATCGCGATGATGATCACGATCACCGCGCCGCCGCCGGAGCTCTTGCTGTCGCTCGATGACGAGGACGAGCGCGACGACGAGGAGGAGCCCGAGGACCACGAGCCGCCGGAGCCGGAGCTCCAGTTGAAATTCGTGAACAGGCGAAAGAACATCTCGCCGAAGAAGCCGACCACGCCGGCGATGATGACGGCGACCACCATCAGCTGGACGTCGCCGTTCTTGATATGGGTCAGCTCGTGGCCCAGCACCGCCTCGATCTCCTTGTCATCAAGCGCATCGAGGAGACCCGTGGTGACGGTGATGGAATATTGCCTGGGATTGAGGCCGGTCGCGAACGCGTTCAGCGCCGGGCTCTCCATGATCTTCAGCTTCGGCATGGTGATGCCGCGCGAGATGCAGAGGTTTTCGAGCAGGTTGTAGAGCCGCGGCTCCTCCCGCCGGGTGACGTCATGGCCGCCGGTCACCGCATCGATCATCGACTGATGGAAGAAATAGGCGATCACGATCCAGACCGCCGCCACGATCGTCGCAACGGGCGCGGCCTTGAGCAGGTCGGAGAAGGCATGCCTCAGATAGTACGCGACGGTCTCATTGCCGTTGATGAAGACTTCGGCGACCAGGGCGCCGGCATAGACCAGCACATAAACCAGCGCGAACAGGCCGCCGAGCAGCAGCATCGAACGAAACTTGTTCGAGGCGATATGCGTGTAGAGACCATAGGCGGCCATGGCTGCTTCCTCATCACCGTCATTCCGGGGCAGGCCGGAGGCCTGAACCCGGAATCCAGAGATTGGGGATCTCGATCGAGATTCCGGGTTCGTCGCTTTGCAACGCCCCGGAATGACGGAGAAGAACAATCGACATATCAGGCAATCAGAACTTCACCTGGGGTACGGCCTCGACCTCGGTGCGGCTGGCGCCGAGATCGAAGAAGTCCTTCTTGGTGAAGCCGAACATGCCGGCGAACAGCGCAGCCGGCAGCTGCTGGATGCCGGTGTTGTATTCCTGGACCGCGCTGTTGAAGAAGCGGCGGCTCGCCGCGATCTTGTTCTCGAGGTCGGAGAGCTCGGATGCGAGCTGCTGGAAATTGGCATTGGCCTTGAGGTCCGGGTAGGCTTCGGACAGCGCGATCAGCCGGCCGAGCGCGCCGGACAGCTGGTTCTCGGCTGCGGATACCTGCGCGGGACCTTGCGCCGACATTGCCGAATTGCGCGCCTTGATGACGTCGTCGAGCGTGCCGCGCTCATGCGAGGCATAGCCCTTTACCGTTTCGACGAGGTTCGGGATCAGATCGTGGCGCTGCTTGAGCTGCACGTCGATATCGGCAAAGGCCTGGCCGACGCGCTGGCTCAGCGCCACGAGGCGGTTATACGCGCTGAAGGCGAACAGCGCGAGGACGACGATGACGCCGAGAACGATCCAGCCGGTCGACATGGAGAACTCCTGAAGGGGAAAGAAGGCGGGCGCTAGGATAGACCAGATTGGTGCAGGATGAGAGCCCGACGCGGAGGGGGGTTAGACTTGGTCGAACGGAGAGCCGGCCAAGTTCAAGGCAAGGCGAGGAACGAGGTTAACTTTCGGCCATGACGGTGTCGCCCCAGCGCCAGCGCCGGGCAGCTGCATAGGCCGCCTTGTCGCGCCGAGGTACCGTCGCGAGCTCAACGCCGTCTTCTGTGCAGAGCTTGGCCGTGATCTCGGCCTTGCCGACGTCCGGCGGCGCCAGCACGCGCGCGGCGCGGCTTGCGGGCGCTGTGCGGGTCAGGGCGACGTAGATAAAGCGCTCGTCCTCGAACGGCACCTCGGCGCCCTTGATCTGGCGGTGCGCCTGCGAGCGCGGCAGGCGCTGGCTGAAATGGCACCAATCGGGCGCGATGAGCGGGCAGGGCTTTTCGTGCGGGCAGGGCGCGGCGACGTAGGCGCCGGCCGCGATCAGTTGCTGGCGTAGCGCGAGGATGCGGGCATAGCCGGCGGGCGTGCCGGGCTCGATCACGACCAGCGCGTGGCGCGCTTTCGCCCACATCGCCTCGGTGAGCGCGCGCTGCTCGGTCTCACCGAGTTCGCCGATGACGTAGCTGGCGATGACGAGATCGGCTTGCGAGACCTCTGCAAGGTTTCCGCCGGCATCGCCGGGCAGATAGCGGCACTCGGCGAGCCGCGAGCTGTCGCGCGCCAGCTCGAGCGCGAGGCGGCTCAGCGTGGCATTGGCGTCGAGAAGCGTGAAATCCTGCAGCGACGGAAACGCCTCCGCGGCGGCCCAGCTCGCGGTGCCCGGGCCCGCGCCGACGTCGAGCAGCGTTTCCGGGGCGAAGTCGGGCGCGATCTCGGTGAGCGCATTCAGGCTCGCAGCCACCGCCGCATAGGTTGCCGGCATGCGCGCCAGCGCGTAGGCGAGGGCATCGGCTTCCGACTTGATCGCGCCGGAGCCGCCGCCGGCGCGATAAGTGGTCGAGATCTTCTGCGACCGCTGTGCCGCGTCGGTGCGGGAAAAGCCCTGCAGCTTGGCGTCGAGGGCGGCCTTCAGTTCGGCGGGGAGGGTCGGGGTAATCATCATCCGCGGTCATGCCCCGCGAAGGCGGGGCATCCAGTACTCCGAGACAGTGCCGTAAACCGAGATGTCACGGCGTACTGGATCATCCGCCTTCGCGGATGATGACGTCAATGGGTGGAGGACGAGAGCAGCCTCACGCCACGTTCTGGTCGAGAATGTCCACGGCCTCTTGCAGGCTCACCGACACCAGCTGGGAGACGCCGCGCTCGGCCATGGTGACGCCGAACAGGCGGTTCATCCGCGCCATCGTGATCGGGTTGTGTGTGATGATGATGAAGCGCGTGTCGGTCGAGCCGGTCATCTCGTGCAGGAGGTTGCAGTAGCGTTCGACGTTGTGGTCGTCGAGCGGCGCGTCGACTTCGTCCAGCACGCAGATCGGCGAGGGGTTGGTCAGGAACACCGCGAAGATCAGCGCCATCGCGGTCAGCGCCTGCTCGCCGCCCGAGAGCAGCGACAGCGTCTGCGGCTTCTTGCCCGGGGGCTTGGCGATGATTTCGAGACCGGCTTCCAGCGGGTCGTCGCTCTCGATCAGGTGCAGCGCGGCTTCGCCGCCGCCGAACAGTTCGACGAACAGCCGCTTGAAGTGGTTGTTGACGACCTCGAACGAGGTCAACAGCCGCTCGCGCGCCTCCTTGTTGAGACTCTGGATGCCCTGGCGCAGCCGCTTGATGGCCTCAACGAGGTCGTCGCGTTCGGTGACCAGGCCGTTGTGCTGGGTCTCGACCTCGCGCAGCTCCTCTTCGGCGCGCAGATTGACGGCGCCGAGACGCTCGCGGTCGCGGCGCATCTTTTCGAGGTCTTCCTCGATGTCGTGCAGCGGCGGCAGCTCGGCGCCGGGCTCGATCTCGGCAAGGCCCGCGACGGCCTGCGGCTCGACCTCCAGCATGTCGCGGATTTCGCGCTCGACGTCTTCGAGCCGGCGGCGGGCGCCTTCCATGCGCTCCTCGGCGCGGGCGGTGGCCTCGCGGGCGCTGGAGAGCGCCTCCAGCGTCAGCTTGGCGACGCGGTCGGTCTCGGCCATCGCGCTTTCCGCCGTGGCGAGCGCGTCGGCGGCCATGCGGCGGTCGTTCTCCGCGTACTCGATCTCGGTGATCAGCGCGCTGCGCTTCTCGGCGAACACGGCGGGCGCGTTTTCGAGCTCGCTGCGCTCGATCGTGAGCTCGGCGATGCGGGCCTGGATCGTGTCGATATGGGAGGCCGCGCTCTCCTTGCGGTTCTGCCACTCGGTGCGCTCGGCGAGGATCGCCTGAACGCGGCGGTCGGCGAGCTCGGCTTCGCGCGCCAGCGCCTGCGCTTCGGCGCGGACCTGGGCGGCGATCCGGCGGTGGCCTTCGATGTCGCTGCGAACGGCGGCGAGACGGGTCTCGGTGTCCTCGCTCGACGGCAGCTCGCTGATGCCGGCCTCGGCATATTCGTAGGCGGCCTCGGCCTCGGCGCGGTCGGCGGCGAGACGGCTGTGCGCTTCCGACAGCGTCGCCTTGCGCGCGGCATGGCGGCTGATCTCGCGCTCGGCATTGGCATGACGCTCACGCGCGACGTTGAGCTCGCGCTGCGCAGCGCGCCAGGCTTCGCGGCTGGCGCCTTCGGTGCTCGCCGCCATCTGCAGCTCGGACTCGGCGTTCTCCAGCGCCTGACGCTTGATCTGCGCATCGATGCGGGCCTGCTCCAGCTCGTTCTCGATGTCGACGAGGCGGGCGCGCTCGGCGAGGCGGCGGGCGGCGCCGGTCGGGGCATGCGCGGCGGCGACAAAACCGTCCCAGCGCCAGACATCGCCTTCGGGCGAGACCAGCCGCTGGCCGGTCTTCAGCTGCGAGACCAGCTCGGCGCCGCGCTCGCGCGGCACCACGCCGATCTGGGCCAGGCGGCGGGCCAGCTCGGCCGGCGCCTGCACGTGGTTGGCGAGCGGCACGGCGCCTTCAGGCAGCTCCGGATCGCCTTCGGTGTGGCCGACATTGGTCCAGCGCATCGGCGCCGATGGGTCGATCGGGGCGTCGAGATCGTCGCCGAGCGCGGCGCCGATCGCCTTTTCAAAGCCCTTGTCGACGGTGATGCCGTCGATGATCGGCGGCCACAGATTCTTGGTCTCGCCGTTGACGATCTTGGAGATCGTGCGCGCCTCGGTCTCAAGGCGCTGCACGCGCTTGTCGGCCTCGACCAGCGGCGAGCGCGAGGATTCCAGCGTCTGGCGGGCCGCGACGTGGGCGGCTTCGCTGGCCTGTGCCGCAGCTTCGGACGCCGCCAGCGTCTCTTCCGCAGTCTGGACCAGCGCGGTCAGCTCGTCGAGGTCGCCGAAGCCGCCGGTCGCCTCGGTGAGCTTCTGCTCTTCCGCGGCGACGTTCGCGATCTCCTGGTCGAGCCGGGCGAGCTTGTCACGGTGGGTGCGGACGTTGGCCTCGAGCTGATTGCGCTTGGCGGTGAGGTCGGCGAGCGCGGTGGTGAGCTCGGCGAATTGCTGCTCGGTTTCGGTCAGCACCGCCTCGGCCTCGGCGACACGCTCGTCGACGCCGGAGCGCTTCTCGACGCGCGACTTGATCTCTTCCTTCAGCTCGGCGTCTTCGGTGTCGAGCCGCTGCAGCGCGACGTCGGCATCCATGGTCTGCTGCTGGGCACGCGAGATGTCGCCCTCGAACTGGGCGAGGCGGCGCTCGAGCTCGGCGACGCGCTCCTTGGCGCGCTCTTCCTCGCGGTCGAGCAGCTCGCGGGCATTGGTGAGGCGCTGCAGCCCGGCCGCAGCGCGCGCTTCGGCATCGCGCAGTGCAGGCATCTCCGCGGCGCGGATCGCCTGGATGCGGGCGGCCTCGGCCTGGTGCTGGGTGCGCTCGGCCATCTCGCGGACGGCGAGGTCGTGGGTCTGGCCGGACTCATTGACGTCGGCATGGGCGCCGATCCAGCGCAGATGGTACAGCGTTGCCTCGGCCTTGCGGACCTTGGCCGCGACCTCGCGATAGCGCACCGCCTGGCGGGCCTGCTTCTTCAGGCCTTCCATCTGGCCGGAGAGCTGGCCGATCACGTCCTCGACGCGGGTGAGGTTGGTTTCGGCCGCCTTCAGCCGCAGCTCGGCTTCGTGGCGGCGGGCGTGCAGGCCGGCGACGCCGGCGGCGTCTTCCAGCACGCGGCGGCGCTGCTCGGGCTTGGCCTGGATGATCTCGCCGATCTTGCCCTGGTGGACGAGCGCGGGCGAGCGCGCGCCGGTGGCGGCGTCGGCGAACAGGATCTGCACGTCACGGGCGCGCACGTCGCGGCCGTTGATGCGATAGACCGAGCCGGCCTCGCGCTCGATGCGGCGCGAGATTTCGAGCAGCTGGCTGTCGTTCATCGCCGCGGGCGCAGTGCGATCGGCATTGTCGATCGTCATCGTCACTTCGGCGTGGTTGCGTGCCGGACGGTTGCCGGAGCCGGCGAAGATCACCGCGTCCATGTCGGCGGCGCGCAAGCTCTTGTAGGAGGTCTCGCCCATCGCCCAGCGCAGCGCCTCGACGAGATTCGACTTGCCGCAGCCGTTGGGGCCGACCACGCCGGTCAGGCCGGGCTCGATGACGAAGTCCGTGGGCTCAACGAAGGACTTGAAGCCGTGAAGGCGCAGGCGGGTGATTTTCATAAGCACGCATCTCTGTTGGCAGGCGCGAATCCCCCTGCCGGGACAATACCATGGAAGGCAATGTCGGTATCCGGGCGAGTCGCGCGAGGCGCCTCATGCGGCTGGACAATGGCCGCGGTGGGCAGCGAGGGCAACCGGCGAAAGCCGCTTTTCCCAAGGGATTTATGCCGGGAAAGATACGGCTGTCGGATGCGCGAATCAGAGCTGTCGCGTGCGAATCAGCTCTTCAGCAGCGGATTGATCTTCTTGGCGAACTCCTCGAACGAGGTTTCGCCCTTGATCTTCTCGCCGTTGATGAAGAAGGTCGGCGTCGAATCCACCTTGAGCACGTCGCTGGCGTATTTCTGGTCGGCGGCGATCTTGTCCAGCAGCGCCTGGTCCTTCAGGCAGGCTTCGACCTGCTGCTGGGTGAGGCCGGCCTGCTTGCCGATCCGGGTCAGGGTCTCGGTGGTGTTCTTCACCACCCAGTCGTTCTGCTGGCGGAACAGCATGTCGGTGACCGCGAAGTATTTCGGCGCGTCGTCCTTGGCGATGCAGCGCGACAGCATGGAGCCGGCGGCGGCTTTGATGTCGAGCGGGAACTCGCGGAAGATGTAACGCACCTTGTTGGTGTCGATGTATTCCTTCTTGATCTTGGGGAATACCTGCTCGTTGAAGACGGCGCAGTGCGGGCACGTCATCGAGGCGTATTCGGTGATGGTGACGGCGGCATCCTTCGGGCCGAGCGCCATGTCGGGCAGCGACACCGGCTTGGCGACGTCGGCGGCCGACTGCGCCATCGCGTCGGAGATGAAGCGGAGCGGCGAGAGCCCGGCGAGCGCGGCAAGCCCGGTCAGCGACAGCATCGTGGTGAAGGCGCGGCGGGTGATGATCACGGTCGGCTCCCGAATTGGCGTGGTCTCGCCCCGAGGTTTGGCAAGGTTCCCGGGCGGCCTGTCGCTAGCTTGAAACGTGGTTTGAGGCAATGGCGCGCGACAGGGATCGGTCCAGATTGGCCGCGAAATGAGGCTCAATTTCGCTTGATGGCGGCCCCGAGCCGGGCCAGCGCCGTCTTCAGTTCTTCGTCTTCAATCTCCCCCAGGCTCTCCGCCACCTTGGCGACGCTCTTGGGGTCCGGCGGGGCGGGCCGCTTCCGGGCCTGGGGCCGCGACAGCGGGGCCTGGCGGAAGGCCAGCTTGCCGACCGCGCTCCAGCCGAAGAAGCGATTGACCCGCTCCAGGATCACGTCGGCGGAGTGCTGGATCTCCAGCGCCATCGGCCCCTCGACCCGCAGCACCAGGGTCGCCGGCTGCTGCGGCTGCCCCTCGACCGGCCGCGGCCATTGCATTTTCAAGGGCTCGGCATGGGCGGCGATCTCGGCTCCCGCAATCTGCGCCCACCGCGTCACCAGCTCGCGCGCCGCGAACCCCTGCTTGGCATAGGCCTCGGCAAAGACGTCGTCGAGCAGGATCCCGAGCGGCTTGGCGCTGATGGGGCCGGGTTTGAAGATGGGACCGGATTTGGACATGGCGCCTTATAGCATTTCGGCGGGCGGGCCACATGCGCATCGCCGTCATGGCCGGACTTTGTCCCGGCCATCCACGTTCTCCCGCGAAGAAAGACGTGGATGCCCGCGACAAGCGCGGACATGACGTGGAGAGATCGGCTCAACGTCGGTTAGGGTAAGAGCATGAGCCCCAGATCTGCCCTCAAGGCCAGGCCGGAACCCGCGCCGTCGAAAGCAACATCACGCCCGAACCTCCTGCTCGCCTGGTACGACCGCCACCGCCGCCGGTTGCCCTGGCGCGCCGCGCCGGGGCAGGCGTCGGACCCCTATCGCGTCTGGTTGTCGGAGATCATGCTGCAGCAGACCACGGTTAAGGCGGTCGGGCCCTATTTCGAGAAATTCGTCGTGCGCTGGCCGGATGTCACGGCGCTGGGAAGCGCCTCGCAGGATGACGTGCTGCGGATGTGGGCAGGGCTCGGCTATTACTCCCGCGCACGCAACCTCCATGCCTGCGCCGTCGCGGTGACGCGCGCGCATGGCGGCATCTTTCCGGACACCGAGGAGGGCCTGCGCGCGCTGCCGGGGATCGGGCCGTATACGGCGGCGGCGATTGCGGCGATCGCCTTCGACCGCCGCACCATGCCGGTCGACGGCAATATCGAGCGGGTGGTGTCGCGGCTCTTCGCGGTCGAGCAAGAGCTGCCTCAGGCCAAGGCGCTGATCCAGCAACTGGCGGCGACGCTGCTGGCCGACAGCCGGGCCGGAGACAGCGCACAGGCGCTGATGGATCTCGGCGCCTCGATCTGCACGCCGAAGAAGCCGGCGTGCTCGCTGTGTCCGCTGAACGAGGATTGCATCGCGCGTGCGCAAGGCACGCAGGAGACCTTCCCGCGCAAGGCGCCGAAGAAGAGCGGTACGTTGCGGCGCGGGGCCGCTTTCGTCGTGACGCGTGGCGATGAGCTGCTGGTCCGCAGCCGGCCGGAAAAGGGGCTGCTCGGTGGCATGACGGAGGTGCCCGGCTCGGATTGGCTCGCCGGCCAGGACGATGCGACCGCCAAGCGGCAGGCGCCCGAGTTGAAGGGATTGTCACGCTGGCAGCGCAAGGTGGGCGTGGTCACCCACGTCTTTACGCATTTTCCGCTGGAGCTCGTGGTCTATACGGCGAAGGCGGCGGCGCGCACGCGCGCGCCCGAGGGCATGCGCTGGGTGCCGACCGCGACCCTTGCCGGCGAAGCGCTGCCCAACGTCATGCGCAAGGTCATCGCACACGCGCTGGATCTTCCACCGCGCCGATCCTCCTGACAGCACGCTGGCAGCAGCGTTGCGCTATCGGGGGTGCGAACCGGAGGCTGCCAATGGTCAAGACCGCACTCGACAACTTTCCAAGACCGCCCTGTGCCGAGCTGCTGGGATGGCGCCTGCTCGACGCCCGTCCCGAGGAAGGCTGGATCAGGCTCTCCTTCGAAGGCAAGCCGGCGTTCTGCAACCCCGCAGGGTTCATTCAGGGCGGCATGCTCTCGGCCATGCTCGACGACACCATGGGGCCGGCGGTGCTGGTGATGAGCGAAGGCCGGCTCTACACGACCACCATCAGCATGACCGTGAATTTCCTCAGCCCCGCACGGCCTGGGACGATTATTGGCGAAGCCAGGGTGACGCAGCTCGGCAAGACTATCGCCTTCGTCGAGGCGAAGCTGATGGCGGAGGACGGCACGGTGCTGGCGACAGCGAGCGCGAGCGAGCGGCTGCTGGAGGCGGCGAGGGCTGTGAAGTAAGGCGGGCACCACTCTTTCGCTCCCTCGCCCCGTTCTTACGGGGAGAGGGTGGGGTGAGGGGTCTCTCTCTCCGGGTGAGATTGTCGTGAGACCTGTGCCCCCTCACCCGGATTGCATCTTCGATGCAATCCGACCTCTCCCCGCAAGCGGGGCGAGGTGAACAGGAGCTCGCGGCGAACGCTCAAACCCCAGCGCGCGCACCTGCGCTCACGATCGGCGGCTTGGCGTTCAGCGCCTCGACCTGAAACCCCGCGACGCGCTTGTAATTGGCGGCGATGTCTTCCAGCTCTTTTTGCGACAGCACGTCGGTGACGGTCTTGTAGCCGTCGGGCGCGCGCTCCTCGACCAGCTGCATCACCTGCTCGGGGCCGTTCTTGCGGTTGAGCAGGACGAGATCGGTGGTGGCGGGCCGGCGCTCGGCCTCATAGGCGAGCAGCGCCGCGCTGGTCGGTCCATGCGCGAGAATCTCGCGGGTGATGACGCGGGCATCGAGGATCGCCTGCGAGGCGCCGTTCGATCCGATCGGATACATCGGATGCGCGGCGTCCCCCATCAGCGTGACCTTGCCGAAAGTCCATTGCGAAACCGGATCGCGGTCGACCAGTGGATATTCATAGGCATGCGGGCAGTCTCTGATCAGGCCGGGCACGTCGAGCCAGTCGAACTGCCAGCTCTCGAACCAGGGCAGGAACTCCTCCAGGCGCGCGGTGCGGTTATAGTCCTCGCGCCGCCACCGATAGGTCGGCGGCATATGGCGCTCGGCGACCCAGTTGATCAGATGATTGCCGTTCGCGTCCGGCTCCTTGCTGATCGGATAGCAGACGAATTTCAGGATCTCATGCCCGGCCATGATCATGGTGCGGCCGGTGAGGAAGGCCTTCGCCGGAGTGACGCCGCGCCAGAGGATACGGCCGTTCCAGATCGGCGGGCCTTCGTTCGGATAAAGCTTTTCTCGCGCGGCGGAATGAATGCCGTCGGCGGCGATCAGGATCGCGCCTTCATGGGTTCCGGCGGCCTTGCCGGTCGCGCGGTCGATGAAGTCGGCGCGCACGCCCTCTGCGGTCTCGGTCCAGCCGGTCAGATGATGGCTGGTGAGAATGTTGTCGCGGCCGAGCCGCTCGATCGCGGTATCGAGCAGCAGCTGTTGCAGCGTGCCGCGATGGATCGAGAATTGCGGGCATTTATAGCCGGCCTCCAGCCCGCGCGGCTCGCTCCAGATCGGCTTGCCATGCTTGGAGAAATAGGCGAGCTC
Source organism: Bradyrhizobium sp. LVM 105 (assembly GCF_003957705.1). Classification (NCBI taxonomy): domain Bacteria; kingdom Pseudomonadati; phylum Pseudomonadota; class Alphaproteobacteria; order Hyphomicrobiales; family Nitrobacteraceae; genus Bradyrhizobium; species Bradyrhizobium sp. LVM 105. The sequence continues at coordinate 78,563 of NZ_QZMV01000013.1, read as the reverse complement.
GCGCGTCCGCACGCCGCTGGCATCCAGCTTGTCCAGCAGCCCGAGCTCGATCAGCTCGCGCACCGCATGCGGCAGCACGTTGATGCCGACGCCGAGCGGCCTCAGCTCGGCGACGCTCTCGAACACTTTCACGGGAACGCCGATCTGGTGCAGGCTGAGCGCAAGCGTCAGCCCGCCGATGCCGCCACCGGCGATGAGTACGGTCATGAGATCCCCTCCGATTGAAGGCGTCTTGGCACAGGCGGGCGGCGGTGGGCAACTGCGAAGAGGTCGCCTATGGACGGCGCGGCGGAGGGCCGCTAACCTCGGATTTTCCCCACGAGGTCCGACATGCTCAAGCTCTACTACGCCACCGGCACCTGCGCGCTCGCCACCTACATCACCCTGGAGGAGGCCGGAGCCGACTACACGGCCGAACGGTTGAGCTTCAAGGACAACCAGCAGAACAGCCCTGATTATCTCAAGATCAACCCGAAGGGCCGCGTGCCGGCGCTGGTGACCGATCGCGGCGTCCTGACCGAGACGCCGGCGATGCTGGCCTATCTCGCCCAGACCTTCCCGAAGGCGAAGCTCGCGCCGCTCGACGATCCCTTCGACTTCGCCCAGGTGCAGTCGTTCAACTCCTATCTGTGCTCGACCGTGCACATCAACCATGCCCACAAGATGCGCGGCGCGCGCTGGGCGACCCAGGAGAGCTCGTTCGCCGACATGAAGGCGATGGTTCCGAAGACCATGGCGGCCTGCTTCGCGCTGATGGAGCAGAAGATGTTCAGGGGACCCTGGGTGATGGGCGAGCAGTACACGATCTGCGATCCCTATCTGTTCACGATCGCCACCTGGCTCGAAGGCGACAGCGTCGACATCAATGCGACGCCGAAGATCGCCGATCACTTCAAGCGCATGTCGGAGCGCCCCGCGGTGCGCAAGGTGATGGAAGCGCAGAAGGCGTAACAACGTTCCGGCTTTGTAGGGTGGGCAGAGCGAAGCGTGCCCACCATCGGTTCGTTGCCGCGGAAGATGGTGGGCACGGCGCTTTGCGCCTTTGCCCACCCTACGAGAACTTGCGCTTGGCTTGCTCCAGCTCCCGTCCCGTCTCCAGCATCAGCCGTCGCAACCAGATGGAGCCGGGGTCCATCTGCGCCCGGGTCGGATGGAACATGAACTGCTCGTCGATCCCGGGATCGAGCGGCGGCGTCACTGTGACGAGGCCGAGTTGCTTCGACAGTGCGGCAATCAGCCGGCGTGGCACGAAGGCGACGAGGTCGGTGCGCGCGGCGACGTGCAGCGCTTCGAGATAGCCCGACACCACCAGCGAAATGTGCCGCTCGATGCCCTTGCTGCGCAGCCAGGTGTCGATGAGATCTTCGGCATTGCCGCGAATGATGACGCCGACATGACGCGCGGCGAGGAACGTCTCGCGCCGCTTCAGCTTCGCCGTCATGGGATGGCCGCGCCGCACGGCCAGCGCATCGCTGTCAGTGTAGAGCAATTGGCGGTGAAAGCCCTTGAAGGCGTTGCCGATCGAGATCACGAGATCGATGGTGCGGGCGAACTCGGCGTGAAAGATCGCAGGTCCCCGCCATGGCACGACGTCGATCCGGACGTTGGGCGCAGCCCGCGTCACCTTCTCCATCAGCGGCGGCATCAGCAGCTCGACCGCCAAGTCCGGCATCATCAGGCGGAATTGCCGCTCGCTGCGCGCGGCATCGAAGTCGTCAGGCACGAACAGCCCGCGCACCTGGTCGAGCGCCTGAGCGAGCGGCGCGCGCAGGGCCTGCGCCCGCGGCGTCAGCTCCATCCGTGCGCCGGTGCGCACCAGCAGCGGATCGCCGAAGATATCGCGCAGGCGCTGCAAAGCGTGGCTGGTAGCAGGCTGTGACAGGCCGATCCGCATCGCCGCGCGGCTGACATTGGCCTCGCGCAGCAGCGCGTCGAGTGCAGTCAGCAAATTGAGGTCAAGCGAAGTCAAATTCATGCTGTGAATAGATATCATATTCTCTATCGATTTGAAGAATTCTCTTCCCTCCCGGAAGATCTCCGTGTTCTCACCAAACGGAGATGCCGCCATGAGCGCTGCCGCCAACAAGAAACTGATGCAGGATATTTTCGCCGCTGCCGCCAATCCCGATCCGGCCGCGCGCGATCGCGCCTTGTTCACCGCAAGCCTTGCCGACGACGCCAAATGGGTCGTCACCGGCCAGTATTCCTGGTCGCGCACCTTTTCGGGCAAGGAGGCGATCCTCAACGATCTGCACGGCTATGTGCGCACCCGCCTGCGCGACCGCACGCGCACGGTCGCGCACCGCTTCATCGCCGACGGCGACGTGGTCGTCGTGGAGGCCAAGGGCGACAACGTCACGCCTGAGGGCGTGCGCTACGACAATGACTACTGCCTGGTGTTCCGTCTCGAGAACGGCAAGATCAAGGAGATCCGCGAGTACTGCGACTCGATCCTGACGGAGAGGGCGCTGGGCCCGTTTCCGCAAGCAGCGATGAGGGCTGCGAGCTGACCGGGTTGAGCGCCATCTGGTCCGCCAGCTGGAGGCGTCCGCTCCGGTTTGCATGGGTCGTGCCGGTCTTCCGATCGCTGGCGGAGATGGTCCGGATTCAACGGCAGCGCTCTCGCCAGCGCTGCCAACTCGCAGCCATGAGCGAGCGGGAGCTTCAGGACTGCGGGACGTCTCGTTCGGAGATTGAGTTTCAGCTGAAGCGGCCCATCCGACGAAAATGAAGGTGAAGAGGCAGGAATTCAGCACTGCGGATTGCGGGAGGCCACCATCTAACAAGCACGCATTCTGGCAACCCCATGCGGTTATCTGCATGGGGGTGCACGCCTTACGCCGAGGCGTCGCGCAACTGGCTACAAAATCAGCAGATTTTGTGCGCGCCGCTTTGGCGCGCGCGAAAAATGGGAAGGTTCAATTAACGAGTGTCCGCCATTGTGTCGCGGTGCAGCGTGGGTCGCAAGGACGCGACTCACGGCTGCCGGGGTGGCCGGTGACGATCGCCGGACTCGTTCGGCCGCTCGAAGTGAAATGCATCGTGGTGGACAGTGGGAATGCCGAAGTTTCGTTTGCGGATCAGGGGACGCCTGTACGCAGGCTTCATGGCCCTGGTGGCGGTTGGTCTCGTGATGGCCGTGGTTGCCATCTGGAATTTGCGGGTGGTGCAGGATCAGGTCGCAAGACAATCCGCGCTCTCGGACAGCACGGCGCGGGTGCTGGAAATCTCGACCCACCTTCAGGCCATCCAGCGCGCCAATCTGCGCTACGTCTACGATGCCAACGAACCCGCGATGAAGGAGGCGCAAGAGCGGGAAACTGCGGCGACCGAGCTGTTGCGGGTCGGCGCGAAGGGCACGCTCTCGGAGGAGCGGCGCGCGCTCTACAACGGCCTCATCGACGACGTCGCCAAGATGCGACGCCTGCGTGACAATCTCGGAGACGCCGTCAACGAGGCGCGGACGGGCAAGGCGACGTTGCTGCCGAGCGGCGAGGAGCTGGCTGTCAAGATGGGCAAGCTGGTCGATACGGCGCGCGCAGCCGTCGACGAAGACACCGCAGCCCTCGTTGCCGACCTCGAATCCAGGGTCCTCCTTGTCCGGGTCGCAAACTGGCGTTTCCTGGCGCTGCGCGACACCCAGGGGCCGGCCAACTTCCGGGCCAGTGTGGACAGGGCGGCGCAACGGCTCGCGGCGATCGAAAAGAGCCCGCAGGCAGCCGAATTGCGAACCACGCTCGCGCCGGTGAAGACCGCGCTCGGCATCTACAAATCCGCGTTCGAGACGACCTCCGCCGCGATGCTCCAGGCCGACGAGATCTACCACAAGAGCCTCGCGCCCCTCATCGTTGACAGCATCGGCCGGCTCAAGGTCGCTGAAGCGACCCTGAAGAAGGACTATCAGGATTCGCGCACCCACGCCGAAGACGTGATCGCCGGCACGACAACCGTTCAGGAGATTGCAGGCGGTCTGGCCATCCTGTTCGGCGGCATCGTCGCCTTCCTGATCGCCCGCAGCATCGTCGGTCCCCTGACCTCGATGACGCGTGCGATGGGGCTGATTGCCGGCGGCAATCTCGCGGTCGAGATCCCCGGTCGCGGCAAGGCCGACGAGATCGGCGACATGGCCAAGGCGATCCAGGTGTTCAAGGACAATATGATTGACACCGAGCGCATGCGCGCCGAGCAGGCCGAGCTCGAGGAGCGGCAGGCCGAAACCCGCAAGAAGGACATGGTCAGGATGGCTGACCAGTTCGAACAGGCCGTCGGCGAGATCGTCAACACGGTATCGTCGGCGTCGAACGAGCTCGAAGCCTCCGCCGGCACTTTGACCACGACCGCCTCGCGGGCGCAGGATTTGTCGACGGAGGTCGCCAGCGCCTCGCAGGAGGCCTCGGCCAATGTGCAGGCGGTCGCCTCGGCGACCGAGGAGCTGTCCTCCTCGGTGTCCGAGATCGCCCGCCAGGTGCAGGAATCCGCCCGGATCGCCGGCGAGGCCGTCGGTCAGGCGAGCAGGACCAACGCGCATGTCGGTGAACTCTCCAAGGCCGCCGCGCGGATCGGCGACGTGGTCGAGCTGATCAGCACCATCGCCGGCCAGACCAACCTGTTGGCGCTGAATGCCACCATCGAGGCGGCGCGCGCCGGCGATGCCGGCCGCGGCTTTGCCGTGGTCGCTTCCGAGGTCAAGGCGCTGGCCGAGCAGACCGCGAAAGCCACCGGTGAGATCGGCCAGCAGATCTCCAACATCCAGGCTGCGACCGAGCAATCGGTCGGCGCCATCAGGGAGATCAGCGGCACCATCGAGCGGCTGTCGGAGATTTCGTCGACGGTGGCCGCCGCCGTGGAGCAGCAGGGCGCGGCGACGCAGGAGATTTCCCGCAACGTCCAGCAAGCGGCGCATGGCACGCAGCGCGTCTCGACCAATATCGGCGACGTGCAGCGCGGGGCGTCGGAGACCGGATCGGCCTCGTCGCAGGTGCTGTCCGCGGCGCGCTCGCTGTCGGCCGACAGCAACCGGCTGAAGCAGGAAGTCGCCAAGTTCCTGAGCTCGGTTCACGCCGCCTGAGTCTTGAAGGCAAAGGGCCGCGCGCAAGCGCGTGGCCCGACCGGTGAGGTCGCGCGATCAGGCGACCTTGGTCGTCATGTGCTTGAACATGTTGGCGCGCGCCTCGTCGTCCATCTCGGCCTTGAAGGTGAACTTGTCCTTCAAGGCGATCGCGCGCGCTGCGGCGGGCCGCGCCGAGATCTCGTCCACCAGCCGCTTCACGTTCGGGTATCGCGCAAAGGCGTCGTCACCGAGCTTGAACGGCAGCATCCGCGCCCAGCCCCACAGCGCCATGTCCACGATCGAATAGCTGTCGCCGACCATGTAGCGGCGGCCTTCGAGGTGAGCATCGAGAATCCTGTAGTGGCGATCGGTCTCGTACTGGTAGCGGTTATGGGCGTAGTCGTGGTTCTGGTCCTTCGGCGCGAAATGCTTGAAGTGCACCGCCTGGCCCGAATAGGGGCCGACGCCGGTGGCGACGAACATCAGCCATGACAGCGTCTCGCCGCGCAGGCTCGCGGCGGGCAGGAACTTGCCGGTCTTCTCGGCGAGATAGAGCAGGATGGCGTTCGAGTCGAACACGATCGTCCCATTGTCGTCGATCGCCGGCACCTTGCCGTTCGGATTGATCTTCAGATAATCGGGCGTGAATTGCTCGCCCTTGCGGGTGTCGATCTTCACCGGCTCGAAAGCAAGGCCGCTCTCTTCCAAATAGAGCGCGACCTTGGTCGGATTCGGCGATCCGTTGAAATAGAATTTGAGCATCGATCTCCCCAGGGTTTGTTGCCAGGCACGCATGCAGCGTCGTTGCCGCGCCGCCTCTCTTGCCCGAACCGGGTCGGAGAGAGCAACCGGCGAGTTTGCCGGGCGGTGTCTGCGCGCCACGCAGATCAGCCGGCATAACAAAGGCCGATTGCCGCCGTAACAATCATCGCCACGCCGACCGCCTCCAGGCGCAGCCCGAGGCGCGCGGCGAGATGCATGTCGGAGGCCCGCGCGGCGCGCTCCGATCCGCGCGCGTAGCCGTGCACGATCACGTCGTGATTGAAATTGTCGTGAGCCTCGTTGCTGCTGGCGAGCCCGACGCAGATCACGAGCACGCCGAATAGTGCGAGGCCGAAGAAGCCGAGCAGGGCGATCAGGAACATCGGAAACATGCCGACCAGGAAGATCGGCAGCAGCGGCACCAACAGCAATGTCTCGGACTGTCGTCGCATGAGAGCAGGCCGGCCAGGACGGAGGCTGATCGGGGAAGTCTAGTCCTCGTAGAGGTGGCTTTCAACCGCGCCGTCATTCCGGGGCGCGCCTCTTGGCGCGAGCCCGGAATCCATTGGGCCGCCTGTGCTGTAGTTGGATGGATTCCGGGTTCTCGCTTCGCGAGCCCCGGAATGACGGAGGGGAAGCGGCTATTCCGCGGCCATGCCGGCGCGGATTTCGGCGCGCAGCTCGTCGATCAGCTTGAGACCCTTCTTGGTCTCGACGTGCCAGAAGGTCCAGCCGTTGCAGGCTTGCGCGCCTTGCGCCACCGCGCCGATGCGGTGGATCGAGCCGACCTTGTCGCCGAACATGATGGCGCCGTCGGCGCGCACCAGGGCGCCGAGCTTCTTCTTGGCGTCAAACAGCTTCGTGCCGGGCATGATCATGCCGCGCTCGATCAGCTCGGAGAACGCGACCCGCGGCGCCTCGCGCGCGGTCATGAACGGGGCGAGGCTCGCTTCCGGCAACGGTTCGACCGCGGCGATACGCGCTTCGGCGGCCTTGGCGTAGGTCTTGTCGCGCTCGAAGCCGATATAGGAGCGGCCGAGACGTTTTGCGACCGCGCCGGTGGTGCCGGTTCCGTTGAACGGATCGATCACGAGATCGCCGGGCTTCGACGAGGACAACAGCACGCGGGCGAGCAGGCCTTCGGGCTTCTGCGTCGGATGCACCTTCTTGCCGTCGGCGCCCTTGAGTCGCTCCTCGCCGGTGCAGAGCGGAATCAGCCAGTCGGACCGTGCCTGCACGTCCTCGTTGGCGGCCTTCAGCGCCTCGTAGTTGAACGTGTAGCCCTTGGACTTTTCGTCGCGCGCGGCCCAGATCATGGTCTCGTGCGCGTTGGTGAAGCGGCGGCCGCGGAAATTCGGCATCGGGTTCGACTTGCGCCAGACGATGTCGTTCAGGAGCCAGAAGCCGAGGTCCTGCATGATCGCGCCGACGCGGAAGATGTTGTGATAGGAGCCGATCACCCAGATCGTCGCCGACGGCTTCATCGCGCGGCGGGCGGCAAGCAGCCAGGCGCGGGTGAAATCGTCATAGGCGGAGAACGAATCGAACTTGTCCCAGTCGTCATTGACGGCGTCGACGTGGGATTCGTCGGGGCGCTTGAGATCGCCCTTGAGCTGGAGATTGTAGGGCGGATCGGCGAATACGAGATCGACCGAACCGGCCTGAAGCTTCGACATCTCGGCGACGCAATCGCCGAGGATGACGCGATGCGAAGGAGACTCAAAATTTGTGCGGGGCGCCCTTGCAGACGCCCCGCGACGCGACTCTACCATGACTCAAGAACTCTGACTCAGGCGACGCTGTCGGCGACGCGGGACCAAACAACCGACTGACCGCTACATTGAAGCGGCAAAGTAAAAATCGACTTAACCCGCCGCTTTGCTGAGCAGGCCTCGAGTCGCGTTCTGCGTGCATGTTGTCGTGAGGATTCGCTGTGTTTTACAGGGGATTTCGCGTTTGCTTGGGTCGCGGAAGCAATCATGGCTTCAATGGGGCCGCAAATTTCTCTCGGAAAAAATTGCTCGACCCTCGGAAAAAATTGCTGGCATCGGCATGTTGCCGCACTAGGCAATTTTTGCCGACCACGATATTGATAAAAGCAACGGAAATTTTACGTGTGTAGCGCGTTGAGCTTTCGCGTTCATGCGTCCGACGAAGCCGACGAACCTGAATCAGGGACCCCAAAGGAAGGCCGCCATGCGTTACGATGACTTCCGCCGCAGCGACGACATCGAGGATCGTCGCGACGAAGGTGGCGGCTTTGGCGGCGGCGGAGGCGGCGGATTCGGCCTGCCGATCGGCGGCGGCGGGCTCGGCATCGGCACCATCATCATCCTGGGTCTCGTCGGTTACGCCTTCGGCATCGATCCGCGCATCCTGATCGGCGGCGCCGAGATCCTCACCGGCGGTGGCCATGCCCCGAGCTACCAGACCGACCGCCAGGCCTCCTCCGGCAAGCGCGGCGCGCCGACCGACGAGATGGGCAGCATGATCTCGGGCATTCTCGGCGAGATCGACGATCGCTGGACCGAGATCTTCCAGGCCTCGGGCCAGTCCTATACCGGGCCGAAGATCGTGCTGTTCCGCAACGCCACCAATGGCGGGCGCTGCGGCATGGCGCAGTCGGCGATGGGCCCGTTCTATTGTCCGCCGGACCGCACCATCTTCCTCGACACCGGCTTCTTCCGCGAGGTCGAGACGCGCTTCCGCGGCTGCTCCGGCAAGTCGGCGTGCAATTTCACCACCGCCTACATCATCGCGCACGAGGCCGGCCATCACATCCAGAACGTGCTCGGCATCATTCCGCGGGTGACGCGGCTGCAGCAGCAGGCGGGCTCGAAGGCGGAGGCGAATGCGCTCCAGGTGAAGGTCGAATTGCAGGCCGACTGCCTGTCGGGTGTCTGGGTCAATCGCGAGGCGAAGAAGCGTCCGAACTTCCTCGAGCCGGGTGACATCGAGGCTGCGCTGAGCACGGCGAGCGCGATCGGTGACGATACGCTGCAGCGCCAGTCGACGGGCCGCGTCGTCCCGGACTCCTTCACCCACGGCTCGGCTGCGCAGCGCAAGCAGTGGTTCATGACCGGCTATCAGCAGGGCACGGTCCAGGCCTGCAACACGTTCGGAGCGGGGGCGCTGTAGCGAAGATTTCGTGCCCCGGACGCAGCACGAATTATGATGCGTGATTGTGCATCTTAGGATTCAGAAGTAGTGGCGTCATCCTGAGGTGCTCGCCTCTTTGGCGAGCCTCGAAGGAGGACGAGCCCCTGGCCCATCCTTCGAGGCTCGCCCTGCGATGCAAGTGCATCGCAGCGCGCGCACCTCAGGATGACGGCGGAGGCTGGGGAAACAGGAGTGAGGTCGTGGCTTCCATCGACGAAACCAAGCAGTTCATCCCGCTCAACATCGCGGTGCTCACGGTGTCAGACACGCGCGCGCTGGCGGACGACAAGTCCGGCCAGACGCTGGCCGATCGTCTCACCGCTGCCGGCCACCGTCTCGCCGCGCGCGAGATCGTCACCGACGACGTCGAGGCGATCCGTGACGTCGTTCGCCGCTGGGTCGCGGATGCCGGCGTCGACGTCGTCATCACCACCGGGGGCACCGGCTTCACCGGTCGCGACGTCACCCCGGAGGCAATCGAGCCGCTGTTCGAAAAGCGCATGGACGGTTTCTCGATCGCGTTCCACATGCTCAGCCACGCCAAGATCGGGACGTCGACGATCCAGAGCCGCGCCACTGCGGGCGTTGCGGGCGCGACCTACATCTTCTGCCTGCCCGGCTCGCCCGGCGCCTGCCGCGACGGCTGGGACGGCATCCTTGCGGCCCAGCTCGACTACCGTACGCGGCCCTGCAATTTCGTCGAGATCATGCCGCGCCTCGACGAACATCTGCGAAGGCCGAAGGCCCAGGGCGCGACGGCGTGAGTGCGTTGTGCGGATGATGTCCAGTTGATCGAGGCACGGACTTCTTCCCTTCTCCCCTTGTGGGAGAAGGTGGCATAGGCGGCCTCCTGCCGCCGTTCCTAGGAACGCCGAAGCGGAGCTTCGGCTACGGCGCCGGATGAGGGGTGCTATCCACATGCACTGACGCTCGCGGAGGCATACCCCTCACCCAAGCGGATCTGTGTCAGCCAGCGGAGACGCCCTCTCCCACAAGGGGAGAGGGCACATTAATGTGCATCTCGCCACGATGCGCATTTCGCCCGCAGCAAGCTCACAGATCACGCTCCCAGGTCTCGCCGATCAGATCCTGCCCGAAGCTGTGGTGCGGCTCGGTGGCCACGAGCTTGAAGCCTGCACTCTTGTAGATGCCGCGCGCGGCGACCAGGATGCTCTGCGTCCACAGCGTCATCCTGCTGTAGCCCCGCTCGCGCGCGCCTTGGATGCACTGCTCGACCAGCGCGCGGCCGACGCCGAGCCCGCGTGCCTTCTTCTCCACCTGCAACAGGCGCAGCTTGGCGATCTGGTCCGTGGCCTTGACCAGGAAGACCGAGCCGACCGGCTCGCCGCCGACTTCCGCGATCCAGCAGTGCTCGCGCGCGGCGTCGTAGTTCCGAATGAACTGTGCGCAGATCTCGGCGACCAGTGCCTCGTAGCTGATGTCCCAGCTGTAGTCCGCGGCATAGGCGGCGCCCTGTCGGGAGATCACCCAGCCCATGTCGCCGACGCGATGGCTGCGCAGCATGAAAGCCGCGGGCTGGGTTCGCCGTTGCTCCAGCACGGACTCGATGGTCGCCATGGCCTGCGTGAGCCGCGATGCATCGCTGGCCGAAAGCTGGGCCAGCATTGCGGCGACCTCATTTTGCGAACTCAGGTTCAGCCTGGTGAACGCCTGGCGGCCCTTGGCGGTGAGGCTGAGCTGATATTGCCTGCGATCCGCGGGCAGGGGCCTGCGCGTGATCAGCCCCTTTTCATCGAAGCTCTGGACGATACGGCTGAGATAGCCGGGGTCGAGACCGAGCTCGTTGCCGATCTCCTTGGCCGCCAGGTCGTCGCGCTGCGCGAGCTCATACAGCACCCGGGCCTCGCTGAGGGAAAACGGGCTCTTTCCAAGATGCTGGTCGAGCACGCCAAGCTTGCGGGTATAGAAGCGGTTGAACGCGCGGACCGCTGCAATGTGGTCGTCGGTACCGTCGATCGGCATGGATCACCTCAATACTTGCCATTGTCAAATAGTTATTTGACTTTGGCAAGTATTAGCTCATCTCAGCCGATCATGACGATGCGGCTGCGCAGCATGGTGCGGGACGAGCGGCCGAGCCGCCGGAGCAGCTGTGCCTGGGAACGTCGGGCCTGCGGCGGGTAGCCGCCGATCCGGTCGTAATGAGCACGGGCAATCAGAAGTCCCTGGTCGCCGAGCGGGCCAATCAGCCCGCGTGCCGCGGCCCGGAGGATATCGCGCAATCCGGTATCTGCATAAGGCGAGCGCGCATAGCGGAACACTGCGGCCCGATCCCGTCCGCTGGTCGCAACGGCCTGGATGAACTGGGTGGTCTCATCGATCCAGCCGGTTTCCAGCACGGCGCCGGCGGGCAGGAACATCAACCAGGGCGAACGCGCCTGGAGCGCGCCGGCGGCGAGCGCGGCGCCCCGCGAGGTCCCCTCGAAGCCGACGAAACGGCAGCCTGCGACGTCGGCAACGCGCTCGATCACGCCGTTGCGCGTGCCGTCGACCAGGAGCACTTCCCGGACGACACCGGCGGCGGCGCCGGGCACCAGCGCGGCCAATGTCGCCACCGCCGTCTGCTCGACGCCTTCGGTCGGAATGATGACGCTCAGCATGATTGAGGCTTCAATGTCCGCACTTCGGGAGAAGCGTAGCTCGTTATGATGCTGTCATAAACCGGTCGCGTTGCCGAGTGCAACTTTCGGGCGGCGCTTCGGCGTGCGATGGTAAACCGCAGCCAGTCATCGTGGCCAAATCGGTCACGCGCGGGCAGGTGATATTGCCGAATGTTTCGGCACAAGTTCATCCCGACGTTATTAACCCGAAGTTTCATGGCAACACTTCGCTGCGTGCGGGCAGTCGGCCTCTCGCAGACAAGGACGAAGCTCGCCAGATGAGGTCGAACGGAAAATGTGCGATCCTGGTGCCGGGAGAGGCCTCACATGAACGCCGATCAACTCGCCGCTGGCATGGCGCCAGCATCGCCGAAGCAGGAGGCTGCGCCGAGCTTGCGGATCCGGGCGCTGATGCTGGGGGACCGCATCAATGCTTCCGGCCTGGAAATCGGGACGCTGGTCTCTTCCACGCCGGCGGCCTTCCGGGTCCATGCCGGTCTGGCCGTGATCTTCCGCTACGGCGTCGTGGTGCTGATCGGCCTGCTGCCGTCGGAAGAGAAGGCTCTCATCGACAACCTGAAGTCACGCGTGACCGGAGAGCTCAGCCCCTACGAAGAAGAGATCGCGCAGGCCCAGCTCTGCAGCGATGAGGCCGCCGAGGCGATCCAGCCGGGCGGGCCGATCTGCCTTGCCAAATTCTCCGACGACCGGCTGTTGCTGGTTGCCGATGCGCTCGCCAAGAGCACGTCGCTGGCGCGCGACGAGCGCCGCGTCGCGGCGGTCTTCGATGTGATCGAGCCCTTTGCGCGGGAGCTCGCCGAACGCGGCCGCACGCCGCAACGGCGCAAGGGCATCCTGCAATTGATCGGCAACGCATTGCTGGTGCAGCAGCGCGTCGCCGGCCGCGTCGCGATCGCCGAGAAGCCCGACGTGCTCTGGGAGAAGCCCGAGCTCGACCGGCTCTATTCCCGGCTCGAGGACGAGTACGAGCTGAAGGAGCGCCTCGACACGCTCGAGCGCAAGCTCACCGCGGTGTCGGAGACCGCAACGCGCTCACCGACATCATCGACACCCAGCGCTCGCTCCGCCTGGAGATTGCTGTCGTGGTGCTGATCCTGATCGAGGTCGCGATGGGGAGTTTCCAACTCCTGACCGGCACTCACTGAGGCGCGGCGGCGAGCTGGTCATGTCGGCCGGATTGCGCCCTCCAGGCGGCGATCTCGGCGAGCTCGGCTTCGGGCCGTGTCCGAATCGTCTCGCAGCGTCCGAGATAGAGCTCTCCGGCGTCGCCCTCGATCGTCATCCACTCGCCTTCGGCAAAGCTGACTTGGCCGAGCTGGGCCTGCCGCGCGACGGGATCGATCTTCAGCTCACGGCAGCCGACCACGCAGGGCTTGCCCATCTGCCGCGCCACCAGGGCTGCATGCGAGGTGCGCGCACCGACAGCCGTGACGATGCCGGCGGCCAGGGCGAATCCCGCGACATCGGCGGTGCTGGTATCGGGACGCAGCAGGATGACCGGCTCGCCCGCGGCTGACAGGCGCTGAGCGCTTTCGGACGAGAACGCCGCCCGTCCAATCCCGATGCCGCCGGACGCGCCGATGCCCCTCGTTGCGGGTTTGCCTGAGGAAACCAAGCGGGTTTCGGTGAGCGAGGCGAGATCGATCTCCGCGATCCGTTCCAATGCCTCGTCTTTCGAGATCAGCTCTTCATGAACGAAGTCGATCGCGATCCTGACGGCGGCCCGCGGCGTGCGCTTGGCCGCCCGGGTCTGGAGAATCCAGAGCTTGCCGTTCTCGACCGTGAACTCGACATCCTGCGCGTCGGCGAACGCGCGCTCGAGTTGCCTCAGGATATCGCCAAGCTCCGATTCCAGTTTCGGCAACTCGCGGGCGATGGCCTCGGTCGTATCGGGTGCGCGCCTTCCGGAAACGACGTCTTCGCCCTGCGCATCGAGCACGAGGTCGATCATCGGACGCCGCGCGCCCGTCGACGGATCGCGCGAGAATGCCACGCCCGCGCCGGAGGCAAGACCGCCATTGCCGAACACCATCGCCTGCACGGTCACGGCGGTACCCTCGAGCGTTTCGAGGTGCTGGAGGCTCCGATAAGTCTGCGCGCGCTCGCTCGTCCAGGAGCGATAAACAGCTTGGGCTGCCGCCTCCAACTGCGCGAAGGCATCCTCCAGCGAGCCGTCGGTGTGGTCCTCGATCAGCGCCTGCTCGCGGCCGGCGAGCCGCTCGAGCGCTTCGCTGTCGAGCTCGCGGTCGCTGCCGGCGCATTCGGCTGCGACGAGTTCTGAGATGCGCGCGGCAAACCCGGCCTGGTCGAGCCCGAGCACGGTCTCGCCAAAGCTCTCCAGGAAACGGCGCCGGCAATCCCAGGCGAGCCGCGGCCGGCCGGTCGCACGGATCAGGCCATGCACGGCATCGGACGTGCAGCCGACATTGAGAACGGTGTCGAGCATGCCCGGCATCGATCGCGCCGCACCCGAGCGCACCGACACCAGCAGCGGCTGCCGGCGGTCGCCAAAGCGCCTTCCGGTCGCGCTCTCCAGGAACGAGATTCCCTCCTCCAGGCCGTCGCGCAGGTGTCGCGTGGCGTGCGCGTGGCCGGCAATGATGGCGGCGCAGAGCTTGACCGGGAGCACGAAGGCAGGCGGCACCGGCAGGCCCAGTGCCGCCATGCGGGCGAGGTTGGCGGCCTTGGCGCCGATCTCTTCGGCAGGCCGCAATTCGGAGGCTTCACCGCCGATACGCACGATATGCATGGTGGTTCCCTCAAGCTGCAAGATCGATCATGATGTGGCGGCGGAGCAGATGACCGAACGCGGCGAAGCGATCGGTGGCGCGCTCGACGGCGCGGGCGAGCTCGATCACCGACAGCGAGGTCGCGACGTCGAAGCCGCCACGGAAGACGAGTGCGGTCGTGGCGCGTTCGCGGCTGTCGGCGGCGTGTTCGGCGTCGATCAGGCGGGTCACGGCGGAGAGCGCGTCCTCCGAATCGGCGCGTCGTCCCTCCGGCACGTCGATCGCAGCGGCGACGCCGCTCGCGGCGATTTCGGTCGCAGTCTCTGCCACCGTGCAAAGCTCGGCCAGCGATGTCAGCAGGGATGGATCGGTCCTTTCCGGCATCAGCGAGGCGATGAAAGCGGCCTGCTCCAATTCGTCGACGGCTTCCTCGGCGCGATCGATCAACTGGCCGATCAGCGGACGCGCATTGAGGCGGTCGACCTCGTTGCGGCTCTCGAACGCGATTCTGTCGGCCTTTTGCTCGATCACGCCGCAGCGCTGCGTCAGCAGGGTGCCGTCGGCAGGCTGACCGGCTCGCAACGCGGCGATATGGCGCGAGATCGCCGCGACGAGATCGTGGGCGAGGCCGATCTGACGCAGGACCGCCGCCAGCAATGCCCCATCGACGCGATCCAGGTGCCGCATCAGATCGGCTTCGATCTGGTCGCGCACCGTCCTGACCGAGCGGCCGGCGAGCAGTGCCTCGGTGGAGGCGCGCAGAGACGCCTTCAGAAAATCGATTGCCGCGTTGCGGCCGAGCGCCTGGTCGAGCCGCTCACCGAAGCCGATCCGCGTGGGGGCGGCGTTCCGGACCGCAGAGCCCAGCAGTTCGTTGCCGCCGAGCTCGAGGAAGCCGCGGTGGCCGATCCGCTGACGCGCGGCCCATTCCAGGATGCGTGCCGCGTCCTCCTTGGCAACCCAGGTCCTGAGCAGTTTGCGCGCCTTGTTCCAGTCAATCAGGAAGACCAGCGCGGCACCGAGTGCGGAGAGGAATTCGTTGCGATCGGCGGCGTGTCCGGACTGATACTGCCCGGTCACCAGATAGAAGGAATTGTCCTCGCCGAGGCCTGCGGCGGTGTGACGATCGAGCCCGCTCCAGGTCGCCTCGAAGTTCTCGAACAGCGAGATGAAGAACTTCGCGCGTGCCAAATGCACGTCGGTGTAGGTGACCGTGACCGCGTTCTTCTTCACTGCGATGACGACGACATGGGCGTCCGTGGTGCCGATGTCGTTCTGGATCAGCAGCCGACTGTCGGCGCGTGTCGCCATGGTGTCGAGGCCCGGATGATTGAACTTGAGGCCGCGCGTCGCGTTCAGGCCCTTCATGAAGGCAGCAACCGCCGGCCGGTCGTCGCCGTGCAGACCGAAGACATGGGCGCCGTCGAGGGTTTCTTCCGAGCAGCTCGTCGCCAGCTTGTTGAGTTGCTTGTGCAGATCCATCACGAGGCGATGCAGACTGTCGCCGCCAGCGTCGGCAACGCCGGTCAGTCGCACGATGTGGGACATCGCGATCTCGTCGGCGGGGTCGAGCAGGCCGGCCGCGCGGATCGTGTCGAGGCGCGCCTGCGCTCTCTCGCCTTCGTTGGCCGCGCCGGCGCCTACGGCGCGGATCATGGTCGCTGCATCTTCCGCAATCTCCTGCATCAGCTGCGCGAGATCGGGAGCCGCGAGCCGGCCCGGCCCGATCAGACGGGCGCCGCCGATCAGCGCCGCGATCGCCGCGGGCGCGATGCCCGCAGTCTGACTCTCCACGCCAAGGTCGCTCGCGGGTCGACCCGGCTCCTGCGCATGCTGGGCAGCCGCCTGCAGTGCGCTCATCCGCACCTTGATGCGGTCGTTGGCGGCGAGCCCTTCCGCCACCAGCGCGGGCAACAGGATGCCGCCTTGTCCGAGCTCTTCGATGATATGGGTCTTCATGATCTGTCCGCTCGAGGATTGCTCCGAGCCTTATGCCGCGAAACCGCGACGGCCTCATTGCGGCAGATCATTCATAAAAATGTCACGTGGCGCCGCGGCTGCGGATCAGCGCCGCACAATGTCGCGCAATAATCATCTCTTCATCCGTCGGGATGACGAACACATCGACAGCACTTCCGCCGGCGCCGATCCGCTCGCGCGCGTCGTCATTCGCCGCAGCATCGATGCGCACGCCGAGCCAGCCGAGCCGCTCGCAGATCGCGCTGCGTATCTCCTTGGCGTGCTCGCCGATGCCGCCGGTGAAGACCAGGCAGTCGAGGCCGCCGAGTGTTGTGGCCATCATCGCGATCTGCTGCGCCGCGCGAAGAGTGAAGAGCTCGACCGCCTCCCGCGCCCCGACCTCGCCGCTCGCCAGCAGCGTTCGCATGTCCGCGGAGATGCCGGAGACGCCGAGCAGGCCGGACTCGTGATAGAGCAGGTGCTGGATCTCGTCGGCCGACATCTTCTCGTGCTGTTGCAGATAATGCAGCACGCCGGGGTCGATGCTGCCGCAGCGGGTGCCCATCACGAGGCCGTCGAGCGGCGTCAGTCCCATCGTAGTGTCGATGCTGCGGCCGTGGTGCAACGCGCACAGGCTGGCGCCATTGCCGAGATGCGCGATGACGCTGCGCTTGGCGATGAGCTCCGGTGCAATCGCGGCGAGGCGGCCCGTGACGTATTCGAAGGAGAGGCCGTGAAAGCCGTAACGTCGGACGCCACGCTGCTCATAGCGCCGCGGAATCGCGAAACGGCGCGCGGGCGGCGCGAGGCCGTGGTGGAAGGCGGTGTCGAAGCAGGCGATCTGCGTCAGCGCAGGCCGGATCGCCGCAAGCGCGCGAACCGGCGCGAGGCAACGCGGCTGGTGCAGCGGCGCCAGCGGCGTCAATGCGGCCAGCGTCGCGGTGACGTCGTCCGTCAGCACCACCGGGCCCGAATAATCCGGCCCGCCGTGGACGATACGGTGGCCGACCGCGCGCAGGCTGTGGGCGCCGAACCTCTCCTCGATGAAGGCGAGCACGTCGGCGAACAAATGGCCGCCGCCGGCATCCGGCGCTTCCCTCCGTGTCGCGAACAGGTCGTCGCCCGCCGGGCTCTTCACCGCGAGGCGCGGTCTTGCCTCGTGCTCGTCGAGCAGGCCCTTGCAGAGCAGGACGGGCTCAGCCGCCGAGATGTCGAACAGGCCGAACTTGATGCTCGACGATCCCGAGTTGAGGACGAGGACCATGTCCGACATGGCTAGTCGCCGGCTTCGGCAGGCGTGTTGCCGCCGGAGCTGTTGGGCCAGACCCAGTCGCGGATCTCCGGCATGTCCTCGCCGTGCTCGCGCACATAGCGGGAATGCTCGATCAGCTTGTCGCGGAATTGCTGCTTGGCCTGCGCAGCCTTGGCCGCGAGTCCGGGCACGCGTTCGATCGCCTCGATCGCGAGGTGGTAGCGGTCGAGCTCGTTGAGCACGACCATGTCGAACGGCGTCGTCGTGGTGCCTTCCTCGGCAAAGCCGCGCACATGCATGCCGGCATGGTTGGTGCGGTTATAGGTCAGCCGGTGGATCAGGTAGGGATAGCCGTGATAGGCGAAGATGACAGGCTTGTCGCGCGTGAACAGGCTGTCGAAGTCGCGGTCGGACAGGCCGTGCGGATGCTGATCCTTCGGCTGCAGCGTCATGAGGTCGACGACGTTGATGACGCGGATCTTCAGATCCGGCAGTGCCTTTCGCAACAGGTCGACTGCGGCGAGCGTCTCCAGCGTCGGAACATCGCCGGCGCAGGCCATCACCACGTCGGGCTCGCCCGTCGCCTGTTCCGTGCCCGCCCAGGTCCAGATGCCGATTCCGGCGTCGCAATGCGTCGCTGCTTCCTGCATCGATAGCCATTGCGGCGCCGGCTGCTTGCCGGCGACGATGACGTTGATGCGGTTGTAGGTGCGCAGGCAGTGGTCGGCGATCCACAGCAGCGTGTTGGCGTCGGGCGGGAAGTAGATGCGGACGATGTCGGCCTTCTTGTTGGCGACGAGATCGACGAAGCCGGGGTCCTGATGGCTGAAGCCGTTGTGGTCCTGACGCCAGACATGCGAGGTCAGGAGGTAATTCAGCGAGGCGATCGGGCGCCGCCACGGCAACTCGCGCGTGACCTTCAGCCATTTGGCGTGCTGGTTGAACATGGAATCGACGATATGGATGAAGGCCTCGTAGCACGAGAAGAAGCCGTGCCTGCCGGTGAGCAGATAGCCCTCGAGCCAGCCCTGGCAGAGATGCTCGCTCAGCACCTCCATGACGCGGCCATCCTGCGCCAGATGCACGTCGTAAGATTCGATCGGTTCCATCCAGACGCGCTCGGTCGCCTCGAACACCGCGTCCAACCGGTTTGACGCGGTCTCGTCCGGGCCCATGATGCGGAAGTTGCGCTCCGTCGCGTTGAGGCGGATGACGTCGCGCAGGAATTTGCCGAGCTCGCGCGTCGCTTCGGCCACGACGCCGCCGGGCTGCGGCACCTCGATCGCGAAGCGGTGGAAGTCCGGCAGCTTCAGTTCTTTCTTCAGCAGGCCGCCATTGGCGTGCGGGTTGGCGCCCATGCGGCGGTCGCCGCGAGGCGCGAGCGCCTGAAGCTCGGGAACGAGGGCGCCGCTGGCGTCGAACAGCTTTTCGGGCTCGTAGCTGCGCATCCAGTCTTCGAGCACTTTCAAGTGCGCCGGGTTCTCGCGGCAGCCGGCGACGGGGACCTGATGCGCGCGCCAAAAGCCCTCGACCTTCTTGCCGTCGACCTCCTTCGGACCGGTCCAGCCCTTCGGGCTGCGCAGCACGACCATCGGCCAGCGCGGCCGCTCGACGCTGCTGCGCCCGTCGCGTGCGTGCTGCTGGATCGAACGGATGCTGGCGAGCGCGACGTCGAGCGCGTCCGCCATGGCCTGGTGCATCAATTTGGGATCGTCACCCTCGACGAACAGCGGCTCGTGGCCGAAACCGCGAAAGAGATCGCGGATTTCCGCATCTCGCATCCGGCCCAGCACGGTCGGATTGGCGATCTTGTAGCCGTTGAGATGCAGGATCGGCAGCACCGCGCCGTCATGGGCCGGGTTCAGGAACTTGTTGGAGTGCCAGGACGCAGCCAGCGGGCCGGTCTCGGCCTCGCCGTCGCCGATGACGCAGGCGACGATCAAATCAGGGTTGTCGAAGGCCGCGCCGTAGGCGTGCACCAGCGCGTAGCCGAGTTCGCCGCCCTCGTGGATCGAGCCCGGCGTCTCCGGCGCCGCATGGCTCGGGATGCCGCCGGGAAAGGAGAACTGCCTGAACAGCTTGCGCATACCGTCCGCATCGCGGGCGATCTCGGGATAGAGCTCGCTGTAGCTGCCTTCCAGATAGGTGTTGGCGACCATGCCCGGCCCGCCATGGCCGGGGCCGCAGACATAGATCACGTCGAGATCAAGCGCGCGGATCACGCGGTTGAGATGGGCATAGATGAAGTTCAGGCCGGGCGTCGTGCCCCAATGGCCGAGCAGGCGCGGCTTGATGTGGTCGGCCCGCAACGGCTCGCGCAGCAGTGGATTGTCGAGCAGATAGATTTGCCCGACGGAGAGGTAGTTGGCGGCGCGCCAATAGCGATCAAGGAGATCGAGATTGCTGCTCGCGGCAGCTGATTGTTGTTGATTTGTCATGTTCTTGCCGATTGTTGCCGAGCTACGCCCCGCGATCGTCACCAACATTGTTCCGGCGCGATCGATCCCTGTCCGGCATCAAACGGGATCGTTGCGACAGGCTTGTTGCGTGAGGTCAAGAGAAAGCGCCCGAAATTTGGGCGGCAGCTTTGCATGGGGTTGTTTTCCATTTTTCATCTGTGTTCTTGATTTGTTCCTTTGGCGTGCTATCTTGGGTTCATGAGTCCAGCAGCATCCTCTCATGCTCTCAAGCACCCGCCGGTCAAGGCGCCCTCCGAGCCGGCGGGTGCGGACTCTGATTTTCCCGAACTCGGCGTCGCCATCGACCGCGCCCGCCGGCGAGGGCGAGGGGCGCAGTCCAACGCCAGCGGCCGCTACGAGGCCGAGGCGCGCGTCGCTTTCGACGACGGCTGGCAGAGCCTGGAAGAGCTGCCGCCGTTCAAGACCACGGTCGCAGTCGACACGTCGCGCAAGGTGATCACCCGTAATGACTCACCCGACATCGGCTTCGACCGCTCGATCAATCCCTATCGCGGCTGCGAGCACGGCTGTGTCTACTGCTTCGCCCGGCCGACCCACGCCTATCTCGGCCTGTCGCCGGGCCTCGATTTCGAATCGAAGCTGTTTGCGAAACCCGAGGCGCCTTCGCTGCTCGAGAAGGAGCTCGCCGCGGCCGGCTACGAGCCGCGCATGATCGCGATCGGCACCAACACCGATCCCTATCAGCCGATCGAGCGCGAGCACAAGATCATGCGCGGCATCCTCGAGGTGCTGGAACGTGCCGGCCATCCCGTCGGCATCGTGACCAAATCGGCGCTGGTGCTGCGCGATATCGACATTCTCGCGCGGATGGCCAAGCGCAACCTCGCCAAGGTCGCGATCTCCGTGACCTCGCTCGATCCGAAACTGGCCCGCACCATGGAGCCGCGCGCCGCGACGCCGCCGAAGCGGCTGGAGGCGCTGAAGCAGCTCTCAGATGCCGGCATTCCGACCACCGTGATGGTGGCGCCGGTGATCCCTGCGCTGAACGATTGCGAGATCGAGCGCGTTCTCGATGCCGCCGCCCATGCCGGCGTCAAGGAAGCCTCCTATGTGCTGCTGCGGCTGCCGCTGGAGGTGCGCGATCTCTTCCGCGAATGGCTGATGGCGAACTATCCGGACCGCTACCGCCACGTCTTCACCTTGATCCGCGACATGCGCGGCGGGCGCGACTACGATGCGAAATGGGGCGAGCGGATGAAGGGCACCGGACCGATGGCCTGGACCATCGGCCGCCGCTTCGAGATCGCCTGCGAGCGGCTCGGCCTGAACAAGCGCCGCTCCAAGCTGACGACGGATCACTTTGCGCGGCCGAAGCGGAACGGCGATCAGCTCAGCCTGTTCTGATCGGGAACGGAAGAGGCGTCGTATGCTCAAGGAACTCAACGCGCCGGTGCCGCGGCTCACAGTCATCACACTCGGCGTCAGCGACATCCGCGCCAGCATCGCTTTTTACGACGCGCTCGGTTTCTCGCGCCGGCTGAAGGCGACCGGCGAGGCGGTTGCGTTCTACGATACCGGTGGTCCCGTGCTCGCCTTGTATCGCTGGGATCAGCTTGCGGCCGACGCGGGGCTGCCGGACCAGCCGAGGCCGCAGGCCTTCCGCGGCATGACGCTCGCCTGGAACTGTCGGACCCGTGAGGAGGTCGATGCGGTGATGGCCTTCGCGCTCGGCAAGGGGGCGAAGCTGGTGAAGGCCGCGCACGAGACCGATTACGGCGGCTATTGCGGTTATTTCGCCGACCCTGACGGCCATCCCTGGGAGGTCGTGGTCGCGCCCGGCATCGATGTCGGCGACGACCGGCGGGTGCATCTGGCGGAGTAGGGGCCTGAATAGCGGGAATTGTGCGAGGTTCCCGGTTGCGCAGGCCGGGCCCCTTGCGCACGATCCCGGCCATGATTCGGGACAAGTCCGCGACCAAGCCGGCCAAAGACGCGCCTAAGAAGGCTGCTGCGAACAAGGCAGCGCCTGCCAAGGTGAAAACGGCTGCGCCCCAAGCAATGGCCGCTCCCGCCGGCAAGAAAGCTATCATTGCCGTCGCCCCCCCGAGCTTTCGCCGCGAGCGCGCGCTGATCAAGCGCGGGGTCTGGCCGGTCGCCGGCTGCGACGAGGCCGGTCGCGGACCGCTGGCAGGCCCCGTGGTGGCGGCTGCCGTGATTCTCGACCCCGACCGCATCCCGCGCGGCATCGACGATTCCAAGCGCCTGACGGCCGAGGAGCGCGAAAAGCTGTTCGACAAGATCTGCGCCACCGCGCAGGTCTCGGTTGCCGTTGCCTCGCCCTCGCGAATCGATCGCGACAACATCCTGCGCGCCTCGCTGTGGGCGCTGAAGCGCGCCGTGGTGGCGCTGCCGGAGGCGCCCAGGCATGTCTTCGTCGACGGCCGCGACCGGCTCGACACGGAATGCGACTGTGAGGCCGTGATCGGCGGCGACGGCATCGTGCTGTCGATCGCCGCGGCCTCCATCATCGCCAAGGTGACGCGTGACCGCCTGATGTGCGCGCTGGCGCAGGACTGTCCCGGCTACGGCTTCGAGCAGCACAAGGGCTATGCCGTCCCCGAGCACCTCGACGCGCTCGACCGCCTCGGCCCCACCATCCACCACCGCAGCTTCTTTGCCCCGGTCGCGGCCGCGCGCGCCAAGCATATGCCCTGGACCGTCGAGCCGGTGCGAGACCTGTTCTCGGTGACCGAGGTCGAGGTGCAGGTGGACGCGAGCGTTGAGATCGACGTCTCGGCAGGCCTTTAGCATTCCTCTCTCGCGGCGGCGCCTCTCCCCGCTTGCGCGGAGAGGCCGGATTGCATCGAAGATGCAATCCGGGTGAGGGGGACTCTCCGCGAGTCCAACTCGTACTGTCTTTGCGGATGCAGCCCCTCACCCCACCTTCTCCGCGTAAGAACGGGGAGAGCGAGCACACCGAAGTTGCCACGACCGGCGACGCCCCTTATCAAAGTAGTCGTGAGCGAATAGGGCCGGCTGGACGGGTTGGCTGCATCTTTCGGGCGTTGCATGCGGTTTACCTCCCTGGTCATCGAGCTCATTCGCGCCCGGCCGCGGCTGATCGTCTGGATCGCCGTGCTGCTGCAGGCTTTGATGTGGCTGTTCGTGGCGCTGGTGTTCTACCGCAGCCCGCCCGGCACGCTGGCGACGCTGCTGGCTTTCGGACGCGAATACCAGGTCGGCACCGACCTCGGGCCGCCCTTGCCGGTCTGGCTCGCCGACATCGCCTATCGCGCCGCCGGTGGCCACATGTTCGGCGTCTATGTGCTGGCCGAGCTCTGCGAGATCGCGACTTTCATCGCGCTCTATCATCTGTCCCGCGCCGTGGTCGGCTCGCAGCAGGCGGTGCTCAGCGTGTTGCTGACCATGACGGTGCTCGCCTTCTCCTCCTCGGCGCTCGACTTCGGACCCCTCGTGCTGGCCCGGCCGCTGTGGGCGCTGCTGCTGCTGCACTCCTGGCAGATCATCGGCCAGCGCCGCGGCAATGCCTGGTTCGCCTGGTCGATCGAGGCCGGCCTGTTGCTGCTGACGACGCCCGCGGCGATCTTCCTGCTGCTGCTGCTCGTCGTGTTCGCGGTCTCGACCGGCGGCGGCCGCCGGACGCTGCGCGCGCTCGATCCGCTGTTCGCGCTGATCGTCGTCGCGGTGCTGGCGCTGCCCTATGCGGTCTGGCTGATGCGGGCGGAGACGCTTGCGATGCCGGCCCTGCCGCAAGTTGCGGAGTTGAGTGCCCGCGCCCTGCATGCGGCCTGGCTGCTCGGCGGCCTCGTGCTCGGGGCCGCCGCGATCCCGGCGCTGACCTTCCTCAACACCGGACTGTTTGCCGGCAAGGGCGAGGAGCCGCCGATCATCTACCGGCCGCCGGTCGACCCGCTGGCGCGCAACTTCGTCTATTTCTTCGCACTCGCCCCGGTGCTGGGCGGGGTGCTGATCTCCGGCCTGCTCGGGCTCGAATACGTCGTCGGCGGCGCCGGCGTCGTCCTCGTCACGTCCGGGCTGGCCGTGGTGGTCGCGGCCGGCGATCTCATTGCGATGCGCCGCGCGCGGATGCTGCGCATGGTGTGGGCCGCGGCCGTCGTGGCCCCGGCCATCGGCGTCGTCCTGGGCGTCCTGCTCCTGCCCTGGACCGGCACGGGCGAGATCGCGACCTCGATGCCCGCGCGCGCAATCTCGGACTTCTTCGACGACAGCTTTGCCCGCCGCACCAACCATCGCCTGCGCGCCGTTGCGGGCGAGACACAGCTTGCGAGCCTGATCACGCTGCATTCCGGTCGTCCGCATCTTTTCATCGACGCCGACCCTGCGCGCACGCCGTGGATGAATCAGGCCAAATTCAACGAGACCGGCGGCGTCGTGGTCTGGCGCGCCTCCGACACCGCCGGCACGCCGCCGCCGGACATTCTCAAACGCTTTCCCGGCATCGTGCCGGAAGTGCCGCGTGCGTTCGAATGGCTGGTGACCGGACGCCAGCAGCTGCTGCGCATCGGCTGGGCCATCGTGCGGCCGAAGGGGACGTAGGGGAGGGTCATTCCGGGGCGCGGCGAAGCCGCGAGCCCGGAATCCATTCATCCATTAGCTCTGCCGCTCGATGGATTCTCAGGTGCGCAATTGCGCACCATAGCTCTCGCTTCGCGAGCCCCGGAATGACGGCGTGGGTGTAGTTACACCGCGCCTTCCGCCAGCACCTTGGCGATCGCACGCAGATCCTGCCACGCCAGCCGTTTGTAGGACGGCGAGCGGAGCAGATAGGCGGGATGGAACGTCGGCAGCGCCCGGATGGTGCGCGCCCCTGTCTCGTAGTCGAACCAGCGTCCGCGGGTGCGCATGATGCCCTCGCGCGTTCCCAGCAACGTCTGCGTCGAGGGGTTACCGAGCGTCACCAGCACATCCGGATTCACCAGCTCGATATGGCGCTGGATGAATGGCAGGCAGATCTGCGTCTCCTGCGGCGTCGGCGTGCGGTTGCCGGGCGGCCGCCACGGAATCACGTTGGCGATGTAGGCGGTGCTGCGGTTGAGGCCGATGGCGCCGATCATGAGATCGAGCAGCTTGCCGCTGCGCCCGACGAAGGGCAGGCCCTCGATGTCCTCGTCGCGGCCCGGCGCCTCGCCGACGAACATGATGCGCGCCTGCGGGTTGCCGTCGGCGAACACCAGCCGCGTCGCGGTGTGCTTCAGCGCGCAGCCCTCGAAATTCTGCATCAGCTCGCGCAGCGCCTCCAGCGTCGGCGCGGTGCGTGCAGCCTCGCGCGCGGAGGCGATGGCGACGTCGGGAGCAGGCGCGGCCTCGCCGCGCATCACCGCCGGCGCGGCGAGCGGCCGCGGCACCTCGATCGCAGCTGCCGCGCGCGGGGCCGCGGGCGGAGCATCCAATTCCGCCAGGCGGTCGATCGGTTCCTCGGCGAGCGCGCAATCGACACCGGCCTCCAGATAGAAGGCAAGAAGCTCTCGGACGGTGGGTGCGGGTTCGGGGATCATCTGGAAAGTCAGACTTTTATATCAGTTTGGGGCGCCTTGCATCCCAGCGAAATGCATTTCCGCTGTTGTCCTGCCCGGAAAAATCGGAAACAAGGGGGCGCAAACGACCGAGGACCGTCTCAAGGGCTGAGATCAGATGAGCACCGAAGAACTTCCCCCGCGCGAATCCATGGAATTCGACGTCGTCATCGTCGGCGCCGGCCCCTCGGGTCTGTCGGCCGCGATCCGGCTGAAGCAGCTCAACGCCGATCTCAACGTCGTCGTGGTGGAGAAGGGCTCCGAGGTCGGCGCGCATATTCTCTCCGGTGCAGTGATCGATCCGGCCGGGCTCGACAAGCTGATCCCGGACTGGCGCGAGGATCCCGATTGCTCGCTCAAGACTGAGGTCAAGGACGACCGCTTCTTCTGGTTCACCGAGACCAGCGCGATCAAGCTGCCGAACTTCATCATGCCGCCGCTGATGAACAACCATCACTGCTATATCGGCTCGCTCGGCAATGTCTGCCGCTGGCTGGCGCGGAAGGCCGAGGCGCTTGGCGTCGAGATCTATCCGGGCTTTGCCGCAGCCGAGGTGCTCTATGACGAGGCGGGCAACGTCAGGGGTATCGCCACCGGCGACATGGGTATCGGCCGTGACGGCAAGCCGAAGGACTCCTTCACCCGCGGCATGGAATTGCTCGGCAAGTACACGCTGTTCGCGGAAGGCGCCCGCGGCAGCCTGTCCAAGCAGCTCATCGCGAAATACGCGCTCGACGCCAAGAGCGAGCCGCCGAAATTCGGCATCGGCCTCAAGGAGGTCTGGCAGATCGATCCGGCCAAGCACCAGAAGGGTCTGGTCCAGCATGCGGTCGGCTGGCCGCTGAAGAACGATACCGGTGGCGGCCTGTTCTTCTACCATTACGACGAGAACCTGGTGTCGATCGGCTTTGTCGTCCATCTCAACTACAACGATCCCTATCTGTCGCCGTTCGACGAATTCCAGCGCGTCAAGAACCATCCCGCGGTGCGGGCCACGCTCGAAGGCGGCAAGCGGCTGGCCTATGGCGCCCGCGCCATCACCGAAGGTGGCTACCAGTCGGTGCCGCGGCTTAGCTTCCCCGGTGGCGCGCTGATCGGCTGCGCCGCCGGCTTCGTCAACGTGCCGCGCATCAAGGGCGTGCACAATGCGATGGGCACCGGCATGCTCGCCGCCGAGCATGTCAATGCCGCACTTGCTGCGGGCCGCGCCAACGACGAGCTCGTCGAATACGAGAACGCGTGGCGCGACTCCGTCGTCGGCAAGGACCTTTACCCGGTACGCAACGCCAAGCCGCTCTTGTCGAAGTTCGGCACCTTCATCGGCGCCGGCCTCGGCATCTTCGACATGTGGTGCAACACGCTGTTCGGCGCCTCGCTGTTCGGCACCCAGTCACATGCCAAGCAAGACCGCGCCACGCTCGAGCCGGCGAAGAGCCACGCCCCGAAGAACTACCCGAAGCCGGATGGCAAGATCTCCTTCGACAAGCTGTCCTCCGTGTTCCTGTCCAACACCAACCATGAGGAGGACCAGCCGGTCCATCTGAAGGTCACGGACATGAACCTGCAGAAGGCTTCCGAGCACGACGTCTTCGCCGGTCCTTCGAATCGCTATTGCCCCGCCGGCGTCTATGAGTGGATCGAGGAGGGATCGGGTCCGCGTTTCCAGATCAACGCTCAGAACTGCGTCCACTGCAAAACCTGCGACGTGAAGGATCCCAACGGTAACATCACCTGGGTTCCCCCGGAGGGCGGCGGCGGCCCGAACTACGAGGCGATGTAAGGGCGACGAAGCAAGCGGGTCTGATCACGGAGTGATCCGACGCACGTTCGCGTGAGCACGGGGGCGCGACGACGGGTCGCGGCCACGATAAGGCCATAGTAGCGGCGTCTTGGGGCTGCTCCTGACCGGTGACTTGGCCGATTTGGGCCTTTCGGAGGCGGGCGTCAGGTCCGAATCCTTGCGGCGAAGCGCCAAAAGCGGCATTGTCGGCCCAACGGTTCCGGGTCCGGATGCCTCCGGCCGCCTTCGCATGCGATACGGCCCTTTGCTGCAACCCAGGCACTACCAACTCAAGGCGAGCCCTGATGTTTTCAAATCGTTTCAACCGCTGGACTGTTGCCGCCATTGCCCTCATGGGCACAGCGATCGCGACCGTCCCCGGCAGGGTGCTGGCGCAGACGCCGGACCATCCGTCCGACTCGGCGGCGCAGTTTCCGACCCGAAACGATCTGAAGTCGCTGACCGGTGCCGGCAGCTATCTCGCCGCCCGTCACGCCAGCGTCGAGCGCGACGCGGCTTCCGCTGCCGCATTCTACCGTTCGGCCCTGCGCACCGATCCGAAGAACAATGAGCTGCTCGACCGCGCCTTCATCTCGTCGGTCGCCGACGGTGACATCGACGAAGCGGTCAAGCTCGCCGAGCGCATCCTCACCATCGACAAGACCAACCGCGTCGCGCGTCTCGTCGTCGGCGTCCACGATCTCAAGGTGAAGAAGTACGCGGCCGCGCAGACCAACATCAACCAGTCGATCCGCGGTCCGATCACCGATCTCGTCGCCACGCTGCTGTCGGGATGGGCCGCCTATGGTGCGGGCGATGCCAAGGGCGGTGTCGCCACCATCGACAAGCTGGCAGGTCCGGAATGGTATCCGCTGTTCAAGGATCTTCACGCCGGCATGATCCTCGAACTCTCCGGCAAGGAGAAGGACGCCGGCACGCGCTTCGAGCGCGCCTACAAGCTCGACGATTCCATGCTGCGCGTGACCGAGGCCTATGGCCGCTGGCTGTCGCGCAACAAGGACTCGGCTGCCGCGACCAATGTCTATCAGGCCTTCGACAAGAAGCTCGCGCGCCATCCGCTGATCCAGGAAGGCCTGCGCGAAACCAGGGCCGGCAAGAAGATGCCGCCGCTGGTCGATTCCGCGCAGGCCGGCGCCGCCGAAGCGCTCTACGGCATCGGCGCCACGCTGACCCGCCGCGGCGGCGAGGATCTGGCGCTGGTCTATCTCCAGCTCTCGCTCTACCTGCAGCCGACGCATCCGCTGGCGCTGCTCTCGCTCGCCGATCTCTATGAATCGGTGAAGCGGCCGCAGATGGCGATCAAGGTCTATGAGCGCGTGCCCGCGACCTCGCCGCTCAAGCGCAACGCGCAGATTCAGCTGGCCATCGATCTCGATTCCGCCGACCGCACGGAAGAGGCGATCAAGATCCTCAAGGGCGTCACTGCGGAGGATGCCAAGGATCTCGAAGCCATCATGGCGCTCGGCAACATCGAGCGCGGCCGCAAGAAGTTCGGCGACTGCGGCGCGACCTATTCGCGGGGCATCGACGTGCTGCCGGCCGGCAACGACAAGGCCAACAGCGTCTGGTACTATTACCGCGGCATCTGCCAGGAGCGCTCCAAGCAGTGGGCCAAGGCCGAGGTCGACATGAAGAAGGCGCTCGAGCTGCAGCCCGACCAGCCGCACGTCCTCAACTATCTCGGCTATTCCTGGATCGACCAGGGCGTGAACCTCGACGAAGGCATGAAGATGATCAAGCGCGCCGTCGAGCAGCGTCCCGACGACGGCTACATCGTCGATTCCCTCGGCTGGGCCTATTACCGCATCGGCAATTACGACGAGGCGGTGAAGAACCTCGAGCGCGCGATCGACCTCAAGCCCGAGGATCCCACCATCAACGACCATCTCGGCGACGCCTATTGGCGCGTCGGCCGCACGCTCGAAGCCAAATTCCAGTGGTCGCACGCCCGCGATCTCAAGCCCGAGCCGGAAGAGCTGCCGAAGATCGAGGCCAAGATCGCCAATGGTCTCGCCGACGACAATTCGAACTCTTCGGCCGCGCAGGCGGACAAGAAGAAGGACGACGGTAGGGGCGGCTAGTCTGAGCGAAGTTGGGGGCGTGTCGCCGATGCCGGCGTTGATCGAAGAAGGGCGGGCCAAGGTCAACTTGAGCCTTCGCGTGGTCGGCCGTCGTGCCGACGGCTATCATGATCTCGAAAGCGTGGTCGCGTTTGCCGACTGCGCCGACCGGCTGTCGCTGGAGCCGGGCGGCGAGCTGAAGCTCACCACCACCGGGCCGCTGGCCGCGGCCTGCGGGGAGACGTCCGACAATCTCGTGGTCAAGGCCGCCAGGCTGCTCGCCGAGGCGGTGCCTGGCCTGAAGCTCGGCGCGTTCGCGCTCGACAAGGTGCTGCCGGTGGCCGCCGGCATCGGCGGCGGCTCGGCCGACGCTGCGGCGGCGCTGCGGCTCCTGGCGCGTCTCAACGATCTCTCGCTCGACGATCCCCGCGTTCAGAAGGTCGCGCTCGCGACCGGCGCCGACGTGCCGGTGTGCCTCATCTCGCGCGCCTGCGACATGACCGGCGTCGGCGAGCAGTTGTTGCCGCTCGCGCTGCCCAGCATGGCCTGCGTCATGGTCAATCCGCGCGTGCCGGTCGCGACCAAGGACGTGTTCCAGGCACTGGGGCTGCGCAACGGTGAATTGCTGGTCGGCGTCACCGACGTCATCCGCGCTCCGGCCTGGCCGGAAGAGGGCGGATCGATAGCCGATTGGGTCGCAGTGCTCGAACGCGTTCCCAACGATCTCGAAGCGCCTGCGCTGCGCATCCAGCCCGTGATCGGCGAGGTGCTGGAGGCCTTGCGCGACTCCGCCGGCGTCAAGCTCGCCCGGATGTCCGGCTCGGGCGCGACCTGCTTTGCGATCTATGGCGGAGCAAACGAAGCGCATGCCGCCGCGGAAAGGATTCGTCGCGATCACCCCGGCTGGTGGGTGCATGCGGGGACGTTGAGCTAGTAGCGACGCTGCGTAGTGCCGTAGGGTGGGCAAAGGCGCACAGCGCCGTGCCCACGTCCATCCAAGATGCGCGATGAGAGTGGTGGGCACGCTTCGCTTTGCCAACCCTACCGCAGTTGAGCTAGCCGTTGTCCTCAGCCAGTCCCAGAAACCGCCTGATCTCGCCCAGCACCTCCCGCGGCTTGTCGTGCTGCAGCCAATGGCCCGCACCGGCGATGGTCTCGACGCGCGCCTCTCGGAAATAACGCTCCAGGCCTGCGGCCCTGGCGCCGGCGAGAAAGCTTTCGCCGGCATTGAGCAGCAAGGTCGGGCAGCCGATGCGTGACCACAGCGCGACGTGATCGTCCGGCCAGAGCCGGTGCGGCGCCGATGCCCGCTGGTACGGATCGAACTTCCAGCTGTAGCTGCCGTCCTCATTCTGTCGTGCGCCGTGGGTGGCGAGATGCAGCGCGAGGTCGCGGGCGAGCCGCTTGTTGTGAAGCACCATCTGCGCCGCAGCGTCTTCGAGGGTCGCGTAGCGGCGGGGCGTGCGGTCGTGCAGCCTGTCGAGCTGGCCGACCCATTTGCCGATGCGCTCATGCGCCGCCGGCTTCGGCGTGTCCGGCAGCATGGTCACGCCGTCGAGCACCACCAGCTTCGAGACCTGTTCAGGGAATGATCCTGAAAAGATCAGGCTCACCATGCCGCCCATCGAATGGCCGATCAGAGTGACCTGAGGCGCTGCGATGACGCGGACGAGCTGGGTGAGATCGTAGACATATTCGGTCAGGGCGTAGCTGCCGCCTTTGGTCCAGTCCGAATCGCCGTGGCCGCGCAGGTCCGGAGCGATCACGTGGAAATGCGGCTGCAACGACCGGGCGATGACGTCCCAGCTCCGGCAATGATCGCGGCCGCCGTGAACCAGGATGAGGGGCGGCGCGCTCTCATTGCCCCAATCGGCGTAATGCAGCCGCAGGCCGTGCGATTCATAGAAGCGGCTCTGCGGGGTGCTAGCCATTGGCCGGCCGCCGCGCCAATGCAAGCGACAGGCCGAGGCCCGCGATGAAGACGCCGGAGCCCTGGGCGAGACGCCGCACCAGATGCGGCCGTCCGATCAGCTGCGTGCGGGTTGCGGAGGCCATCAGCACCACGACGACATCGGCGAGCGTGTTCAACGCCACCGAGATCGCACCCAACATGATGAATTGCAGGGTGGGGTTCGATCCCGCGGGATCGAGGAATTGCGGAATGAAGGCGAGGAAGAACGCGGCGGTCTTCGGGTTCAGCGCCTCGACCAGCACGCCGTCGCGGAACGCGCGCTCGTCGCCGACAGGCTCACTCTCGAGCGACAGCGCTTGGCCGGCGCTCCGAAACGTCTTGATGCCGAGCCAGACCAGATAGAGCGCGCCGACGAATTTGACGGCGGCGAACAGCTCGGCGCTGGCGAGGATGATTGCGGAGATGCCGAAGCTGCCCGCCACCACATGAACCAGCCCGCCCAGCGCCGTGCCCGCGGTCGAGGCAAAGCCGCTGGCGCGGCCCTCGGACAAGGTTCGTGCCGCGACGTAAAAGATGCCGGGGCCGGGAACGGCGGCGATGAGACAGGCTGCGGCCAGGAACAGCCAGATATTGGTTTCGATCATCCTGTTTTCGTAGCGCAGCGGACCGCGATTGCAAGTCTTCAGGTTCGAACGCCCCCTCGTTTAATCCATGCGGCGGAAGATCACGCTGGCATTCACCCGCCGAAGCGTCGCTGCGCGCTCCAGTCGATCACCGTCACCCTGAGGCGGCCGCTGCTTCAGCGGCCCGCGAAGGGCGACGACCCGGCTGCAGCCTCGGTCGTGCATCCGTCGAGGCTCGGCCCGGGACGCGTTGCGTCACAGGCGTCGCGCCTCAGGATGTCGGGGCGAATTACAGAGCAAGAGCGGATTGCGCGTGCGGCCGAAGCGCCGCGCTCAGTGCGACCGCGCCAGACAGAACGCCACCACCTGCTCCAGCGCGCTCTTCATCGGCGAGGACGGGAACAGCGCCAGCGCGTCGACGGCCATGGCGCCGTAGTGCTGGGCGCGGCTCAACGTATCCTCCAGCGCGCGGTGCTTGTTCATCAATCCGAGGGCGTGATCGAGATCGCTGTCGCCGATCTCGCCGCGCTCCAGCGCCCGGATCCAGAAGGCGCGCTCGGTGTCGTTGCCGCGGCGGAAGGCGAGCACGACGGGCAGCGTGATCTTGCCCTCGCGGAAATCGTCGCCGGTGTTCTTGCCGAGCTTGGCGCTCTTGCCGCCATAGTCGAGCACGTCGTCGACGAGCTGGAAGGCGATGCCGAGATTCATGCCGACCGAGCGGCAGGCGGTCTGCTCGGCCTTCGGGCGGTTGGCGATGACGGGGCCGACCTCGCAGGCGGCGGCGAACAGCTCGGCGGTCTTGCCGCGGATCACGGCGAGATATTCGTCCTCGGTGGTCGCGGTGTTCTTGGCGGCGGCAAGCTGCATCACCTCGCCCTCGGCGATGGTGGCGGCCGCCGCGGAGAGGATGTCGAGCGCGCGGAGCGAGCCGACCTCGACCATCATGCGGAAGGCCTGGCCGAGCAGGAAGTCGCCGACCAAGACGCTCGCCTCGTTGCCCCAGAGCATGCGCGCCGACAGCTTGCCGCGGCGCATCTCGCTCTCGTCCACGACGTCGTCGTGCAGGAGCGTGGCGGTATGCATGAACTCGACGGAGGCAGCGAGCTTGATGTGGCCGTCGCCGGTGTAGCCGGCGAGGTTGGCCATGGCGAGCGTCAGCATCGGCCGCAGCCGCTTGCCCCCGGAGGAGATCAGATGGTTGGCGACTTCCGGGATCATGGTCACGTCGGAACCGGTCCGCGACAGGATCGTGGCGTTGACGCGCTCCATGTCAGGGGCGACAAGGGCAACGAGCTGTTCGATCGACGCGCCGGGAGTTTCGAAAGGTACGATGACGGCCACGCCGGTCTCCAATATTTGCCCCGGAAGGGCTATTCTGACGGAAAGACAATAGAAACTGGCGGCGGATGCGGCAAGTGCTGCGGAACCATTGACATTTGCCGTTGCCCCGTTTTCAGGCAGGAGACCTGCGATTTGCGTGAACTGGTGCGGACCAACGATATGGTGCTGGTGTCGGCGATCGGTGCGCTGCTCGATGGCGCCAATATCCATCATCTGGTGCTCGACCAGAACATGAGCATCATCGAGGGCTCGCTCGGTATCCTGCCGCGGCGGATCCTCGTCCATGAGGACGACGCCCAGGAGGCGAGGGAACTCCTCACCCAAGCCGGCCTCAGCCACGAACTGCGCGGCGATGAGTGAGGCGGCAGATATTACCGAGGACGCCTTTCTCGGCGGACAGTTGCGCCTGAAGCAGAAGCGGTCCGGCCATCGCGCCGGGCATGATGCCATCCTGCTCGCGGCGGCAACCGAGGCCCGCCCCGGAGATCGCGTGGTCGATTTCGGAGCCGGCGTCGGTACGGCCGGGCTGGCGCTTGCCCGCCGCGTCCCTGGTATCGCCCTCAGCCTGGTCGAGATCGATCCGGAGCTGGCCGAGCTCGCGCGCGGCAACGCGGCGGCAAATGCGATTGCCGCCGAGACGATCGTGCTCGACGTCACGGCCGGTGCCGAGGCCTTTGCGTCGAACGAACTGTCGCCCGACAGCGTCGACGTGGTGCTGATGAATCCGCCCTTCAACGATTCGGCTCGGCATCGCGGCTCACCCGATCAGGCGCGTCACATCGCGCATGTGGCGACGGAGGAGACTCTGCATGCGTGGGTGCATGCAGCGCGCCGCATCCTCCGATCGAACGGCGTGCTGACATTGATCTGGCGTGCGGATGGCATCGCCGATGTCCTGGCGGCATTGTCGCGCGGCTTCGGCAGCCTCTCGATCCTGCCGGTTCACGGCGAAGCGGGGCGGCCCGCGATCCGCGTGCTGGTGCGTGCGGTCAAAGGTGGCCGGGCCCCGACGCGATTGCTGCCGGGCCTCATGCTCAACGACGAATCAAATGTGCCAAGGAATGAGGTGAAAGCTATTCTGGAGGGACGGGCGGCGTTGCCGCTGGAACCGTGATGGCTTACTGCGGCAGCGATTCCGTCTGCTGCTCTGGCGCAGATGTGAAGCGAATCGCCGTGAAAAGCGCACCGATCAGCAGCAACAGCAGATAGATCTTCATGGCGTTTCCTCCGCCGTCTATTGCAGCTTCCCAACGGGTATTCTGCAAAACACGTTCCAGGCACTTTCAATGACACTCGCGTGATAAGAAATGGTTAATCAGAGGTAATGGCATGGCCGAACAATTGAGCGATCGTGAGAGTTCCGGCCTAGCCGACAAGCTCATGCAATATCTGCCGGCGCGCTTCCGCCCCGGCACCACGGTGGTGCCGGTGGTGCGGCTCTCCGGTGTGATCGGAGCGGTGACGCCGCTGCGCCCGGGTCTGACGCTTGCGGGAATCGCCAGGGTGCTTGAGCGCGCGTTCTCGTATCGTCACGCCAAGGCGGTGGCGCTGGTGATCAATTCGCCCGGCGGCTCGCCGGTGCAGTCGCGCCAAATCTATCTGCGCATCAAGCAGCTCGCGGCGGAGAAGAAGCTGCCGGTGCTGGTGTTCGTCGAGGACGTTGCGGCCTCCGGCGGCTACATGATCGCCTGCGCCGGCGACGAGATCATCTGCGATCCCTCATCGATCCTCGGCTCGATCGGCGTGGTCGGCGGCAGCTTCGGCTTCCAGGAGGCGATCAAGCGGCTCGGCATCGAGCGGCGCCTCTACACATCAGGCGAGCATAAGGCGATGCTCGACCCGTTCCTGCCCGAAAATCCGGACGACGTCGCCAAGCTGAAGGCGATCCAGCGCGAGATCCACCAGATCTTCATTTCGCTGGTGAAGGAGAGCCGCGGTGCGCGCCTCAAGGGCTCGGACGATACGCTGTTCACGGGCGAATACTGGGCCGGCGACAGTTCGGTCGCGCTGGGACTTGCCGACAGCATCGGCGATCTGCGCTCAACTCTTCGTGCCCGCTATGGCGAGAAGGTTCTCACCCCCGTGATCGCGCAGCCGACCGGGCTGCTGTCCGGTCTCCTGGGACGGAAATCGCCCGGCGCCGGGCAGCTTTCGGCGCTGGAAACGATGGCCGGGCTGCCGGACGATCTGATCTCGGCGGTCGAGACGCGGGCGATCTGGGCGAAATTCGGGTTCTAGCCGGCGCCGTCCCGCGCCATTTCGCCCCTCGCCATGCCAATTGCGGCGCGGCCCGGACTGCGCGAGAATGCTCACGGGGGCTGAGCACTAGACAAGGATCGACCGATGCCGCCGTTCGTCGCTTTCGCGGGCGTGCTGGGTGGGCTTGCCGTGGTCCGCTGGGCCTACAAGACCGCTGTCAAAATCAACCAGGAGCTGGAGGAGATGCGCCTGTCGCGCGTCGCCGAGACCGCCCACGTGGGGGATATCCAGACGCTGAAACGTGACCCCGTGACCGGAGCGTACAGGCCGGGTTAGGGGCACTCCGCTCAATCGTCATTCCGGGGCTCGCGAAGCGAGAACCCGGAATCGTCGAACCACGGAGCGAGCGGCGCAATGGATTCCGGGCTCGCCCTGCGGGCGCCCCGGAATGACGGCCGAATCCGCCCCCTTTGCCTTGATTCCCACCCCCGCCGTCGATACGGTCCCGCGCGATTCAAAACCCCCCGCGAGAGCCTGATCTGACGATGGACGCCTCCTTGCCCGCCCATATGCGCCCGGAACGCTCGTTCCAGGGCTTCATCCTCGCGCTCCAGCGGTTCTGGGCCGAGCAGGGCTGCGTGATCCTGCAGCCCTACGACATGGAGATGGGCGCGGGCACCTTCCATCCGGCGACCACGCTGCGCGCGCTCGGGCCGAAGCCCTGGAACGCCGCCTATGTGCAGCCCTCGCGCCGGCCCAAGGACGGCCGTTACGGCGAGAATCCGAACCGGATGCAGCACTACTACCAGTTCCAGGTGATCATGAAGCCGTCGCCGCCGAACCTTCAGGAGCTGTACCTGAAGTCGCTCGCCGCGATCGGCATCGATAGCGCCGTGCACGACATCCGCTTCGTCGAGGACGATTGGGAGAGCCCGACGCTGGGCGCCTGGGGCCTCGGTTGGGAGTGCTGGTGCGACGGTATGGAGGTGAGCCAGTTCACCTATTTCCAGCAGGTCGCCGGCTTCGAATGCGCGCCGGTCGCGGGCGAGCTCACCTACGGGCTCGAGCGCCTCGCGATGTATGTGCAGGGCGTCGACCGCGTCTACGACCTCAATTTCAACGGCCGCGATGGCGATCAGAAGGTCACGTATGGCGACGTCTTCCTGCAGGCCGAGCAGGAATATTCGCGGCATAATTTTGAGTATGCCGACACCGCGATGCTGTTCGAGCAGTTCAAGATGGCGGAAGCGGCCTGCAAGAAATATCTCGACGCCGGCTGGCGCGAAGGCGGCAATCGGAAGCAGCACCTGATGGCGCTGCCGGCCTACGACCAGTGCATCAAGGCGAGCCACGTCTTCAACCTGCTCGACGCGCGCGGCGTGATCTCGGTGACCGAGCGGCAGAGCTACATTCTTCGCGTGCGCGAGCTGGCAAAAGCCTGCGGCGAGGCCTGGATCCATACTGAAGCGGGCGGAGCGGCCTGATGCCCGATCTTTTGCTTGAACTGTTCTCCGAAGAGATTCCCGCGCGCATGCAAGCCAAGGCGGCGGACGATCTGCGCCGCCTGGTCACCGACAAGCTCGTCGCCGAAGGCCTCGTTTACGAGGGCGCGAAGGCGTTCGCGACGCCGCGCCGCCTCGCGCTCACCGTGCACGGCATCCCGGCGCGCCAGCCCGATCTGAAGACCGAGCGACGCGGCCCGAAACTCGGCGCGCCCGATGCGGCCGTGCAGGGCTTCCTGAAGGCGACCGGATTGAAGTCGCTGGACGAGGCAAAAATCCAACGCGATCCCAAGGGCGATTTCTACATCGGCTTGATCGAGAAGCCCGGCCGCGATGCGATCGACGTGCTCGCCGAAATCCTGCCCGTCATCATCCGCACCTTCCCCTGGCCGAAATCGATGCGCTGGGGCGCGCGTTCGGGCAAGCCCGGCTCGCTCAACTGGGTGCGTCCGCTGCACGCGATCACCGCGACGTTCGGGCTCGAGACCGAAGAGCCTGACGTCGTGAAGTTCTCGGTCGACGGCATCGAGACCGGCCAGACCACGTACGGCCATCGCTTCCTCGCGCCGGCGCCGATTCAGGTGCGCCGCTTCGAGGACTACGAAGCAAAATTGCTCAACGCCAAGGTCGTGCTCGACCCCGAGCGCCGCAAGGACGCGATCCTCACCGACGCCAAGCAGCTCGCGTTCGCGCAAGGCTTCGAGCTGGTCGAGGACCAGAACCTGCTCGACGAGGTCGCAGGCCTGGTCGAATGGCCGGTCGTGCTGATGGGCTCGTTCGAGCCGGAGTTTTTGGCGACGCCGGGCGAAGTGATCCGCGCCACCATCCGCAACAACCAGAAATGCTTCGTGGTCAGCGATCCCAATACGGGCAAGCTCGCCAACAAGTTCATCCTGGTCGCCAATATCGAGGCGAGCGATGGTGGTGCGACCATCATCGCCGGCAACGAGCGCGTCATTCGCGCCCGGCTGTCGGATGCGAAGTTCTTCTACGAGACCGACCTGAAGACGAAGCTCGAGGAGCGTCTGCCGAAATTCGAGCAGATCGTGTTCCACGAGAAGCTCGGCACCCAGGCCGCGCGCATCAAGCGCATCGAGCGCCTCGCCGCGGAGATCGCGCCGCTGGTCGGCGCCGATGTCGCCAAGACCACGCGTGCTGCGCGTCTGGCCAAGACCGACCTGCTCACCGAGGTCGTCGGCGAATTCCCCGAGGTGCAGGGCCTGATGGGCAAGTACTACGCGCTTGCCCAGGGCGAGGATGCCTCCGTCGCCGCCGCCTGCGAGGAGCACTACAAGCCGCAAGGCCCTGCCGATCGCGTGCCGACCGATCCGGTCAGCGTCGCGGTGGCGCTCGCCGACAAGATCGACACGCTCGTCGGATTCTGGGCCATCGACGAGAAGCCGACGGGCAGCAAGGACCCGTACGCGCTGCGCCGCGCGGCGCTGGGGGTGATCAGGCTGATTCTTGAGAATCAGATCCGTCTCAATTTGTGGAAAGTGATTCAGACGTTTGTCGTGACCTTGCTTGAGGACCACGAGATAAAATCAGTAGCAAGCCCGATTGAATTCGCTCCGGTCCTCCTCGCCTTCTTCGCCGACCGCCTCAAGGTTCAGCTTCGCGAGCAGGGGGCGCGGCACGATCTCGTCGATGCCGTGTTCGCGCTCGGCGGCCAGGACGACCTGCTGATGATCGTCCGCCGCGTCGAGGCGCTCGGCAAATTCCTCGACACTGACGACGGCAAGAACCTGCTCGCCGGCACCAAGCGCGCCAGCAACATCCTTGCGATCGAGGAGAAGAAGGATAAGCGCAGCTTCGACGGCGCACCCGATGCCGCGCTCTATGGCCTCACTGAGGAGAAGGCGCTGGCGAAGGCGATCGACGAAGTGAAGGCGGAAGCCGGCGCCGCCGTCGCCAAGGAAGACTTTGCCGCCGCGATGAGCGCGATGGCCAAGCTGCGTCCGCCGGTCGATGCGTTCTTCGACAAGGTTCGCGTCAACGACGACGACGCCAAGGTGCGCGAGAACCGGCTGAAGCTGCTGAACGAGATCCGCAGCGCCACGCGTGCGGTGGCGGATTTCTCGAAGATCCAGGATTGAGGCGCAGTAGCGCAACAAGCACAACCGTCATTCCGGGGCGCGCCATTTGGCGCGAGCCCGGAATCCATTTTTCCTCATCACGTGTGGCACGATGGATTCTCAGGTGCGCAAGTGCGCACCATAGCTCGCGCTTCGCGCGCCCCGGAATGACAACCGCGCACAAAAGTGCCCCGCCCGGCGGGGGGAAGACCGGGCGGGGCCTGATGTCCGATTGAACTGCTCGCGCCAGCCTGATGTGACGCGCCGGACATCTAGTCGAACTCACTTGGTCGGTCTCAGTCCAGCACCTCGACGATGCGGCGCGAGCGCGGCTCGACCAGCACTGTCTCGCCGTTCACGACGGTGTAGCGATAGGTGGTGGCGCCGAAACGTTGCGGAACGTCATAATAGGTGACGCCCGCCTCGGGTAAGGTGGTGCCGACTACGACACGATCGGGAATGCTGAAGGCCGGCACACGCTGTTCGACGACGTAATCGCGGAAAGCCGGCCGCTGCTCGACTGCGATGGTTGGGCCGCTGTCGACCACGGCGGGCGCGCGTCCGACGGTGACACTGGTTTGCGCCTGCGCCGCCAGAGGCGAGCCGATCGCGGCCGCGAGCGCTGCAAGAGCAAGAATCCTGTTCCGCATGGACAACTCCTTCGAGGTGATGGTTCGGACGCGCAAGTGGCGCGACCGGTTGCCAATGCATGCGTGTTGGCAATGTTCCGGGAAAAGCCCTGCCGCATTCGCGGCAATTTCAGGCAGTTTTCGTGGGCGCCGGAACCTGCATCACCCGTTGCGCGTCTCTACTCGCGGAACCGGGAGGGATATGATCCGCCCGCGATTCGCCCCCCTCCACAGAAAGATAGTTCATGCACATCACCGTCGCCCACATTTCGCCGATCCTGTCGTTGATTGCGGGTGTGCTCATCCTGATCATGCCGCGGCTTCTGAACCTGATCGTCGCGATCTTCCTCATCGTGAACGGCGCGATCGGGCTTGGGCTCCTGAAGTGGCTCCGCTTCTAGGCGTTCACTTTTCGGAACTGTCCGACTTGCGCGGGCCCGCCCAAAGTGGTGTAAGGCCCGCGATTTCCCATTCCTCTCGCAGGTTGTGTGCAAGCTATGGCCAAAGCCGCCTCGAAGCCCAAGAAAATCCCAGCGAAAATGCCAGCGAAATCAAAGTCCTCCGCCGCCGCGAAGGCCGCGCCGCCGGCCCGCAAGGCGCTGGCCAAGAGCGCGCCGAAGCCGGTCGCCAAAGCTGTTGCCAAGC
This sequence comes from Bradyrhizobium sp. LVM 105, assembly GCF_003957705.1. Taxonomy (NCBI): domain Bacteria; kingdom Pseudomonadati; phylum Pseudomonadota; class Alphaproteobacteria; order Hyphomicrobiales; family Nitrobacteraceae; genus Bradyrhizobium; species Bradyrhizobium sp. LVM 105. The sequence goes on along the minus strand of NZ_QZMV01000013.1, from coordinate 38,248 downwards.
CCGCAGCAAAGCCGGCGGCAAAGGCTGTGACCAAGGCGGCTCTGCCGAAGGTCGCTGCCAGGCCCGCTCCGAAGAAGGCTGCGCCCGCGAAGGCGGCGCCAGCCGCGGCCAAGGCCGGCAAATGGGTTTACACGTTCGGCGACGGCAAGGCCGAAGGCCGGACGGAGATGCGCGACCTGCTCGGCGGCAAGGGCGCCAACCTCGCCGAGATGGCCAATCTCGGCCTGCCGGTGCCTCCGGGCTTCACCATCCCGACCTCGGTCTGCACCTACTTCTACGCCCACGGCAAGACCTATCCGAAGGAGCTGCAGGCGCAGGTTGAGAAGGCGCTCGACCATGTCGGCAAGCTGACCGGCAAGATCTTCGGCGACACCAGGAACCCGCTGCTCGTCTCGGTGCGCTCCGGCGCGCGCGCCTCGATGCCGGGCATGATGGACACCGTGCTCAACCTCGGCCTCAACGACCAGACCGTGGAAGCGCTGGCCGAATTGTCGGGCGACCGGCGCTTCGCCTATGACAGCTATCGCCGCTTCATCACCATGTACTCCGACGTGGTGCTCGGCTTCGAGCATCATCACTTCGAGGAGATCCTCGACACCTTCAAGGACAGCCAGGGCTATACGCTCGACACCGATCTGTCCGCCGACGACTGGGTCGATCTGGTCGGCAAGTACAAGGACGCGGTCGCGCGCGAGACCGGCAAGGACTTCCCGCAGGATCCGCACGACCAGCTCTGGGGCGCGATCGGTGCGGTGTTCTCATCCTGGATGAATGCGCGCGCGGTAACCTACCGCAAGCTGCACGACATTCCGGAATCCTGGGGCACCGCGGTCAACGTGCAGGCCATGGTGTTCGGCAACATGGGCGAGACCTCGGCGACCGGTGTTGCCTTCACCCGCAACCCCTCGACCGGCGAGAGCAAGCTCTACGGCGAGTTCCTGATCAACGCGCAGGGCGAGGACGTGGTGGCGGGCATCCGCACGCCGCAGGACATCACCGAGGAAGCGCGGAAGGAATCGGGTTCCGACAAGGCGTCGATGGAATCGGCGATGCCGGAGGCCTTCAAGGAGCTGACGCGGATCTACACGCTGCTCGAAAAGCACTACCGCGACATGCAGGACATGGAGTTCACGGTCGAGCAGGGCAAGCTGTGGATGCTGCAGACCCGCGGCGGCAAGCGCACCGCGAAAGCCGCGCTGCGCATTGCGGTCGAGCTCGCCAATGAAGGCCTGATCTCGAAGAAGGAAGCGGTGACGCGGATCGATCCGTCGTCGCTCGATCAGCTCTTGCATCCGACCATCGATCCCAACGCCAAGCGCGACGTGATCGCGACCGGCCTGCCGGCCTCGCCCGGCGCGGCCTCCGGTGAGATCGTGTTCTCCTCGGATGAAGCGGCCAAGCTTCAGGCCGATGGGCGCAAGGTGATCCTGGTCCGCATCGAGACCAGCCCGGAAGACATCCACGGCATGCACGCCGCCGAAGGCATCTTGACCACGCGCGGCGGCATGACCTCGCACGCGGCGGTCGTCGCCCGCGGCATGGGCAAGCCCTGCGTCTCCGGCTGCGGCACCATCCGCGTCGATTACGGCCGCGGCACCATGAGCATCGGCTCGCGCACCTTCAAGACCGGCGACGTCATCACCATCGACGGCTCGCTCGGCCAGGTGCTCGCCGGCCGCATGCCGATGATCGAGCCGGAGCTGTCCGGCGAGTTCGGCACGCTGATGAACTGGGCCGATCAGGTCCGCAAGATCGGCGTCCGCGTCAACGGCGACACGCCGGACGACGCCCGCACCGCGATCAAGTTCGGCGCGGAAGGCATCGGCCTCTGCCGCACCGAGCACATGTTCTTCGAAGAGACCCGCATCCGCACGGTACGCGAGATGATCCTCTCCGAGGACGAGCAGTCCCGCCGCGCCGCGCTCGCCAAGCTGCTGCCGATGCAGCGCGCCGACTTCGTCGAGCTGTTCGAGATCATGAAGGGCCTGCCCGTCACGATCCGCCTGCTCGACCCGCCGCTGCACGAGTTCCTGCCGCACACCCACGCCGAGGTCGAGGAAGTGGCGCGCGCCATGAACACCGACCCGCGGCGCCTCGCCGACCGCGCGCGCGAGCTCTCGGAGTTCAATCCGATGCTCGGCTTCCGCGGCTGCCGCATCGCGATCGCCTATCCGGAGATCGCCGAGATGCAGGCGCGTGCGATCTTCGAGGCGGCGGTCGAGGCCGAGAAGCGCACCGGCAAGGCCGTCGGCCTCGAGGTGATGGTGCCGCTGATCGCGACCAAGGCCGAGCTCGATCTCGTCAAGGCGCGGATCGATGCCACCGCACAGGCCGTGATGCGCGAGACCAACACCAAGCTGGCCTATCAGGTCGGCACCATGATCGAGCTGCCGCGCGCCTGTCTGCTCGCGGGCGAGATCGCGCAGTCGGCCGAGTTCTTCTCGTTCGGCACCAACGACCTCACGCAGACCACCTTCGGCATCAGCCGCGACGACGCGGCGAGCTTCCTCGGGACCTACGTATCCAAAGGCATCCTCTCGGTCGATCCCTTCATCGCGCTCGACCAGGAGGGCGTCGGTGAGCTGGTCAAGATCGGCGTCGCGCGCGGCCGCAAGACGCGTCCGAAGCTCAAGGTCGGCATCTGCGGCGAGCACGGCGGCGATCCGGCCTCGGTCGCCTTCTGCCACCATATCGGTCTCGACTACGTCTCCTGCTCGCCCTACCGCGTGCCGATCGCCCGCCTTGCCGCCGCACAAGCCGCGCTCGGCAAGGAGATCGCAAGCCAGGCGTAAGTCGAGCGCAGATGTGAATGCAAAAGAGGCGGGGCCAAAACCCCGCCTCTTTCATTTTGAGCGACGGTCTCTCCTCTCGTCATTGCGAGGAGCCCTTGCGACGAAGCAATCCAGACTGCTTCTGCGGAAAGACTCTGGATTGCTTCGCTGCGCTCGCAATGACGGAGATCGTGGGACGCGCTCGCCACACACTCGCTGTCATCGCCCGGCTCGACCGGGCGATCCAGTACGCCGAGGCAGCACTGATTGAATCGAGAAGCCGCGGCGTACTGGATGCCCCGCTTTCGCAGAGCATGACACCGGTGGTGATGCGGACGCGCTTTGCGCAACGCCGGGAACCACTCGCGCGCCCCGCCATGATACGCGCCGTCAAGAGTTCCTTCACCATTCGCGTTGACCGGTTGTTTACCGCTTCACGTGACGACGCATTTACCAACGCGCAGCATCGCCCCGTGAAAACACCTGTGTTCGCTTGAGTGTGCTGCACGCGCAACGCCGATTAACGCCCCGGCAACCTAAATTGGATACTTACGATAAAGATCGAATTGCACGGATGTACTGCGGCTCGATTTTTCTGGCGTAAGCGTAGCGTGAGCGTGTTGATGTCAGTGTTGCGTAACCATCCGAAGGGCGCGCGGTTCGCGTCCTTCGGCATCGGTCTCTGCATCTTCGCATTGATGCCGAGAGAGACCGGCTATCAGGACATTGCTTCTTTGCTGGCGCGTCAACCCGGCGTCGCCGAGCGTTGGCAGAAGCAGGTGTTCTCCGCGGCGTCCTCGATCCAGCTCGCGACCTACAGTTTTTCGCGCCCCATCGGCACCTCGGTTCCGCAGAGCGCGATGGCGCGCCTCGCGAGCCTCGATGTCCGCGACGTCACCGGCGCGATCAGCCGCAATCCGGCGCTGCAGACCGCGCCGCGCTATCAGGCGTCCGATTTTCCCAAGGTCGATCGCTCCATGAAGGGCGATCGCCTCGCAATTGTTACACCGGGCGAGGCTCCGGAGACGGCCGCGCCCGCGGCAGCACCGGCGCAGGAAGATCCTGCGACGTCGAACAGCTCGGTGTTCGGCGCCAAGACCGCCGCCCTGCCACGGCCGATGTCGCCGGAATCAGCGGCTGCGCTCGACCCCGAGCTTCAGGAAGCGCTGCGCGCGCCGCCGCTGCCGCAATACACCAACGCGCCGCAGGCCAGCGACGCCGCGCGCGCGCTCGCGACCGCGCCGCTCGAGGCGTTCAAGCGGTCTGCAACGGCGCCCGCGCCGTCGCGCGATCCCTTCAGCGTCAAGACCTCGAACCTGTTCTTCGGCAGCTCCTCGCTCGGCGGCAATCTGGAGAGAATCGAGAGCTGGCAACCCGGCGCCGAGCCGCTGATCGTGATGCCCGATCCCGACATGAAGGTGACGGCCGCGCTGACGCCGCCCACAGTGGAGATTGCCAAGGACGTCGAGAGCGGCGAGAGCGTTGCGCCGAAGGGCGAGGTCAATGCCGACAACCAGCGCACGAGGTCGCCGGCGGAACGGCTCGCGCTCGACGACAAGTCGCGCGCCAAGTCCGAGAAGTGCCTTGCCGAAGCGGTCTACTTCGAGTCCCGCGGCGAGGCCGTCCGCGGCCAGATGGCCGTCGCGCAAGTGGTGATGAACCGCGTGTTCTCCGGCAAATATCCGGACACCGTGTGCGGCGCGGTCTATCAGAACAAGCATCGTCATCTCGCCTGCCAGTTCACCTTTGCCTGCGACAACAATACCGACGTGATCCGCGAGCCCGAGATGTGGGAGCGCGCCAAGAAGATCGCCAAGGCCATGCTCGACGGTCAGATCTGGCTGCCCGAGGTCGGCAAATCCACGCACTATCACGCCTATTGGGTGCGCCCGTCCTGGGTCGCCGAGATGAAGAAGATGTACAAGACCGGCGTGCACACCTTCTACCGCCCGCGCGCCTGGGGCGACGGCAGCGAAGAGCCGAGCTGGGGCACGCCGGCCCAGACCGCCGCGCTCTCCGCCGAGCTCGCCCAGCAAGCCAAGAGCTCCGCGGAGTTGGGTGCGAGCGAGCGGAGGTAGCCGTTCAAAAAAAGAGGTCGTCATGCCCGGGCTTGTCCCGCCTGCGCGGCCGTAGCCGCTTCGGCGCGGCGAAGGCCCGGGCATCCACGTTCTCCCTGCAGTGTGGCAAGGCGTGGATGGCCGGGACAAGCCCGGCCATGACGTTGTGGAGGCGTTAGAGTGCCAATCACGCCTCGATATCCAGCGCGCAGTCGAAATTCGGCGCTGAATGCGTCAGGGCGCCGGCCGACGCGTAATCGACGCCGGTCGCGGCGATGGCGGCGATCGAATCGAGCGTGACCCCGCCGGACGCCTCGAGCTTGAGGCGGCCCTCGTTGAGCCTGACGGCCTCCCGCAGCGTCGCAAGATCCATGTTGTCGAGCAGCACGGCGTCGGCGAGCCCGGTGTCGAGCACCTCGCGCAATTGCGACAACGTGTCGACCTCGATCTCGACCTTGACGAGATGGCCGGCGTGGGCGCGGGCGCGCTCCAGCACCGGACGGATGCCGCCGGCGACCGCGATGTGGTTGTCCTTGATCAGGATCGCATCGTCGAGACCGAAGCGGTGGTTGAAGCCGCCGCCGCAGCGCACCGCGTATTTTTCCAGCGCCCTGAGACCCGGCGTGGTCTTGCGCGTACAGCAGATGCGCATCTTCGTGCCTTCGGTGCGCGCGACATAATCCGCCGTCAACGTTGCGACGCCCGACAGGCGGCCGACGAAGTTCAGCGCACACCGCTCCGCGGTGAGAATGGCGCGCGCGGGGCCCGAGATCGTCAGCACCTGCTGTCCGCGTGCGACGCGTGCGGCGTCACGGACATGGGCGCGTACCTCGATGTCGGCCGAGAGCTTTTGCAGCGTCGCGAGCGCGAGCGGCAAGCCGGCGATCACGCCGGACTGGCGCGCGACCAGGACCGCCCGGGCACTGGTTGCTTCCGGGATCGTCGCAAGCGAGGTGATGTCGCCGGCGCGGCCGAGGTCCTCGTCGAGCGCGCGCTGCACGGCCGCGTCGATTGCGAGCGGCGAGATGAAGGCGTCGGGATAGAGCAGTGAGGTCGGGGTCATCGGGGCTTCCTTCAGGCGATCAGGGGGCTGGGCGCTGCGCGGCAATGGCCGCGCGTTCAGGCTTTCGGCGACCTCGCGCGCAGCGGCGAGCGTGGTCATCGTTCGCTGCGCCAGCGCGGGAACATCCGTCGGGTGGTCGATGCGGAAATGCGCGCCGCGGCTTTCGCGCCGGCTCCACGCCGAGGCGGCGACAAGCAGGGCGGACGTTGCCATGTTGCGCAGCGCGATGCTCGTTGCCTCGCGTTCGAGCGTGGCGAAGTGGTGCACGGCTTCCATAAGGCCGTGATCGTCGCGGATCACGCCGACATGGGCGCTCATCATCGCCCGCAGCCGCTTTACGGTTGCGGCATCCGGCGTGCCGCCGCCCGAGGCGATCGGTGCATCGGGAAGGCGGGCAGGCGAGGGGAGCACATGGCCGGCAATGTCGTCCGCGATGCGCGCGGCATAGACGACGGCCTCGAGCAGCGAATTCGAGGCCAGCCGGTTGGCGCCGTGCGCGCCGGTCGACGACACCTCGCCGCCGGCCCAGAGCCCGTCGATCGAGCTGCGGCCGCGGGCGTCTACCGCGATGCCGCCCATATGGTAGTGCGCGGCGGGCGCGATCGGGATGGCTTGCCTCGCCGGATCGATGCCGGCGGCGATGCAGCTCGCATGCACGGTCGGGAACCTGTCGGCGAAGCGCGCGCCCAGCGCCGCCCGTGCATCGAGGAAGGCGCCGCGCCCGGCCGCGATCTCGGCGAACACGCCGCGGGCCACGATGTCGCGTGGCGCGAGCTCCGCGAGCGGATGGCGCGCCGCCATGAAGCGCTCGCCGTTGCCGTTGACCAGCGTCGCGCCTTCGCCGCGCAGGGCTTCGGTGGCGAGCGGCGCCGGATCGCCTCCGGTCATGATCGCGGTCGGGTGGAACTGGACGAATTCGGGGTCGGCGATCACGGCGCCGGCGCGCGCCGCGATGGCAAGGCCCGAGCCGCTGGCTTCGAGCGGATTGGTGGTGACGGCATAGAGATGTCCGATGCCGCCGGTGGCAAGCATCACCGCGCGCGCGGCGAGCAGGAGCGGCCGCGCCGCGGGATTGCCGGCGTCGCGCAATTGAAGCCCGGCGACGGCGCCATCCCCGGTCAAGAGGGCTTCGGCGACTAGTCCTTCGATGACGCGGATCGACGGCGTCCGGCGCACCGCCTCGCTCAAGGCCGCGATGATCGCGGCGCCCGCCCCGTCGCCGCGCACGTGCACGATGCGCCGGGCCGAGTGCGCAGCTTCCCGCCCGACCGCGAGCTTTCCTTCGAGATCGCGATCAAACGGCACGCCATAGGACAGGAGATCGTGAATGCGACGTATGGCCTCGCGTGCAATTCCAAGCGCAACTGCTTCATCGACGAGACCGCCACCAACCGCGACGGTGTCGGCAGCATGCGCCTCCGGCGTGTCGCCTTCGGCCACCGCCGCCGCGATGCCGCCTTGCGCCCATGCGGATGAGGCGCCCTGTCCGAGCGGTGCGGCCGAGATCAGCGTCACCGGCCGCGGCGCGAGTTTCAGCGCGCAGAACAATCCGGCAAGACCGCCGCCGACGATGACGACGTCGTCGGTGCGGGTGAGGTTGTGGATGTTGTTGGTCATAATTCTCTCCGTTCACTCCGCCGTCCCGGATCTGCGCTGCGCTTGTCCGGGACGACAGCTGTGTGTGCTGCTGCTCTTCGCACTCAATTCTTCAGATTGATCATCCGCTCGACCGATCGCCTTGCCCTCTCCGCGAGCGCGGGATCAATCGTCACCTCCTCACGGAGCGTCAGCAGGCTGTCCAGGATGTTCGCGAGCGTGATGCGCTTCATATGCGGGCAGAGATTGCAGGGGCGCAGCATCTCGACGTCGGGCAGCTCGGCGCGCACATTGTCGGCCATCGAGCATTCCGTGATCATCACCAGCCGCCGCGGCCGCCGCTCACGCACCCAGTTGATCATGTGCGCGGTCGAGCCGGTGAAGTCGGCTTCCGCCAGCACGTCCGGCGGACATTCGGGGTGCGCGATGATCTGCACCGAGGGATCGGCCTCGCGGAAAGCACGCAGCTCTTCGCCCTTGAAACGCTCGTGCACTTCGCAGGCGCCCTTCCAGGCGATGATCCTCACGTCAGTCTTCGAGGCCACGTAAGTTGCGAGATAGCGATCGGGCAGGAAGATCACGCTTCGAGCGCCAAGGCTCTCGACCACCTGCACCGCGTTCGACGAGGTGCAGCAGATGTCGACCTCGGCCTTCACCTCGGCCGAGGTGTTGACGTAAGCGACGACAGGAACGCCGGGGAAGCGCTCGCGGAGCAGCCGCACGTCGGCGCCGGTGATGCTGGCGGCAAGCGAGCAGCCGGCGCGTGCGTCGGGGATCAGCACCATCTTGTCCGGATTGAGCAGTTTCGAGGTCTCCGCCATGAAATGCACGCCGCACTGGACGATGATGCCGGCCTTCACCTTGGTGGCTTCGACGGCGAGCTGGAGCGAGTCGCCGCCGATATCTGCGACGCAGTGGAAGATCTCGGGGGATTGGTAATTGTGCGCGAGGATCACCGCGCCGCGGGCGCGCTTCAGCTCGTTGATCGCCAGGATCGTTGGCGCCATCAGCGGCCACTCGATCGGCGGGATCACATGCTTCACGCGCTCATAGAGCGGCGCGGTGGCGCGTGCGACCTCCGGCGTCCATGCCAGTGAGGGCGTCGGCAGCGCGGCTCCCGTTCGTGCCGGTGCGGCACGGGGGGAGGCGGTGACTTGGCCCTGGGGCCGGTTGGCAAAGTCGTCGGGGCCGTAAATTCCAGCGATCGGCATCGAAGCCTCCCTTACAAGTAATTATGCTCAATTTGAGTATATATGAGGCCCGAAAATGCCGGCCGAGAGGCCAGCGCGGATTTCATCGGGTTAAATATACTCAGTCTGAGCAAATCAAACATAGCATGCTCTGCCGGGGATCGCCAGATCCGGCCGCACACATTTCCGTCAGGCCGGGCCGATGCCTCGAGGCCACATCGAAATGCAATGCTCCGGCGACAGCTCCTCGTGGAATGCAACCGTTTTTAGCTTGGGATTTTCATGCAAGTGCATTAAATGGCACGCTCGCGGCGGCGGCTTTGCGACTCCGCCAATGACAGACGAGGAGCACCATGTCGACATCAGCGAGCGAACTTGCTCCGGCCCAGCGTTCCTCCAACTGGCGCACCCCGGCCGTCATCATTCTGTGCGGTTGCGCGATCGGCATGCTCGGCTTCGGTCCGCGCTCGGCGCTCGGCTTCTTCGTGCAGCCGATGAGCCACGAATTCTCCTGGGGCCGCGACGTGTTTGGGCTCGCGATCGCGGTGCAGAACCTGCTGTGGGGCTTGGGGCAGCCTTTCGCCGGAGCCGTGGCCGATCGCTTCGGCCTGTTCCGGGTGATGTGCGTTGGCGCGCTGCTCTATGCCGGCGGCCTGATCCTGATGCGTTACTCGTCGACGCCGCTCTCGCTCAACATTGGTGCCGGCGTCATGGTGGGCTTCGGTCTTGCCGGCTGCTCCTTCAACCTGGTGCTGTCGGCATTCAGCAAGCTCCTGCCGGCCGAGAAGCGCGGTCTTGCGCTCGGTGCCGGCACCGCCGCGGGCTCGTTTGGCCAATTCCTGTTCGCCCCGATCGGCGTCGCGCTGATCGACAATTTCGGCTGGCAGCAGGCGCTCTCCGTGTTCGGCTTCCTGATGCTGCTGATCATCCCGCTGTCGCTGGCACTCTCGACGCCGCCGGTGGCACATTCGGCGAACGCCGCGCCCGCGGATGAGCAGAGCTTCACCAGGGCGCTTGCCGAAGCGTTCGGCCACCGCTCCTATGTGCTGCTGGTGCTCGGCTTCTTCACCTGCGGATTTCAGCTTGCCTTCATCACCGTGCATCTGCCGGCCTTCCTGGTCGATCGCGGCATCTCCGCGCAAACCGGCGGCTGGGTGATCGCGGCAATCGGCTTGTTCAACATCATCGGCTCCTTGAGCGTCGGCTATCTCCAGAACTCAGTGCCCAAGCGCTACATCCTCTCGACCATCTACTTCACGCGCGCGCTGGCGACGCTCGCCTTCATCTCGTTCCCGATCACGCCGTTCTCGGCGATCGCGTTCGGTGCGATCTCCGGCCTGACCTGGCTCTCGACGGTGCCGCCGACCTCGGCGCTGGTGGCGCTGATGTTCGGCACGCGCTGGCTTGCCACGCTCTATGGCTTCGCCTTCGTCAGCCATCAGGTCGGCGGTTTCCTCGGTGTCTGGCTAGGGGGCATCGTGTTCGAGAAATTCGGTTCCTACACGCCGATCTGGTGGCTCTCGATCCTGTTCGGTGTGCTCTCCGCGCTGATCAATCTTCCGATAGTGGAGAAACCGGTGGCTCGGGCGGTTGCGCAGCCGGCCTGATCGGCTAAACATCCACGACAAACAAGTCAGGGAGTTCAGTCGTGGCCACATTCAAGGCGATCCGGATCGACAAGGCGGACAAGGGCACCACCGCCGCGCTCACGCAGTTCGACGAAGCCGAGCTGATGGACGGCGACGTCACCGTCCGCGTGGAATGGTCGACGCTGAACTACAAGGACGGCCTGGCGCTCACCGGCAAGGCGCCGGTGGTGCGCCGCTTCCCGATGATCGCCGGCATCGACTTCGCCGGCACGGTCGAAGCCTCCTCGCATCCGCAGTGGAAGACGGGCGACAAGGTGGTCTGCACCGGATGGGGCATGGGCGAGACCCATCTCGGCGCCTATGCCGAGAAGGCGCGGGTGAAGGGCGACTGGCTGGTCGCGTTGCCGCAAGGGCTCTCGGCGCGCGATGCCATGGCGATCGGCACCGCCGGCTTCACGGCGATGCTCTCGGTGCTGGCGCTGGAGAAGCACGGCCTGTCGCCGAAGAGCGGCCCGGTGGTGGTGACCGGTGCCGCCGGCGGCGTCGGCTCGGTCGCGATCGCCGTGCTCTCGAAGCTCGGCTATCACGTCATCGCCTCGACCGGCCGGGCCTCGGAGGCCGACTATCTGAAGCACCTGGGAGCTGCCGAAATCATCGACCGCAACGACCTGTCGGCGCCGGCCAAACCTCTCGCCAAGGAGCGCTGGGCCGGTGGCGTCGACAGCGTCGGCTCGACCACCCTCGCCAATCTGCTCTCGATGACGCGATATGGCGGAGCGATCGCGGCTTGCGGCCTGGCGGCGGGCATGGACCTGCCGTCCTCCGTGGCCCCGTTTATTTTGCGCGGAGTGTGCCTTCTCGGCATCGATTCCGTGATGTGTCCGATCGAGCCCAGAAGGGCCGCCTGGCAGCGCCTCGCATCCGATCTGGATCGGGCAAAACTTGCTGAAATTACTAAGGAAATTTCGCTGGCCGAGGTTTCGGATTGGGGCGCGAAGATCCTGGCCGGTGAGGTGCGCGGCCGCATCGTGGTAAAAATTGTCTAACGGCGTTCAGACTTTACCAACCAAGCTGCTTCAATGTCGCCATGGTTGGTATGGTAAGCAGCGGGTAAAGAGATAAGGCATCGCCCGCTGCGGGGGTCGGTTCGGAGTTGAGCATGCTTGCGCGTATTGTGTTGGGGGCTGTCACGGCGGCAGCAACGTTTGCGCCGGCCATTGCCGGAAGCATGAACGCCGACGAGGCCCGTCGCTTCGTCGCCGGCAAAGTGTTTGCCTTCACCTGTTTCGACGGCACCCGCGGTGCAGGCCGCATCCTCGACGATCTCGGCGCAGCCGGTGCGGTGCAGTTCTCGGGCGCAGGCCCGGTCAAGCATCTCCGTCTGCCCGGCAATACGCTCCAGATCCGCGGCCAGAACGTCTGCGCCTCGATCAAGGGGATTCCGTTCGAGCCCTGTTTCAACCTGGAAAAGACCGACGATCGCAGCTTCCGCGGCTCCGTGTCGGGCATGGGCTTCGCCTATTGCGACTTCCATCATCAGGGCGGCAACCAGATGCTGATGGCGCGCGCTGCGGCGCGGCCGCGCTCGCTGCGCAGGCCGGAGCACACCGGGTCGGTCAGCCCGGCCAACACCGAGGTCGCCGCGCGCGTGGAGACGCCGCGCGTCGAGAGCAGCCGGCTCGAGCCGGTGAAGGCCGAAGTCAGGTCCGAGCCCGCCAAGAACGAGGCCCCGCTGGAGCTGCGCCGCTCGACCCAGTGAGACGGCCCTGCGGGGCGGCCCGCAACACTTTGTCGACAAAGACCTCCATCGAACACGAAGCCGCCGCGCCGTAGTCATACGGACGGCGGCTTTCATGCGTTGGTAGTTGTTCGCGCTTCAGTTTGCGTACGGCCGGGGGGCGCGGCCCGATAAAAGGGTTCAACGATGTCGCTGTACTTCTTCCGCATCAGTACCGGTCGCTATTCCGGCGCCGCCGACCAGCCGTACGAGTTCGAGGATCGCGCGGCCGCCTGGAACGAGATGACGGAGGTCTGCGCCAACTTGCTCGGCGGCATCGCGCGCAGCCTGAAGCCGAACGCCGAGTGGTGCATGGAGCTGCTCGACGAGAACAAGAAGCCGGTCTTTCGCATCAGCCTCGTCGGCGAGAGCGCCGGATGCAAGGCTTCCTGAACCCGACCTCCAGCTGCAATTTACAACCAAGGCGAGAGAAATTCTCTTCGAGTTCAATCGTTTGTGGTAAAAATCAGTATTTCTGCGAGGGACCTCGTTAACCAAATCGGAATGTGAGGCGCTCAATTTTTGGGCAAGGGCGCGATCAACGCCAAGGGAAGCCGACAACGACTCGGCTGCGCGCATTTCCTTCGGGGGAAGAGACCCATGTTGAGCCTTGCTCAGAATTTGAGGATCGGGACCAAGCTGGCGATTGCTTCAGCGCTCGGGGTGTTCCTGGTTGCAGCCATGATCGCAAGCCAGATGCTCGGCAATGCCAGCGTCCGCGAGACCAGCCAGAGCGCACTTGCGCAGCGGGAAATCGCCCGCGACGCAATCAGGGCCGAAGTTGCGGTTCGCGGCATGCAACTCGCCGTGCGGGACCTTCGTCTCGCCAACAACGCGGCAGATCTTCAGAAGGCCATCCAGGCTCTGGGCAATCAGCAGACCTCGATGGGCTTGCTGGTCGATGCCATGCTGAGACTTTCTCACGAGGCCGAGAACCGCGCCCGGATGGAGAAACTGAGATCATTGGCCGCGGACTACGGAAAGGCTGCGCAGCAGATCGCCGCTGTCCGTGGCGAAGCCTTGGCCGCGAGCGGTGCAGACGCCGCGCCGCGCGCCGCGAAGCTCAATGAAGATGCCATTCGCATGGCGCGCGAGCTCACGCTGCCGATCGCAGCCCAACTGGACGGGCTGATCAGCCAGATCGCCGATTACGCGAACCTTAGGTCCGAAGAGAAGAATGCTGCGGCCGCTGACCAAATGAGATCGAGCGAGCAGCTTGCGATGCTGGTCGGCGCATTCGCCATGCTCGTCCTCGTCGGCTCCTGGCTGATGTCGTTCCTGACCATCGCCCGGCCCATCCGGTCGCTCACCGTGGCCATGGACAAGCTCGCCGGCGGCGATTTCTCCGTGGTGCTGCCCGGGCTCGGCCGCAAGGACGAGGTCGGCGGCGTCGCTGCGGCCGTCGAGAAATTCAAGATCGTGTCAGAACAGAAGGCGCGCGAAGAGGCCGAGGCCAAGATCAGGCAGGACCAGATCGCGGCTGCGCAGCGCAAGGCCGAGATGCACAAGCTCGCGGACAGCTTCGAGGCCGCGATCGGTGAGATCGTCGATACCGTGTCCTCGGCCTCGACCGAACTGGAAGCCTCGGCGTCGACGCTCACATCAACCGCGTCGCGCGGACAGGAGCTCACCACCATGGTTGCTTCCGCCTCCGAGGAAGCGTCCACCAATGTGCAGTCGGTGGCCTCGGCGACCGAAGAGCTGTCGTCGTCGATCACCGAGATCAGCCGCCAGGTGCAGGAATCCGCCCGCGTCGCGGGCGAGGCGGTGAGCCAGGCCCGCACCACGACCGACCGCGTCGGGGAGCTCTCCGCCGCTGCGGCGCGGATCGGCGACGTGGTCGAGCTGATCAACACCATCGCCGGTCAGACCAATCTCCTGGCGCTCAACGCAACCATCGAGGCCGCGCGCGCCGGCGAGGCGGGCCGCGGCTTTGCCGTCGTCGCCTCCGAGGTCAAGGCGCTGGCTGAACAGACCGCGAAGGCGACCGGCGAGATCGGCCAGCAGATCGCGAGCATCCAGACTGCCACCGAGCATTCCGTCGGTGCGATCAAGGACATCAGTCACACCATCGAGAAGCTGTCGGAGATCTCCTCGACGATCGCGGCTGCCGTCGAGGAGCAGGGCGCGGCGACGCAGGAGATTTCCTGCAACGTGCAGCAGGCGGCGGCAGGCACGCACCAGGTGTCGTCCAACATCATGGACGTGCAGCGCGGCGCGAGCGAGACCGGTTCGGCCTCCTCGCAGGTGCTGTCCGCCGCCCAGATGCTGTCCGGCGACAGCAACCGCCTCAAGCTCGAGGTCGGCAAGTTTCTCGACACCGTGCGCGCCGCCTGACGGCGATATTCCTCGGCAGGTCGCGCGCGTCCTTCAGACGGCGCGGGCGGCCTGAGTCGCCGGCCATCCTTGTTCGAGATACCCAAGGCGGTGCCGCGGTAATGGCGCCGCGCGATCGCGCCGTCCTGCAACAGATGGTTGCCGAACATATGATGGCGGCGCTGCCGAGTTCCGTAATTCAACGTAGCTTCCTGTTAACGCCTGTTTGCAATTATTGGCGCAATCTTACGGGATAAGAACCAGCCAGCATTGTTGAACTGACCTCCGCTCGGTCGTCCATCGGGACGACTGTGGCGCGGGCGACGTGCGCGTTGCCAGGCTTCGTTAGGATTTGTGTGATGTCGAAACTGTCGATCGTCTTCAAGCTCTTGACCGTGTTGTCGGTCCTCGTTCTCTCGCTCGCCGGTGTCGGCGTGATGGCGATCGGCACCATGCAGAACATCAACGCCCACACGGTCGAGATCGCGCAGAGCTGGCTGCCGAGCGTGCGTGCGCTCGGCTCCATGCGGGCCGACATCAACGAGCTGCGCGTCGTCCTGCGGCTTCACCTGATGCAGGAGAGCATCGAAGGCAAGGACGCCGCCGAGAAACGCATGGCGCCGCTGCGCGAGCGCATCGAGAAGACGCGCAAGGTCTACGAACCGCTGATCACGGTCGCGGAAGAGCGCGCACTCTACGAGCAATGGAGCAAGGCGTGGGCCGAGTATCTGAACGGCGTGCAGGAGACGATGGCACTGTCACGCAAGAGCGTCGGCCGTTTCCCGACCGATGCCAACGAGATGTTGCAGACCAAGGTCGCGAAGATGGCCCAGGCCGCCGATCCGCTGCTGCAGAAGGGCATCGAGCTCAATAATCGGGGCGCCGAGCTGGAGACGAAGCAGGCGGCCGACAGCTACGCGTTGATCTTCCGCGTGCTGGTCGGCATCATCGTCCTCTCCGTCGTGATCGCGATCGGCGCCGCCTATTATCTCGTGCGTGACGTCTCTCGCGGCATTGCCTCGATCATCAAGCCGATGCAGTCGCTCGGCGAGGGAGACCTCTCCGCCGAGGTGCCGCATCGCGGCGAGAAGACCGAGATCGGCTCGATGGCGGATGCGCTGCAGATATTCAAGGAGGCGCTGATCGCCAAGAAGGCCGCCGACGAGGCGGCCGCGCGCGACGCCGAGGCCAAGATCGAACGCGGCCGCCGCGTCGATGCCATCACGCGCAATTTCGAGGCCATGATCGGCGAGGTCGTCGAGACGGTGTCGTCGGCCTCGACCGAGCTCGAGGCCTCCGCGGCTACGCTGAGCGGTACGGCGCAGCGCGGCCAGCAGCTCGCAACCGTCGTTGCGGCTGCGTCCGAGGAAGCCTCCACCAACGTCCAGGCCGTGGCGTCCGCCTCGGAGGAGCTGTCGTCGTCCATCACCGAGATCAGCCGCCGCGTGCAGGATTCGGCGCGGATGGCCGCGGAAGCCGTCGAGCAGGCGGCGCGGACCAACGACCGCGTCAACGCGCTGTCGCAGGCGGCCTCCCGCATCGGCGACGTCGTCGAGCTGATCAACACCATCGCGGGCCAGACCAACCTCCTGGCGCTGAATGCGACCATCGAGGCGGCGCGCGCCGGCGAAGCCGGCCGCGGATTTGCCGTCGTCGCATCCGAGGTCAAGGCGCTGGCCGAGCAGACCGCGAAGGCGACCGGCGAGATCGGGGCGCAGGTCGCGGGGATTCAGGCCGCGACGCAGGAATCCGTCGGCGCCATCCAGGAGATCGGCGGTACCATCGAGCGGCTGTCCGAGGTGGCCTCGGCCATCGCCGCCGCTGTCGAGGAGCAGGGCGCCGCGACGCAGGAGATTTCGCGCAACGTCCAGCAGGCCGCCCTCGGCACCCAGGAGGTCTCGTCCAACATCACCGACGTCCAGCGCGGTGCGATCGACACCGGCTCGGCCTCGGGTGAAGTGCTTTCGGCAGCGAAGTCGCTGGCGACCGACAGCACCCGCCTGAAGGTCGAGGTCGCGCAGTTCCTGCAATCGGTCCGCGCGGCCTGATTTTTACACGTTCGGCTGCGGAGCCGGCGGCGGAACGACCTGCCGCCGGAACAGGATGCGCTGGTACAGCCAGCCGATCGCCACCAGCACGACGCCGAGGCACATGAAGGACAGCGCGCGGTAGACGCCTGTCAGCGTCCATACGTCGACGGCGAAGGCCTTGAGGATGGTCAGCGCGATGACGGCGGCAGAGGCCAGCCGCGCACGCTCCGAATTGACCAGGACTCCCACGCCGAGCAGGACCACGCCGAACGCCAGCCAGCCGATCGAATAGGTGTATTGCTCGGCGCTCGTGGTGCCGCCGTAGAGCAGCACCGGGCCGTGATAGAAGCGGCGGATCTCCAGCGTCACATAGCTCAGCGCGAACACCAGCGCGCCGCCAGCGATCGTGTTGGCGTAGGCGACGGAGCGATGGCCCGCCACCGCATAGGACAGCAGCAGCATCAGCACCGCCGGCAGCGCGTAGCCGAGCAGCAACAGGTTGAAGACGAGGCCGCCGACATTGACGCTGGAGAGCAGCATCGGGTTCTCCAGGATCAAGAGACCGAACACGCTGATGAACCCGGCAATCGCCGTGAGCACGACCGCCCCGACATTGTGCACGATGCTGTGGCTCCTCAGTCGCAAACGCTCCAGCCCGATCGCCATTGCGAGCGTGACGCAGACCTGCAGCGCGAATTCGAGCAGTGACGGCGGCGAGGTCATCCGGCCATTGGTCGCAAAGTGCCGGATCTCCATGAAGGCAAGCAGCGCGGTGAACAGGATCGCGGCCGCCTCGACCATGCGCAGCGGCGGATCGTCGGCGCGGCGGCGCAGGAAGACGCTCGCGCCCCAGAACGAGGCCGCCGGCAGGCCGTAGCCCCAGAGCAGCCAATTGAAGATCGGCGTGGTGCCGACGGCGTCGCCGACGATGCGTGGGTCGTAGGCGATGCGCGCGGTGACGAGCCCGGCGAAAATGGCGGCGAGCCAGCGCAGGAACGGGATCGGCCGCTGCAGCGAGATCCAGGCGGTGCCGAGCGACATCAGCGCCAGCGCGATCGTCAGCCAGCCCTTCTCCAGCGCGAAGGTCAGCGCCAGCGCCAGCGCGCCGAGCGTGCCGGTTGCGAACAAGGCGGTGGCGATCATGCTGCCCGGCCGGGTCTCGCGGCGCGTGAGCGCCTCGGTCGCCGCGCCGAAGGCCGCGGCGAGCAGCACCGCGAGGATCGCAAACGGGATCGAGCGGTCGAGATGGGCGATACGCGCGTAGAGCGCAACGAGGATCGCGATCGGTGTTGCGACCGCAGCAGCCGACCACACCACTGGGATGATCGCCGAATTCGAGCGGCCCTGCGCGAGGAAGCCGGCAATGCCGAAGCCGGCGGCGAAAATCGCGGCCGTCACCAGATGCAACGTCACGGAGCTGTCGGTCGCGCCGGGCCCGACGCCGGACATCGCACCGCCCGGCAGCACCAGCATGTCAGGATTGGCGCGCACCGCCCATTCGGCGAACACGATGAAGACCGCCGCTGCGGCCGCGCCGAGCGCGCCGGTCGCCGCCGGCGCGCGCCAGGCGACGAGCAGCGTGCCGCCGACCAGCAGCGCAAAGGCGATCAGCGCCAGGTCGGCATGCGCGCTCGACAGCACGATCAGCATCGCGCCGAACAGATAGGCACCGAGCGAGCCCGACGAGATCGGCTCGATCTCGCCGTCCTCGATTGCAGGTCCGAACATGAAGCCGCAGACGACGAGCAGCGCGGCCAGCACGAAGCCCGCGATGACATGGAAGGCGTGCGGCGCGACCTGGACCTGCTCGGCGTCGAGACCGGGGAAGAGCCAGAGCACGGCGAAGGCGATCGTGGTGACCGCAAGCCAGCGCCACAGCCGGATGCGGGCGAGGCCGAAGCTCGCGGCGGTGACGACGGCGAGATAGACGTAGAGCGCCCAATAGTCCGGCTTGCCGCTGGAGACGAGCACCGGCGTCACGAAGGCGCCGACCACGCCGAGGCCGGCGAGCGCGGGTCCATGCAGCAGCGCGGCAGCGAGCGTGCACATCGCCACGATGCCGAGCAGCACGAAGGCGGTGGCGGGCACGAGGAAGCCGTAGAGCGCGTAGGCGGCATAGATGGTGGCGAACGCCACAGCCGTACCGGCCGCGGTGAGGATCGCGGGGATGTTGGCGATCGGCAGCGCCGCGATGTTGGAGATGCTCTCCTTGCGCCGGGTCCATTCGCCGGCGCCCAGCAGCGCGGCTGCGAACAGGCCGCCCAGGAACACGCGTACGCCGGGGCCGAGCAGGCCGGCCTCGATCGAATAGCGCACCATGAAGAAGCCGCCGAGCGCGAGCGCAAGGCCGCCGATCCACACCACCCAGCGCGTGCCGAGCTGCTCCTCGAAGCCGGGTTCTCGACTATCAGGCGCGGACGCAGGCAGGGGAGGCGGTGCATCGGCGGAGACGCTCGCTGCGAGCGGCGGCGGCGACGCCTGTTCGGTGACGGACGGAGGCGGCGCCGGCTCGGACTCAGGCGCAAGCGGCGGCGGCTCGGCGGCCATCGTCGCGGAGGCGGGCGCCTGCTCCTGCACCGGCATGAGCGGCGGCGGCTGGACCGGCCGTTGCGCGTAGAATCTCTCTTCGAGCCCGTTCAGTCGCCGG
The DNA here is from genome assembly GCF_003957705.1 of Bradyrhizobium sp. LVM 105. NCBI lineage: Bacteria > Pseudomonadati > Pseudomonadota > Alphaproteobacteria > Hyphomicrobiales > Nitrobacteraceae > Bradyrhizobium > Bradyrhizobium sp. LVM 105. The sequence goes on along the minus strand of NZ_QZMV01000013.1, from coordinate 19,212 downwards.
CGCAGCTCGGCCGCCTGGCTGGAGGCCTTGATTGCGATCAGGAAGGCGACGATCGCGATGATCAGCGCAAAGACGTCAAACGGGCCGTCGAACATGAAGCCTCCAGGCGACCGGCGGGCAGGGGCCGATCGCGCAAATCCCAGGATCTAGCGCCGGGAGCGTACGCGCAAGCCCGGTGCGGGCCGCTCCTGGAGCACGTCGCGGCGGAAGCGGTAGAGCGCCGCCGGCCGTCCGCCCGTCTGTGTCGACATCACCCCGGTCGGTTCGACCAGGGCTTCCATTTCGACCAGGCGGCGGAAATTCTGCTTGTGCAGATGCCGGCCGGAGATCGCCTCCACCGTATGCTGCAGTTCGGTAAGTGTGAATTCGGGCGGCAAAAGTTCAAACACGACAGGACGATACTTCAGTTTTGCACGCAGCCGCGCGATCGCTGTGGCGAGAATCCGGCGGTGGTCGAACCGCATCGAGGTCCCGAGCGGAGGCAGCGTCTTGCGCGCTAATGCCGCAGGGCGGCCGTCGCGCCGCGCCTCCTCGACGAGCCCGGCCTCGTACATCAGCTCGTAGCGGTCGAGCACGCGCTCTTCGTCCCAGGCCGCCCCGTCGAGGCCGAAGCAGAACCGCACGCGGTCCTTGCGCGGCAGCGCGCGAGTCGTCTCCGGCGTCTCCTCCGCGGCCCACTCGGTCAGCGCGGGGATGATGTCGCGGGCGATGATCGCCGGCGGCTCCTCGCGCCAGTCTTCCCAGGGGAAGAAGCGATACCATGGCGCGAAGCTCGCCGCGTTGGCTGCGAGCTCGCCATCCACCGCACGCGTCAGCGCGAGATAGCCGATCGACACCATATGCGCCCCGGTGTCGCCGGCCTCGGCATGACGGCCGCGATCGCCGAAGGTGTAGAGCTGCTCGACATAGCCGAGCCGCAAGCCCGCCTGTTCCTCGACCCAGGCGCGCAGGCCGATCTCGAAGGTGCGGTGCGCGAGTGCGTCGAACGGGCCGAACGGCAGGCCGGCCAGCCCGTCACTGCCGAGCGCGGTGAGGATCAGCGGCTCATGGCCCTCGATCGCGACGATCGCCGCGGTCAGGCCGATCTCGATCGGCGTCAGGAGCGCCTCGCTCATGCGACGATGATCGCATGATTGATTGCGATGGTCTCGCCGCGGACTCGCTGTAACCTCTCCCGCTTGCGGGAGAGGTCGGCGCGTAGCGCCGGGAGAGGGCTTTCTCCTCTAGGGGATTGTCCCGCTGCGGAGACACCCTCTCCCCGACCCTCTCCCGCAAGCGGGAGAGGGAGCGCACCTGCCTTGTGGCGGGCAACTCTCATTCGAGCTCGATCACGAAGGGACGGCCCTCGACCATCATCGCGCCCGGGCCGATCTCGTCGAGCGCGCGCAGCATGCGGCCGTTGCGGCCGAGGGCTCGGTCGGCAAGGCCGACGATGCGCCGGTTCGGCGAGGCGATCGGCGAGGCCGCGCGGATCTTCCTGGCGATCTCGAGTTCGTCGCGGTTTGGATTGAGCGCACAGACCGCCGCAAACGCGCTCGCGGTGGAGCGGCTGATGCCGGCATAGCAATGCACCACCAGCGGTGCGCTGCGGTCCCAGCCGCGCACGAAATTCAGCACCTGATCGATATGCGCCTCGGACGGTGCGACGAATCCGTCCAGCTCCTCGGTGATGTCGTCCATCGACACCTTGAGATGATTGGCCGGCAGCACGGAGACCGGCCGCGCCACCTGCTCGACATTGGCCATCACGGTCAGCACATGGCTGGCCCCGGTGAGACGGACGGTTTCGGGAAGCGCGGCGAGGGAGCAGACGTGGATCATGGCGGACCTTTTTGCCGCGACTATAACAAGCGCTCGTAGGGTGGGCAAAGGCGCAAAGCGCCGTGCCCACCGTCTCGCAATTGCGCGCATCCCGCCTGGTCTCGTGGGCACGCTTCGCTTTGCCCACCCTACCAAGGGATGAAGCTACGCAAACACCGCGCCGAACCGCTCCAGAAACTGCTTCTCGGCCCGCGCCGCGGTCCAGGGCGTCAGGTAGTCGCGCCGGACGCTGTCGGTGAGGCCGGGATCCTTGCCGAACAGCCGCCTTGCCTCGCTTTCGCTGAAGCCGGCAAGCTCGGTCGCTTCCAGATAGGCCGCGCCGCGATCGGCGGCCTTGATGGCCTGCGTGGTCTCCTCCGGCAGTACCGGTGGCAGCCCGAAGCGGATATGGATGGCGCCGAGCAGGCGTTTTTCCACGGCCTTATAGTGGCCGTCGAGCACCGCCTTGAACGGCGAGATCATGTCGCCGATCACATATTCCGGCGCATCGTGCAGCAGGGCTGCGAGCCGCATGCGCTGATCGACGCGCGGCATCTCGTGCCGCAGCACGGCCTCCACCAGCAGCGTATGCTGCGCGACCGAGAAGATATGCGCGCCGGTGGTCTGCCCGTTCCAGCGCGCGACGCGCGCCAGCCCGTGCGCGATGTCGGCGATCTCGATGTCGAGCGGGGAGGGATCGAGCAGATCGAGCCGCCGGCCCGACAGCATGCGCTGCCAGGCGCGGGACGGCGCTTCGCTCGCGGTCTTCTTCGCGGTCATTTGGCCCTGAGGCGCGGCTTGCGCTGCGTCTTGCCGCAGGTCGCGTGGCAATGGCAGTCGACGAGATGGTCGTTGACCATGCCTGTCGCCTGCATGAAGGCATAGACGATGGTCGGGCCGACGAACTTGAAGCCGCGCGAGGACAGCTCCTTCGAGATTTGCACCGACAGCGGCGTCGAGGCGGGCACGCTTCCCGTGGTCTTGAAATGGTTGACCTTGGGTTTGCCGTCCATGAAGTCCCACAGCAGCTTCGAGAAGCCCGGACCCTTCTCCATGATGTCGAGATACGACTTGGCGCTGAGGATCGCGCCGTCGATCTTGGCCTTGTTGCGAACGATACCGGCATCGTTCATCAGCGCATGCACCTTCTTGGGCGTGTAGCGCGCGATCTTCTCCGGCTGGAAATCGTCGAAGGCTTTGCGGAAATTGTCGCGCTTGCGCAGGATCGTGATCCAGGACAGGCCGGCCTGAAAACCGTCGAGCATCAGCTTCTCGTACAGCGCGCGGTCGTCATATTCCGGCACGCCCCATTCGGTGTCGTGATAGGCGACATAGAGCGGATCATCGCCCGGCCAGGGGCAACGTGTCAGGCCGTCGGGATGCAGGCGGGGAGCGCGGCTCATGCGATGGAGGGCTTGGTTGGAATGCGCACGACGTCGGGGTCGGCAAGTTTCAAGGCGAGCCCGCCCGCGGTGAGGGGCTGGCCGGCATCGAGCGCGTCTGCGACACGGTCGATGCGCACCAGGGCAATGCCCTTGCCGCCGGACGTCGAGCCGATGGTGCCGACCGGCTTGTCGCCGGCGAGGATGGTCGCGCCGGCTTCGGGCGAGGCGCCGTCGAGCAGCACCTTCACGCTGCGGGTGCGCGCGGTGCCGCGGTGCTGCATGCGCGAGACGACCTCCTGGCCGACATAGCAGCCCTTGTCGAAATCGACGCCGGCGAGACGATCCATGTTGGTCTCGTGCGGGAAGGCGTCGCCGTACATGAAATCGAGCCCGCCGCGCGGCACGCCGAGCGCGATGCGGTGCGCCTCGTATTCGGCGGCATCGACCAGTTCGGCCCCGATCAGGTCGGACAGCTTCTGCTTGAGATCCTCGGGGACGAGGATGCGATAGCCGAGCGCATCGTTGCGCGGATCAGTGAAGGCAAGATCCGGCTGCGCCGCGGGCTGGCCGTCCCAGGCCGCGAGCACGCCGAGATCGAGAGTTTCCACCGTGACCTTGGCGCGCAGCTTGTAGAATTTCAGCTTGGTGGCGAGGTTATCTGCCAGCGCTTTCGGGCAGTCGATCAGGAACCCGCCGCCATGGCCCGCGGGCACCTCGGTGATCAGGAAATCGACGATGATCTTGCCCTGCGGCGTCAGCAACGCGCCGAATCGCCCCAGGCCTGGCTTCAGCTTGTCGAGGTCGGTCGTGACCAGGCCGTTGAGGAAGTTGCGCGCGTCCTCGCCCGCGACCTTGACCACGCCCCGGTCGGGAAGAAACGCTGATTTCATGCGAAAATCTCTTGCGACATGTTGCTCCGGAACGTAAGCCCGCGAGGCACAAACGACAAGACCTCGAGCCCTGCGCTTGGGGACGAGAGAGGCCTTCAGCCATGACCCAGCGCTTCGATGTGATCCTCAAGAATGGCACCGTCGTCAACCAGGACGGCGAGGGTGTTCGCGACATCGGCATCACCGGTGGCCGTATTGCCGAGCTGGGTCCTTTGTCGCAAGGCAGTGCCGCCGAGGTGATCGACTGCAAGGGCCTGCACATCCTGCCCGGCGTGATGGACACGCAGGTGCATTTCCGCGAGCCCGGCCTGACGCACAAGGAAGACCTCGAGACCGGTTCGCGCAGCGCCGTGATGGGCGGCGTTACCGCCGTGTTCGAGATGCCGAACACCGCGCCGCTGACGGTGACAGAGACCGAATTCACCGACAAGGTGAAGCGCGCTTATCACCGCATGCATTGCGATTTCGCCTTCTTCATCGGCGGCACCCGCGAGAACGTGCAGGACCTGCCGGTGCTGGAGCGCGCGCCCGGCTGTGCCGGCGTCAAGGTGTTCATCGGCTCCTCGACCGGCGCGCTGCTGGTGGAGGACGACGAAAGCCTGCGCCGCATCTTCCAGGTGATCCGCCGCCGCGCCGCCTTCCATGCCGAGGACGAGTACCGCCTCAACGACCGCAAATCGCTGCGCATCGAGGGCGATGCCCGCTCGCATCCGGTGTGGCGCGACGAAACCGCGGCGCTGATGGCGACGCAGCGCCTGGTCAAGCTCGCGCACGAGACCGGCAGGCGCATTCACGTGCTGCACATCTCCACCAAGGAAGAGATCGAATTCCTGCGCGACCACAAGGACGTCGCGTCCTGCGAGGCGACGCCGCATCACCTGACGCTGGCCGCGCCCGAATGCTATGAGCGCCTCGGCACGCTGGCGCAGATGAACCCGCCGGTGCGCGGCGCCGATCACCGCGCCGGCATCTGGCGCGGCATCGAGCAGGGCATCATCGACGTGCTCGGCTCCGACCATGCCCCGCATACGCTGGAGGAGAAGCAGAAGACCTACCCCGCCTCGCCCTCCGGCATGACCGGCGTGCAGACGCTGGTGCCGCTGATGCTCGACCACGTCAACGCGGGCCGGCTCTCTCTGGCGCGCTTCGTCGACCTCACCAGCGCCGGTCCCGCGCGCCTTTACAACATGGCCTGCAAGGGCCGCATCGCCGCCGGCTACGACGCCGACTTCACCATCGTCGACCTCAAGCGCAGCGAGACCATCACCAACAAATGGGTCGCGTCCAAGGCCGGCTGGACGCCTTATGACGGACTGCGCGTCACCGGCTGGCCCGTCGGCACCTTCATCCGCGGCCGCCGCGTGATGTGGCAGGGCGAGCTGGTGACGCCCGCGCAGGGCGAGGCGGTGCGGTTTCTGGAGACGCTGAAGCCGTAGAGGGGCTTCTTTCGGGGGACGAATCCACTATCCCCGTCATTGCGAGGAGCCCTTGCGACGAAGCAATCCAGAATCCCTCAACTGAAAGACCCTGGATTGCTTCGCTGCGCTCGCAATGACGAGGGGAGAGAGCCACACTCCCTCGACAGAGAGCAGTCCGATGTCCCAGCCAGCCGCCCTCATCACCACCGCGCAGCTCGCCGCCATCCTCGGCGATCCCAATCTCCGCCTCTACGACTGCACGACCTACAACGAACCTGTGCCCGCCGGCAGCGACGTGCCTTACCGCGCGGTGCCCGGCGACAAGACCTTCGCGGCCGGGCACATTCCGGGGGCCGATTTCCTCGACCTGCAGGGCGAGTTCTCCGACACCTCGTCGCAACACTTCTTCATGATGCCTGGTGTGGCCCAGCTGGAGGCCGCCTTCGGCCGCCACGGCCTCGATGCGGACAAGACCGTCGTGCTCTACAGCATCGGCACCATGATGTGGGCGACGCGGTTCTGGTGGATGCTGCGCTCGCTCGGCGTCGATGCGCTGGTGCTCGACGGCGGCTTCGACAAATGGAAGGAAGAGGGACGGCCGATCGAGACGGGCGCACCGAAAGGCTATCCCGCGACGACCTTCAAGGCCGCGCCGCGCGCCGGCTTCTTCGTCGACAAGGAAGTGGTGAAGGCGCGGATCGGCGATCCCTCGACGGTGATCGTCAACGCGCTCGGGCCGCAGTTTCATCGCGGCCTCGAGCCGAGCCGCTACGGCCGGCCTGGCCGTGTTCCCGGCAGCGTCAACGTATCCGCTGCGACGCTCGTCAATGCCGACAAGACCTTGACGACGCTTGCCGATGCCGAAGCCAAATTCACTGCTGCGGGCGTCACGCCCGACAAGAAGGTGATTGTCTATTGCGGCGGCGGCATCTCGGCGACGATCGGCCTGTTCCTGCTGACGCGGCTCGGCTACGACAGACTGACGCTGTACGACGCCTCGATGGGCGAATGGGCGCGGGAACCGGCGCTGCCGATCGAGACGGATTAACTCGCCCGAGACGAGAAAACTCGGGAGCGGCGATTTCGACGGAGGGAGCGCATTCCCGACTCCGGCAGGAACATCTCCCGGCCATTGCGAGACTAATGCTTGTCGGGGGGAAACGGCTTCCGTGCGACAATGCCTGCAGACTTCGCGAAGCTGTTCGCCAAGTCATTCATCCGTTGACTGGCCCCGCCCGCGTGGCGGGGTCATTTTCGGCAGGACCTACTGCCTGCAGATGTCGACCGAAAACTCGCCGTTGCGGATGCGGCCCGGAAAGCCCTCGACGAACTTGGCGACCGCGTCCTCGCCATAGGTGCCGACCAGCTCGGCAAAGGCTGCAAACAGGCTCGCCTGTGCCAGGCAGTCGCCGTCGACGCCGTCATGGCGCGCCTCGGCCCAGGCCTCGTTGAGATAGCTCAGTGCGGCCTGCTTCTGCTCGTGATCGGGCAGCGGTGCGCGGGCGGGGGCGTAGGAAATCGGCTGGCTCATGAAACTCGATCAGGGCTGGGGCGCGATCCACGGCGATGCGCTGTGCGAGAGGTTTAGCACGGTCGTTAACGACCGCTAGGCCACATCTTTAAGAACGGTTAACGGCTGTGAACAAAGTCGATGACAGCGTTCCCGCCTCGCCGATCCTGTCTCGTCATTCCGGGGCGCGCGCAGCGCGAGCCCGGAATCCATCGCGCCACAGAGATGATGGATGAATGGATTCCGGGCTCGCGACTTCGTCGCGCCCCGGAATGACGGAGAGAGAGAATCAGTTCGCGTAGCGCGCCGTCAGATCCCGCGAGATCTTCGAGCCTTCCTCGATGTAGCGGCGGATCGCCACCGTCGCGGCCGGCGTGCAGCTGCGGTAGGTCTGCTGAAAGCCGTTATAGCCGCGGTTGAAGCCGGCGATCATGCGGGTGCGGCGTTCTCCCGAAGGGGTTTCGGCATCGATCAGCGCCTGCATCTCGTTGCGCCATTTGTTGCCCTCGTTGGACCCGCAGATGCCGCGCAGATAGTGCAGGCCGCCGAGGATCTCGGCCAGCCGCTGCAAATCGGCGTCGAACGGCGCCGCCACGTCCTGAGCCCGCGTGGGGCCGCAGGCGCAGGCGAGAATCAGGACAGAAATGGCCAGAAATCGCGTGGACATCGGCGGGGTGTATGCCCCCTCCCATCTGGAGAAGCAAGGTACGGTAGCTGCTGCATCGGCAGTGCGCTCCCTCCCCCGCCTGCGGGGGAGGGTTGGGGAGAGGGTTGTCTCCACAACGGGACAATTCCCCTAGACGAGGAAGCCCTCACCCGCGCCTCCGGCGCGACCTCTCCCGCAAGCGGGAGAGGTTGCAGCGAGCTCGCCGCTAGGTCAGGCCCCGATCAGCCGCGCGGCGGACTGGATCACCTCGTCCAGCCCCCCGGTCAGCTTGAGGCGGTCCAGGCTCGCCAGGGCGTCCGGGGCGATCCAGCGGTGATCGTCGAGCTCGTCGTTCAGGACAGGCTCCCTGGCCACCCAGCGGGCCGCAAAGGACATGATGAGGTAATGGCCGGCGCCGGGCGCGGCGGGCAGCACCTCGCGCCAGCCGGCAAGGCCGACGATCTCGATTCGGAGCCCGGTTTCCTCGTCAACCTCGCGGCTCAGGGCCTGGTGCAGCGATTCGCCGAACTCGACCCGGCCACCGGGCAGCGAATAGAACCCCTTCGCTGGCGAACGGGCGCGGCGGGTCAGCAGCACCTTGCCGTCGCGGAAGATCGCGGCACTGACGGCGAGCTGGGGGTGGGCGGGCTGAACGGGCGAAGCCATTTTCTGAAGGACCTGTTGGGAAAGGACCTTGTTCTTAAAGCATCTGGCTCAGTTCGCCATGATGGTGTCGACGTCGGCCTCGGCGCCGCCATGGATGATGCCGCCGCAGGCCGCGATCAGCGGCTTGACCCAGAGCGCGGCCTGCTCAGCGAGGCGGATTCGGGTCGTATCTTTTTCGACCTCGCGCATGGCCGAGCCGACCGCGGTCAGGATCGAGGTCATGGTATCGGTGATGTGGTCGAACTGGGCGCGCACGTTGGGATCGGCCTTCTCATAGGCCTCGATGGCGAGGTCGCGCGCCTTGAAGTTGGAGGCCGTGAAATGCTCGGCATAGGACAGCGGCGTCCAGGTCAAGAAATCGTCCGCGCATTCGGGCATGTCCGGAACCATTTCCAGCAGCATCACCGCTTCATTGAAATGGTTGAGATAGTCGGTGGCAAGCCCGGTCCGCGGGTTGATATTGGCCACGCGCAGCCGCTCGGCCCAGGCGGCGGCCTCGGGGCCCGTCTGTACATGCGTCCGCGCGGGTTGGGAGGCCGTTGAGCTCATCCGCCGCAGTGTTAACGTTCGGGGTTAAAAGGACCTGAACGGACCCTATATAGACAGCCTGGGATGTGTGGACGCTTCGTCATAACTTCGGCCCCCGCGGCCTTGCGGCAATTGTTCGGCTATGTCGAGCAGCCGAATTTCCCGCCCCGGTACAACGTGGCGCCGACACAACCGATTCCGGTCGTTCTGATCGAGAACGGCGCGCGGCATTTCCGCTTGATGCGCTGGGGTCTGTTGCCCACCTGGGTCAAGGATCCCCGCGGCTTTACGCTGCTGATCAACGCACGCTCCGAAACCGTGCTGGAGAAGCCGGCCTTCAAGAATGCGATTCGCCGCCGGCGCGGTCTGATCCCGTCCGACGGCTATTATGAGTGGAAGACGGAGGGCGGCCGCAAGCAGCCCTTCTTCATCCACCGCGCCGACGGCGCGCCGCTTGGTTTCGCCGCTTTGTTCGAGACCTGGGCCGGGCCGAACGGCGAGGAGCTCGACACCGTCGCGATCGTCACGGCCGCGGCAGGCGAGGATCTCGCCGCGCTGCATGACCGCGTGCCCGTCACCATCAGCGAGCGCGATTTCGAGCGCTGGCTCGACGTCAGCGGCAACGAGGTCGACGCGATCCTGCCGCTGATGACCGCCCCGCGCAGCGGCGAATTCGCCTGGCACCCGGTCTCCACCCGCGTCAACCGCGTCGCCAATGACGATGAGCAGCTCTTGTTGCCGATCAGCGCGGAGGAGATGGAGGCGGAGGCGCCGAAGCCGAAGAAGGCAGGGCGGAAGGCCACAGCCGGGCCTGCCGATGACGGGCAGGGCTCGTTGTTCTAAGCCGCGGTGCCGTAGGGTAGGCAAAGGCGCAACGCGCCGTGCCCACGAACTTTCTCTCCAACGCGCGATGGTGGGCACGCTTCGCTTTGCCCACCCTACGGCAGCGGAGTTTTAAACGACCTCCTTCGCCCTCAACGCCGCGATCTCCGCCGCACCGAATCCGAACTCGCCCAGCACCGCGTCCGTATCCGCGCCCAGCTCCGGGGCCATCCGATCGAGTTTGCCGCCGCCATGGGCGAGCTTGAAGCCGCTGCCGGCAAAGCGCAGCCTGCCGTAGGGCGTGTCCAGCTCCTGGATCGCGCCGCGCGCCTTGATTTGCGGATGGTCGATGACTTCCTCGACCTTCCAGATACTGGCGCAAGGCGCGCCGGCGTCTTCCAGAATGGTCTCCCATTCGCGCGCCGGCCGTGCCGCCAGCGCCGCCTCGATGATGGCGCGCAGCGCAGGTTCGTTCTCGTTGCGCGAAAACCAGTCGGCAAAGCGCGGATCGGTGAGCGTGTCCTCGCGGCCGAGCGCAGCCATCAGCGCGCGGTACTGCTTCTCGTTGTTGACCGCGAGCAGGATGTGGCCGTCGCCGCATTTGAACAGGTTTGCCGTGGTCCTGCGGCTCACCGCCTGGTTGCCGGACAACGTCTGGCGATGGCCGGCGACCGACCAGTCCGCGATCTGGCCCGACAGAAACGCCAGCGTCGCCTCCAGCATGGAGACGTCGATCAACTGGCCCACGCCGGTGCGGTCGCGCTGATACAGCGCGCTCGACACGCCGAACGCTGCGGTGGCGCCCGACAGCACATCGCAGACCGCAAAGCCGGCGCGCGTCGGTCCGGTCTCGGGATGGCCTGATATCGCCATGATGCCCGAGAGCGCCTGCATCTTGCCGTCATAGCCGGGCCGCAGGCGATCCGGGCCGGTCTGGCCGAAACCCGACACCGCGCAATAGATCAGCTTGGGGTTGATCGCCGAGAGCGCTTCATATCCGATGCCGAGCTTGTCCATCACGCCCGGGCGGAAATTCTCCATGACGACGTCGACGCGGCTTGCGAGCTTCTTCACGATCGCGATCGCCTCCGGCTTCTGCAGATCGAGCGTCAGGCTGCGCTTGTTGCCGTTGACGGCCTGGAACGCCGGCGCCAGCCCGCGGTCGGCCCATTCCCGCGAGAGCGGCGTGCGGCGCATGTCCTCGCCCTCGCGCCGCTCGACCTTGATGACGTCGGCGCCGAGCAGCGCGAGCTGGTAGCTGGCATAGGGGCCGGCCAGCACTTGCGTGAAGTCCAGGATCTTCACGCCCTCGAACGGTCGCGTCACGTCGCTCTCCCTTTTTGTCTTGGTTATCGGAGGACGTCAGGCGGCGCGGTTGCCGCGCGCGATCTCCTTCTGCTTGTCGAATTCGGCGCGGCGGCGCGCCAGCTCCTCCGGCGAAAGTTGCGCGACGTTGTTGTAGTCGAGCTTCCAGGATGCATCCTCGCTCCAGCGCAGCGGCGACTGCATCGTCGTCTGCGGGCCGCTCGCGCTCTCCAGCAGCTTGAGCGCCAGCTCCAGCGTCTGCGCCTGCGAGGCGACGTCGTGCGGCTTGCCGGCGGAATTGCCGAGCGGGAAGTCGGAGAACAGGAAGCGCGGCGCTGCGGCGTGCTCGATGATGTCCTTGGCGCAGCCCATGATCACGGTCGGAATGCCGCCTGCTTCGAGATGCCGCGCCACCAGCGCCGTGGTCTGGTGGCAGACCGGGCAGTTCGGCACCAGCACCGCGGCGTCGACCGCATCAGTGAGGCAGCGCTCCAGGATCTCCGGCGCGTCGGTGTCGAGCGTGACGCGGTGGCTGCGATTGGTCGGCGCGCCGAAGAAGCGCTGGCTCACTTCGCCGATCCGGCCGGCGGCGGACGCCTTCAACAGCTGCGGCAGCGGAAACCAGGTGCCGCTATCGGTCGCCGAGGTGTGCTTGCGGTCGTAGCCGATGTGCGAGATGCGCAAATCGTGCTGTTTCGACGTGTCGCCGTCATAGACCTGGTAAAACTTCGCGCTGCCGTTATACGCCGCGCCCGGCCCCTGGTCGCCCTTGGCGGGATCGTAGGGTGCGGCGGTCGTGATGATGGTGACGCGCGACTTTGCCAGCGGCTTATTCAGCGGCCGGAACGGCGCTGAGGTGTAGTGTGCCCAGCGATACGGTGTGGTGTAGCCGATCGCCGCGTAATAATCCCGCGTGCGCTGCATGTAGGGGACGGGAGAATCATAGTCGGGCGCAAAGCCGAATTCGTCGTCGCGCGGAGCGGACATGGGCGCGTCTCCTGGTTCTTGGTTCGGGCCAGACTAGAGATAGTTTCGGGGTTGCTCAACGGGGGGCAGAGCGGCGCAGGACAGGATTGCAGCGCACGATGGCTCGCCGCGCGACGGGTGCGCTCCCTCGCCCCGCTTGCGGGGAGAGGGTTGGGGTGAGGGGGGTCTCGGCGAGGGCGCTGACAGTGAGACTCGCGGAGGCTCCCCCTCACCCGGAATTTGCTTTGCAAATTCCGGCCTCTCCCCGCACGCGGGGAGAGGCGAAGAAATCACCTACCTGAACACATGCAGCGCCGCGTATTGCAGCAGCATGATCGCCTTGGCGTCGATGATGCGGCCGTCGGCGATCATCGCCAGGGCCTCGTCGATGGAAAGCTCCAGCACCTCGATGTCCTCGCCCTCGTGCGCGAGGCCGCCGCCGTCGCTGACCCGCATCTCAGGCTCGTACTCGGCGACGAAGAAATGCAGCTTCTCGGTGATGGCGCCCGGGCTCATGTAGGCCTCGAACACCTTGTGGACGTGGTGCAGGCGATAGCCGGTTTCCTCCTCGGCCTCGGCGCGGATCCGCTGCTCGGGCTCGGCATTGTCCAAGACGCCGGCGGCCGCCTCGATCAGGAGGTCGTCGTAGCCGCGGATGAAGGCCGGCAGGCGGAATTGCTTCACCAGGATCACCGTCCGCCGTGCGCGATTATACGGCAGCACGGCGGCGGCGTTGTCGCGCTCATAGGTCTCGCGATGCTGCGTCTGCCATTCGCCGCTGGCGCGCCGGTACTCGAACGTCGTGGTCTTCAGCGTGGTCCAGCCGTCCGAGAGCACGCGGACGTCCTTGATGCGGACGCGGTCGGAAATGGTCATTGCGGGATCTCAGTTGCTTGGCGTCGTGGCGCGGCCGTCGAGCCACTTCTGGAACATCACGGAGGTCGATAGCTCGAAGCCGAGCGAGCCGTAGAACGCATGGGCCTCGGCATTCTCGCGCCGGACCAGGAGCTGTAGCTTCGGGATTCCGGCCGCGCGCAGCCAGTCCTCGGCCGCGGCCATGATGAGGCGGCCGAAGCCGCGCTTCTGGCAGTCGGGATCGACCGCGACGTAATAGACCCAGCCGCGATGGCCGTCATGGCCGACCATGATTGTTGCTGTGATCGCGCCGTTGTCGCGGCCGATCAGCACGGTGGAATTGTCGCGCCGCCGCGCTAAGGCGATGTCGGCATGGGGATCGTTCCAGGGCCGCGTCAGGCCGCAGCGCTGCCACAGTGCGACGACCGGCTCGACATCGGCATCGGTGATGGTGTCGATCGCAAGCGCGCTCACAGCACCTTCCCCGGGTTCATGATGCCGAGCGGGTCGAGCATCGCCTTGATCGCGCGCATCAGCTCGATCGCGGTCTTGTCCTTGACGTCGGGCAGCTCGTCGCGCTTGAGCACGCCGATGCCGTGCTCAGCGGAGATCGAGCCGCCCATGCGCAGCACGATCTCGAACACCACCGCGTTCACCTCATGCCAGCGCGCGAGGTAATCAGCCGTGTTGGCGCCGATCGGCTGGCTGACATTGTAGTGCAGATTGCCGTCGCCGAGATGGCCGAACGGCACCGGCCGCGCGCCCGGGATCAGCTTCACCACCGCGGCGTCGGCCTCGGCGATGAAGGCGGGCACGGCGGCGACGGGAACGGAGATGTCGTGCTTGATCGAGCCGCCCTCCGGCTTCTGCGCCGCCGACATCTCCTCGCGCAGCTTCCAGAAATTGTTGCGCTGGGCAAGGCTCGACGCGATCACGGCGTCGTCGACGATCTCCTCCTCCATGGCACGGCCGAGGATCGTCTCCAGCGGCGTGCGGGCGTCGTCGCTGGCTGCGGACAATTCCATCAGCACGTACCAGGGATGTTTTTCTGCGAGCGGATCGCGCACGTCGATGCCGTGGCGGACCGAGAAGTCCACCGCCATCTGCGACAGCAGCTCGAAGCTCGTCAGCGCGTTGGCGGCTTCGCTCTGCGCGATCGTCAGCAGCTTCAAGGCCGCGTCCGGCGATTTCAGGCCGACATAGGCGGTCTCGACCGCCCGCGGCTTCGGAAACAGTTTTAAGGTCGCCGCCGTGATGATGCCGAGCGTGCCTTCGGCGCCGATGAAGAGATTGTGCAGATTGTAGCCGGTGTTGTCCTTCTTCAGCTTCGACAGCACATTGAGCACGCGCCCGTCGGCGAGCACCACCTCGAGTCCCAGCGCCATCTCGCGCGCGACGCCATAGGCGAGCGCGGCGGTGCCGCCGGCATTGGTGGAGAGATTGCCGCCGATGGTGCAGCTGCCTTCGGCGCCCAGCGACAGCGGAAACAGCCGGTCCACCTCGGCGGCCTTGGCTTGCGCGACCTGCAGCACCACGCCGGCTTCGACCGTCATGGTGTTGGAAGCGGTGTCGACCTCGCGGATCTTGTCGAGCCGCCGCAGCGACACCACGACCTCGCCATTGTGCGGCGTCTGGCCGCCGACGAGGCCGGTATTGCCGCCCTGTGGCACCAGCGCGATTCTGTGCGCGGAGGCGAGCTTGCAGATTTCAGAGACCTCGGCCGTCGAGCCCGGGCGCAGCACCAGCGGCGAGCGGCCGTGGAACAGGTTTCGCTCCTCGGTGACGTAAGGCGCGATGTCGTTCGCATCGGTGATGGCGTGACGCTCGCCGACGATCCTGCGGAATTGCTCGATCAGCTCGGGCGCAAGCGGAGGGACGGCGGGTGTATTGACGTTCATTCTCGTGTCTCTTCTCAAGCTTCTTATCGCGCCACGGCAGCCCGGCGCAGCCGATCGTTGATCGCCTCGCCAAGGTCTTGCTCGGGAATTGCCATCACCGCAATCGCCCGCGGGCTCTTCGCATCCAGGCTGCGAAGATAGCCGAACAGATTGGCGGCGGCTTCATCGAGATCAGCCGTGGGCGACAAATTCATGACGGCCGACGCGGTATCGACGCCAGGCAGGCGCGCGGAGCCGAACGCCAGCAGCGCCTCGCCCGGTGTCACCTCGCGCGCATCGAGCCGCACAGGAGCGCGCGGCGCGTAATGCGAGGCCAGCATGCCCGGCGCCAGCGGCTGGCTGTCGTCGCTTTCGGCGTCCAGCGGCGGGCGCGCCAGCGGTGCCCCGAGCACCGCCTCGATCCGCTCGCGCGACAATCCGCCGGGCCGCAGCAGCATCGCCGTCTCGAAGCAGCCGACGATGGTCGATTCGACGCCGACCGACACAGGCCCGCCGTCGATGATCAGGTCGATCCGCCCCGCCAGGTCGCTCTCGACATGGGCAGCCAGCGTCGGCGAGACATGGCCGGAGATGTTGGCGGACGGCGCCACCACGGCTCCGCCGAAGGCGCGCAGGATCGCCTGCGCGACGGGGTGGGCGGGAATGCGAATCGCGACGGTGTCGAGGCCGGCGGTGGCGAGATCCGCCACCGGGCAGCCCTCGATCTTCGGCACCACCAGCGTCAGCGGCCCCGGCCAGAACGCCTCCGCCAGCTTCAACGCGCGCGCGTCGAACCGCCCGATCCGCCGCGCAGCCGGGATATCGGCGAGATGCGCGATCAGCGGATTGAACGCCGGCCGCCCCTTGGCGGCGTAGAGGTGGGCGATCGCGGTGGCGTTGGCGGCGTCCGCTCCGAGCCCGTAGACCGTCTCGGTCGGAAACGCGACCAGCCCGCCGGCGGCCAAGGCCCGAGCGGCAGCCTCCGCGCCGGCCGCGCCGGCCGGTAAAATCAGCGTTTCAAGGCCCGTTTTCACAGGGACAAAATTCCTCATCTCGGCCGCTTGCGGTGCGTCAAACCCGACGCTATAAGCCGCCTTCTTGTCGGAGTGTGGCTCAGCCCGGTAGAGCACTGCGTTCGGGACGCAGGGGTCGCAGGTTCGAATCCTGCCACTCCGACCATTCTTCCAAAAGTCGACGTTCTCCAGAGGCTTGGCAGACCGGCCGCCAGCGCCTCGGAACGCCTTTCTGCAACGATTTCGGGATCGGGTCCACGGCCGATTTGGCCGGGCAGGGGGGCGTGAGCGCGTGGCATGGCTTGTAAGGTTCAGGATGCCCCGGCCGGCCGGGGCTCAAACGAGACCACGACCCGCTTGGCCTTGATCCGGCCGTGCACGCCATAGCTGGACTCGAAGCTTAGTGTCATGCCGTCGGGATCGATCTCGATGTCGAGCCCGAACATGATCCCGGCTTCCGTGAAGTCTGACAGCTGGACGTCGATCAACTCGAAGATGGTGAATGTGACGTCGACATGCTTGGTCAGCACGAAATGGCCGCGTGCGTCGACCTCTGACGTCATCTGGAATGCGCGGGCGACAAGCCGGCTTGACGCGCCCTGGCGAAGCTCCAGCTGCAACAACGTTGCATCGTGAAACGAGGGAACGCCTTCGAACCAGGCGCACAATGCTGCGCCGCCCTCCAGATCAGCAATCGTCGCTTTTGCCATTGATGAGTTCTTATCGTCAGCGCGCTTGTGCCGACGCTTGAGTGCCAAGATTAGTAACGCCCTAGTCTTGGGCGCTAGATCGACTTCTGCGCCTTCTTGACGACCTTAAGCAGCGTCTCGTCAATCCGGCTCTGCCATCCGCGCCCGGAAGCCTTGAAATGCTCCAGCACGACGGGGCTCAATCGCAGCGACACCAGCTTTTTTGTCGGTGCCTTGTTGGGGCCACGGCCCCTGCGCATCCCAGGGAAGACTTCGTCGAACGGTTTGGCCTTCGCCACCTCACTCTCGGTCCACTCCGGATTATTGCTCACCGCGCGCATATCGCTCGCGGTGTAGCGCTTCTTAGCGGCGGTTCGGTTCATCTTCATGGATGATTCTGTATCTACAAATAATCCATGGTCAACGTCTCAAGCTGAGCCCGCACTTTTCGTGACGGCCTCTGGGGCAATCGCTACCTTCTCGCCACCAGCACCCCCACCAGAAACGCCACCATCAGCGCCGGCAGCGGCGCCTCGCGCACCATGCCGCGGACCATGTCGGGCCAGTGCTGCTCGGGGACCAGTCGCGGCGACCGCACCTTCGGCGCCGGTTCGATGCCCCAGTTTGAGGCGAGCTCGGCGACTTCGCTTTCCGCCAGTCGCACGCCGTCGCGGACGCGGAAGATCGCGGCCTCCGCGCGCTCGCGCGGTGCGAGCTGCATCAGCGTCGCGACCGCCGTGCGCAACGTCATCTCGCCAAAGCCTTGCAGCCGCACCTGCTCCTCGGGCTCGGTCGTCATGCGAAATCCCTCGCGGGGCTAAGACCTCATGGTGCAACTCACGGTGCAAAGTGGCGTGCGGGGGCGAGCGCCGCCGTCGCGCACAGGACCAGCGTGGATACCGCGCCGGCCCCCCCGCGTGCGAGATCGGCCCGCGTCGGGTGCCTGGCCGTGATCGTGCTCCATGCTCTCAGGGAAATGGCGGCGGTGGAGCTTGGTTCCCTTGCGAGGGACGCGAATCGCGAAAGGCCCGATTACTTCCGCAGCAGCTCGCTCAAGGCCGCCGTCGCCTCGGCGCAGCGGATGTCGTCGATCTCGCGCGACAGGCTGAGCGCGCTCGCTTTCAGCTCTTCGATCTTCCAGCTGTCCGGATGCTGGCTTTCAAGCTGACCCAGGCGCTTGTTCAGTTCGTCCAATCTCGATTGGAGGCGCCCGATGCTGGCATCTCCATTCACTTTCCAAACGCGTTGTGCACGCATCGTCGTTCCCCTGATCGTCTCACGGTCTTGTGAGAGCGGTTCGTGGCCGGAATGGGAGTTTGTTTTGTCCGGCTTCAGATCGCGGGGAACCGTTGCATATCCGCAACTAGTTCCCGGATCTTCGGGAATGACCGGGCGGGTCCGCACGATGATACCCGCAGGCACGGAATTTGATTGTGTCCCGTCACGACGATCGGGCGAGCCGACCTGTGCGCGCGGCGCGCCGCTCGATAGGCTCGGGCTCGAGGCACTCCGGACAACGAAGGAATGACGCGTGGCGAGATTTGTGAATGTTGCGGCCGGCCAGCTTGGCCCGATCGCCCGGACCGAGAGCAGGACCCAGGTTGTGGCCCGGCTGATGGCCTTGATGCGCGAGGCGAAGGCTTGCGGCTGCGACCTGATCGTCTATCCCGAGCTCGCGCTGACGACGTTCTTCCCGCGCTGGTATTTCGAGGATCAGGCCGAGATCGACAGTTTCTTCGAGCGCGAGATGCCGGGTCCGGAGACGCGAGGCCTGTTCGATCTCGCCCGCGAGTTCAACATCGGCTTCACCCTCGGCTATGCCGAGCTGACGGTCGAGGCCGGACTTGTCCGGCGCTACAACACGTCCATTCTCGTCGACAAGAGCGGCACGATCGTCTCGAAATACCGCAAGGTCCATCTGCCCGGTCATGCCGAGCACGAGCCGTGGCGGAAATTTCAGCATCTGGAGAAGCGCTATTTCGAGCCGGGCCGCGGCTTCGGCGTCGCCAGCGCCTTCGGCGGCGTGATGGGCATGGCGATCTGCAACGACCGCCGCTGGAGCGAGACCTATCGTGTGATGGGCCTGCAGGGCGTCGAGATGGTGATGATCGGCTACAACACGCCGGTGCACAATCCGCCCGCGCCCGAGCATGACGATCTCTCGCTGTTTCACAATCATCTCGTCATGCAGTCCGGCGCCTATCAGAACGGCACCTTCGTGGTCGGCGTCGCCAAGGCCGGCGTCGAGGAGGGCGTCGACCACATCGGCGGCAGCTGCATCATCGCGCCCTCGGGCGAGATCATCGCGCGATGCACGACCAAGGGCGACGAGCTGGCGCTCGCCCGCTGCGATCTCGACCTCTGCAATTCCTACAAGCGCACCACCTTCAATTTCGACGTCCACCGCCAGCCGCATGCCTATGGGATGATCGTCGAGCGGAAGGGCGTGACGACAATGGCGGATGGCGCGCCGGTGTTGCGAAAGGGGTGAGGCTCGTCCTGGCCACCTTGCTTCGTCGAACAATGAAAGCGACCCTCGCCAGTTCCGTCATCCTGAGGCGCGAGACATGCGACGCAGCGCGGCGCATGGGGAGCCTCGAAGGATGAACGGCCCCGATGCAGCCGGGCCGTCGCCCTTCGAGGCTCGCCGAAGAGGCGAGCACCTCAGGGTGACGGTGATGGAGTTTCCCTGTGTCGGTCTCTGTCAATCCCTTCACCTGAAAATATTCCACTTTACCGAAATTCGGTTTTGGCGTATGTGTCGCCCATCCCGGCTCATCCAGGAGGGGCGATCTTGCGGTCGTCAATTTCGCGAGCCGGGCTTGCGGTGGACGCGGCAGCG